>JBFGAX010000052.1:0-19627 GCA_041567895.1 Acidimicrobiia bacterium
AACGAGACCCTCTTCGATTCCCTCGGCATGTTCGCCGATATGGTCCAAAACCTCCTGGGCATGTCAGCCCTGTTCGGCGACACAACGTAGCCACCGTACCGCTGCTCGCGGTACCGCTAATAATGCCGCACACCCACCCGTAGTGGTATTAGGGTTGAGGGCGGAGTAAGGGAGGGTTGCGCGACGTGCCCTCATTGACCGAGAGGAACCTCGATGAGTGCTCGAAGGCGATTGACCGCCCTATTTGTTTCGTTGGCCATGGCACTGACCCTGATTCCGGCGATAGGTGCATCAGCTGACGCGCACATCACGCCGATCTACGACATCCAGGGAGCCGGGCACCAAAGCCCCGTGGCTGGTCAGACCGTCGTAACTACCGGAATTGTTACCGCTGTCCGCTTCGGCGGCGCGTTCTTTGTTCAGGATCCCGTGGGGGACGGAGATTCCGCGACGTCGGACGGCATCGAAGTAAGCCAACCAAGGGGTGATTCGGTCGCAGTCGGCGATCTCGTCGAGATAACTGGTCGACCGTCGGAGTTCATTCCTGGCGGAGCATCCACCGGCAACCTGTCCCTTACGAACTTTTTCCGTCCCACCGTCACGGTGTTATCGAGTGGTAACGCCCTGCCTGAACCGGTCGTGATCGGACGAGGTGGCCGTGTGCCCCCCAATGAGGTCGTGATCAGTGATGATGAGCTGCCGGTCAATCTGCAGTTTGACGCCGGTCTGTACGATCCTGACAGCGACGCCATCGATTTCTATGAATCGCTCGAAGGAATGCTGGTCCACATCAACAAGCCGGTGGCGGTGTCGGGTATCCGTCAGTTCGGAAACTTCAGCGCCGAGCTGTGGGTGCTGGCCGACAACGGCAAGGACGTTGCTCCTCGTGACGCGCGGACCCAGCGAGGGGGAATCGAGCTACAACCCGATCCCGACAATCGCGGTGATCAGAATCCAGAGCGGATCCAGATTCAGCTCGACGGAACCATCTTCGGAACCAACAACTACCCGGGAGTTGAGGTCGGCGACAAGCTGCGAGATATCAGCGGCGTGGTCGGTTACAGCTTCGGAAACTTCGAGGTGAATGCGTTCCCGGTTGAGAACGGGCTCGTCAAGGCGCCCGGAGCCTTGACGCCCGAAAATGCTCCCGTACGGGCTGGTAGGTTGAGCGTAGCCTCGTACAACGTGCTGAATCTGAGTGCCACGTCAAGTGACGATGCCCAACGGGCGCTGGTGGCCGAACAGATCGTCGACAACCTTCGGTCGCCGGATGTGATCGCCCTCCAGGAGATCCAGGACAACAACGGCACGACCCCGTGCCCTGACGGCGAATTTCCCGAGTGCTTAAACGCAGACTTGACGCTGCAGCTGCTGGTCGACGACATCGTGGCGGCGGGTGGCCCGACCTACGAGTTCATCGACGTGCCGCCACTGGAGGAGACGACCCAGACTCCGGCGGACGGTCCTGATGTGTTCGGTGGAGCGCCGTTTGGGAACATTCGCAACGCCTTCCTGTACAACCCGGATCGTGTGGATCTGGTCGGGTACACCGGACTCACGCGTGACGTCCTGGCGGCTCGTGGGGTGTCGGTCAACACCGCGTTTGACTTCTCCCGGGATCCGCTGGAAGCGGTGTTCGAGTTCAACGGCGAAGAGATCGTGGTCATCAACAATCACTTCAGCTCTCGGTTCGGCTCGAGTCCGATCTTTGGCGGCCCGCAGCCGTTTGTGCAAGCTGCCGAGGACGCACGCGAAGCACAATCGTTGGCGATGAACGAAGTAACAGAGTGGTGGCTAGACCAGGATGATGACAAACACGTCATCGTTGCCGGCGACCTCAACACGTTCCAATGGACAAACGATCTCGCAGAGATCTTGCCGGGCGATGACATTCTGGAGCCTCTGAGGAACCACGACGACAACACGTACACGTTCATCTTCGAAGGGAATTCACAGGTGCTCGACCACATGTTCGCCACTCAGAATCTGGCCGCGCAGGCGAAATTTGACATCGTTCATGTCAACGTCGACTTCCCCCGGAGATTTTCCGATGTGGTCGGAAGCGACCACGAGCCAATCATTGGTTGGTTCAAGGTTGGAACCGGGTCATGACTGAGCGTTCGGCATAACGGCATTATTGGCAGGATTGGTCCGGGTCGCTCTAGGAGTGGCCCGGACACCTGATTGACATTCGAGCCGAACCCTCGTAGGTCGTTGATCACCTAGCTCCGTCATAGGTCCAGCCATTTGCAGCGATGTCTTCGATTGGCCCGCTTGTAATCCCGGTCGATCCGTCAGGGTCGGCCGGGGCACACCACCGTGACGGGCGTAGCTGCCGTCAAATCGACGGCTTGCATGACCCCGTTCTCGTAGCGCCATCCGGTCTTGGTCACCTCGCCATCGATGAACCCTGATTCGTCACGCGGGCCTCTCGCCACCGTTGTTACGATTCCGAGCGAATCCTCCACCGACCAGCATGCGTAAGAGGCTTCGTAGGTGAAGCCGCTTGCAACCTCGAAAAAGAACGGCTGTCCGTCGCCGGTCGGGATGGTCCGCGCGGAACAACTGGTGAGCTGTACCGGATAGAGGCGCTGATCGTTGCCAAGTCCCGGATCGATGATGAGCTCGTCGATGCCGTCGCCGGTGAGGTCCGTCACGAATTCGATGCGGAAGGACCGTGCCTCCGCGAACGTCTCGAACGCATCGGGTGGAAACGATATGCCACTCATGCTGCGGGGAGGCCCGCCTTCGATGAGCAGCCACCAGGCACCATCTTCGTCGCGGGCAATCGCTGTCTCCCGCTGTTGGTCGGTTTGATCGAATGAGCCATGGGCGCTCGATTGCACGGCTGTATTCCCGCCCGGGCCCGCATCGGCACAGGCCGGCGCCTGCGTCGAGATCGTCCCAGAGGTCGAGGTGGTCGTTGAGGTAGTGGTGGTCGATGGAGCCGTCTCCGGTTGACGGGTACAGCCAAAAGCCAAGAGGGAGATCAACGCTGCGAAACGGACAAGTCTCATGGGCCTCAGAAGCTACCGACGCGGTGTGGGTACCTGGTAGCTCGGATGCTGGGTGATAGCTGCCACAGCGGCAGACGTAACGCCGATGCGAGGCTCACCGTATGATCGCCCGGTGACCTATGAATCGATCAACCGGCGCCAACGTCAGGAACGCGCCGCCGAAGAGCTGATGGACTCGCTCGACGCCGTTTCGGCTCCGATGGCCGAACGGATCCTGGGCCGGGCGATCCAGGCTGAAGCCGAGCACCGCGCCCGAAACGAAGATACGTTCGACTACGAAGAACTCGTCAAGATCGCACGCGAGGTCGGGGTGAGCGAAGCGTCGCTCCGTCAGGCACTGCTCGAAGAATTCGACACCGAGCTCGATCGCAACCCGTCACTCACAGAGCGACTCACGGTGCCCGACGAGGTTCGTGGCGGTGTCATCGTCGATCGATCCGACATCGACGTTGAAGAAGCGATGAAGCGGGTCGAAGAGCGCATTCAGCAGCGTATGAACCGGAGAATCGACGCCATGGTCGAGGCCGTACAGCAGCGGGATGGACGCCGCACGCTGGTGGAAGTCAAATCGAGCACCAAGCCCAATCGGAAGCGGGCGATCTGGCTGATCATGCTGCTCGTCTTCTTCGGGCCGCTCCTCGCCCGATTGTTGGCTTCGGTGCTCATTGTGGGTCTTGCCGGACTGGCGATCGTGGGGGTCGTCGGGTTCATGAAACGCGTGGGTCGTCGTTTTCGCAAGGCAGTCAATGAGGGGCTGGCGAGCCTGCTGGAGGAAGATGAGCAGGATCAATCGGCTGAGATGCTCGATTGGCTGGAGGTGTGGGAGCGGTCACGGAAAAACCGGCAATGAACTCCGGCTATTCGAATGCGGCGATTGGCAATGTACGCCTGTCACGCCTCAGATGACTGGCTTCAGCGCGAGTTCGCTTTGCCGCGGCATTGTGACGCGTCGAAGTCCGGTAGCTTCGTGAGATGACGGTCGAGGCGAAGCAACTGTGGCGCGACCTATCTCTTGATCGGGTGGCCATCGTGTTGCTGGCAGCGTGTGCCGTGTTGTACATGAACCGCTTCTGGACCCCGGAGCTCGATGTAGCCGGGCGCGGCCGGTGGATGACCTGGGGTTTTGCTCGATTCGCCACGTACACAGTGATCCCGGTCGTGACGCTCAGGTGGTTCTTGAAACAACCCGTGTCGGATATGGGTGTCAAGCTGCCGAAGGGCCGGGATCTGTTGATCTACGGATCGATGCTGTTGGTCATGATCCCGCTCGTGCTGATCGTTTCGAATCTGTCGAGCTTCCAGGCCAAGTATCCGTTCTTCGTCCCGGATAGCGGTATCGGAGAAATGTGGCCGTGGTGGATCGCCTACGGGCTCCAGTTTGTCGGTCTGGAGTTCTTCTTCCGCGGTTTCATGGTGCACAGTCTCAAGGACTCATTGGGTGGCACGGCGGCAGTATGGGTGATGGTCGTGCCGTACATGATGATCCATTTCACGAAACCGCCACTCGAGGCACTCGGCGCGGTGGTGGCGGGGGCAGTGCTGGGAGTGCTCTCACTTCGGAAGGAGTCCATCTGGCTCGGAGCAGTGTTGCATATCGGTGTGGCATTGACGATGGACATTGCGGCGCTCTGGCAGCGGGCCCTGCTGTGAGCGCGCCGTCGACGGAGCGTGATTTCAGGCCCTGGCTACACTCCCCATTCGATTCCTCAAAGGTGATGCATGGTTGATGAAGAAGCGCTGCGCGCAGCAATCGGTCAGGTTGAAGATCCAGAGATTCATCGCACTCTCAACGATCTCAACATGGTCCGCGAAGTCGAAGTTGGTAACGGCGGAGAGGTTCGCGTTCTCCTTGCGTTGACGGTGCCGGGATATCAGCTCAAGGATCAGCTGGAGGCCGATGTGGCAGCCGCCATATCGTCCGTGCCAGGCACCGGAACGGCTGTCGTCGATTTCACGGTCATGAGTGATGCGGATCGAGCAGAACTGCAGGCTTTGCTCGGCGGGGGTCCGAATACGTCGCGCGAGGTGCGCATCGACATGAGGACCAGGGTGCTGGCGATTGCGTCTGGCAAAGGTGGCGTTGGCAAGTCGAGCGTGACGACCAACCTTGCAGTTGCTCTGGCCGATCTCGGCAAGACGGTCGGCGTCATCGACGCAGACGTCTGGGGTTTCTCGATTCCAAAAATGCTCGGCATCGATCGCAACCCGACCGTGATCGAGCAAATGATCATTCCGCCCGAAGCTCATGGAGTGCGGGTCATGTCCATGGACTATTTCGTTCAGGACGGGCAGGCGGTCATCTGGCGGGGTCCGATGCTCCACAAGGCACTCGAGCAGTTTTTGGTCGACGTCTATTGGGGCGACCTCGACTATCTGTTGCTCGATCTGCCGCCCGGGACAGGCGACGTGAGCATCTCGATCAGCCAATTCCTTCCCAGGGCACAGATGGTCGTCGTCACAACACCCCAGTTGACGGCGCAGAGGGTTGCCAAACGTGCCGGACTCATGGCGGAGAAGGTGAATCAAGAGGTGCTCGGTGTGATCGAAAACATGAGCTTTTTCACCGGCAACGATGGCGTTCGCTACGACATTTTTGGCAGTGGTGGCGGTGCCGCACTCGCTGAGCAGTTGGGCGTTCCGCTCCTCGGCCAGATTCCCCTCCTGTCGGCGATGCGGGAGGGCGCAGATGCGGGCAGACCGATCCTCGTCGCCGCCCCGGACTCTGAATCAGCAACCTCGTTTCGCCATATCGCCGAATCCATTGAATCCCTGAAACCGCGCCTTCGGGCCCATCCCGAACTCATCATCAGCTAGGAGAAACACCATGAACGTACGCATCGGCATCATCAACTCGGCTCGTGAAATCGAGGTCGACGTCGAAGATGAAAAGGCGTTCGTGAAGTCCATCGAAGATGCTCTCACGGGCGACGGCGGACTGGTGTGGGCGGAGTCGCATGGAGATCGGATTGGTCTCGTGGTGACACATATCGCCTACATCCACATCGAGGGAGATCGGGAGCGGATCGTCGGTCTCTGAGCTCAGACTTTGCGAGGTGCCGCTGTCAGGCCCCAACCACGGACCCGTGGATATCGAGCGTCAAGCGCCGAACTTGTTCGGTGAGGTTGGTATTCGCCTCGAGTAGCTCACGCAGAAGTCCCGTCTGCTCAATCAGGATGTCCTGACGTCTGGCTCCGGCAAGTGCCAGCTCCTCCCGGTGCTGGAGGTCGGCATCACTGAGCGCCTTGTCACGATCAGCCTGGCGGGTTTGTGCGAGAAGGATCAATGGCGCGGCGTAGGCAGCCTGCAATGAGAAAGCGAGATTCAAGAGGATGAACGGATATGGGTCCCAACGCATCGTTACGGCTACAGCATTCAGAAGTATCCATACCAGCACCACGATGGTTTGACCGATCAAGAACTTCGGCGTGCCAAAAAACCTTGCAAACGATTCGGCCCGTATCCCGAATGCGTCGGGGCCGAATGCCCCGTGCATTCCTTCTTCGGCGGCGTAGGTGACGCCGGCCAACTCCTCGGTGAGTGTTTCTTCCATGAGCATCTCCTGGTTTCTCGTCGTGAAGCCGATGGCCTCGTTCCGTCCGTGTGTGTGCACGAGCGACTCGATCATGGCTCACTGGAAGCTACATCTCGATCGGTAGAATGTGGTCACGTGTGGTCGCGTGTACCAGGTCGGAGGCGCTCAATCCCGAGCCCGCTCCGGAGGCCCGATCCGGAGCCGCTCAGTCCCCGGTCACGCCCACCGGTATCGAAAGGGATAGCCGATGACCTCAACACCCTCGCAAAATTCTGCAATCGACAATCACCGGGAAGAGTTTCCGATACTCGGTTTCCATCATGTCGAGTTCTGGGTTGGTAACGCATATCAGGCCGCCCATTACTACCGCGCGATCCACGGGTACAGAATTGTTGGCTACCGGGGCCCGGAGACGGGCGTTCGCGACCGTGCGAGCTATGCGCTCCAGCAGGGAGATGTTCGACTTCTGTTGACCTCGACACTCGAACCGGAAGGTGAGATCGCTGAGCATTTCAAACTTCATGGCCCGGGCGTGAGAGATGTCGCCATTCACGTTCCCGACGCCGAGGCTGCTCTCGACTACACCATGTCGCATGGCGCCGAGGTCGTCTCGTCGGCGTCCGTCACCGAAGATGATCGGGGCAAGTGGAAGTCGGCCTCCATCAAGGCTTACGGAGATACCGTGCATTCCTTGATTGAGAATCCAGACATCATGTGGCCTCCTCCTGGATTCAAAGTTCGATCAGATTCGATCGCCGTACCCATTGGTCTGGAGCGGATCGACCACGTCGTAGCGAACGTCATGCTCGGGGAGATGGATGCATGGGTTGACTTCTATGAGCGGGTATTCGGGTTTGTTCTTCTTCGGCATTTCGACGACGAAGCCATTTCTACCGAGTATTCGGCATTGATGTCCAAAGTCGTGTGGGACGGAACGGGAGTAATACGGCTTCCGATCAACGAGCCTGCCGTCGGATTGCGCAAATCGCAGATCGAGGAATACCTCGACTTCTATCGATCGCCAGGCGTGCAACATCTTGCGATAGCCACGTCGGATTTGGTGTCGACGGTAGAAGCGGGCCGCGAACGCGGCCTCGGTCTCATGTCGGTTCCCGACAGCTACTACGAAGAAGTCCGGAACCGGGTCCCGGACCTGGATGTAGATGTTGCGACCATCAAGCGTCTCGGGATTCTGGTTGATCAGGACGACGGCGGTTACCTCCTGCAGATCTTCTCCCGCATGATGCAGGACCGGCCGACGTTCTTTTTCGAATTCATCGAACGGCGCGGAGCGATCGGTTTTGGTGAGGGAAACTTCAAAGCGCTGTTCGAAGCCATCGAGCGGGACCAGGCCGAACGCGGAAACCTCTGAACAGCCCGGAGGCGTCCGGCTAGACGCCTATGCGTGCTTTGCGGCGTTCGGCAAGCCAGCGTTTACGAAGGCGCCGGCGTTCGTCTTCGGCATACCCACCCCACACGCCCGCCTCCTGGTTGGTTTCCAATGCGTAGTTGAGGCAGGTCTCGGTGACCTTGCAGCTCTCACAGAGCATCTTCGCGATGTGAATTCGATCCAGTGCCGAACCGGTGGATCCAATCGGGAAGAACATTTCGGGGTCTGCTTGCCTGCACGCAGACTGCTCTTGCCAATGTGAGATGTCTATGGTCACCTGGTTCCCTTTCGCGATGAGTGTGTCGCCGATTACAGAAGCTTTCGTATCCGCCAACCGCCGTGTTTTTTCTTGAGTCGTATTCCGCTTCGTGAACAGATCGGTGTTCATCCCTTCGGATGAAGCCAGGATCGATGGCTCGTGGCCGAAGGTTCCGGATTGAAGAACTCTATCTTCAAAAACTCGATTGTGAAATGGTTCACAATCGAAGTCGAATCCGCCTTCTGATATCCGTCCAAACTGACCGGTGGCTGCCCACGGGCCGAGATTAACGAGGGGCTCATCGGTCCGCAACAGATGGTTTTCCCGGCTTGTTTCCTGCGGAATCGAGTGCTATAGGTCATGCGCCGTGTACGATTGCGGCCTCATGGGAACCATCAAAGAACAATTGAAGGCCGAGCTCGTCGACGCCATGAAACAAGGCGACGACATCCGAAAAACGGCCGTACGTCAGATCGAAACCGAGGTCGGTAGAGCCCGGTCAGAGCCGGGCGCAGACGTGTCTGATGAGGATGCTCTCTACCAGAATGTCATCAGCGCCTATCTCAAGAAGACCAAAAAGGCCAAGGCCGAGTACGACTCATATGGCGAGGCCGGAGCCGAGACCGCGAAAAAGTTAGCTGCAGAAATCGAGTTTCTCAGCCCCTGGGGTCCGACCGAGGCCTCGGAGTCCGAGATCGAATTGGCCGCTGAGCAGATCATCGCCGAGGTCGGAGCTGCCGGACCGAAAGACATGGGTCAGGTCATGAAGGCGTTGATGGAGCGCTTCGATGGCCAGGTGGATGGGCGCGTGGCGTCGCCGATCGTCAAGAAACTTCTGGGCGGTTAGCCCGATCGTCGACCTGCCAGCGTATTCGCCCATGCTCGCATCGACGCTTTCTGTCGATTGGGACCACGAGGATTGGATATTCGAGGTCAAATTCGACGGCGTGCGGGGCATCCTGGCTTACGACGGGCAAGACGTCACGATCACGTCTCGCAGAGGCAATCCCATGGCGGTGACCTATCCAGAGTTGTCCGGATTCACCACGGAACATCCATGCGTTCTCGACGGAGAGATCATTGCGCTCGACCATGCCGGCAATCCTTCCTTCGGCCGACTCCAGACCCGCATGAATATCAAATCTCGAACGGGAGCAGCCGAGGCAGTGAAGCTGGCGCCGGTCACGTTCATGGCGTTCGACGTTCTCTACTACCAGCAGCAGGTCATCGGCCTTCCGTGGTCCGATCGGAGGCATCTGCTGGAATCCATCAGTTTCGATGGCGCCCCTGTGCTGCTGTCACCAGTCGAAGAAGACGGTTCTGCACTCTGGTCGGCGGTCACCGAAAGAACCCTGGAGGGCATGGTTGGAAAGCTCAAATCTTCGTTGTACCAGCCTGGTGTCAGGTCACCTGATTGGCGAAAGGTCCCGTTCATACAGCAGATGCGGGCGGTTGTCGGGGGATTCACGAGGGGAGAGCGATCCAGGGCCTCGACCTTCGGCTCGTTACTGATGGGGTTGCGAGATGGCGACAAACTGCGATATATCGGTTCGGTCGGCACGGGCTTCGACCAGCCGACCCTGCGTGCAGTCAAGGCCGCGCTCGACCAGATGACCCAACCAGAATCGCCGTTTCATCCCGGCGCAGATATACCAGCGGGCTCGGTGTTCGTGAACCCGGACCTGGTTGCGGTCATCGAGTACAAGGAATGGACCGGCCCCGGCCGGCTGCGCGCTCCGAGTTTCAAGGGTTTTACGAACGATCCCTGGCACGACGTGACCGTCGCATCCGAAAGACCCGGTGCCGCTGAAGAGTGAGCGCTCGCGACCGGGCTAGCCGGTCTCCTGAACCCAGAACGGCACACGTACCAGTTCTTGTTCATCGCCGTAGGTGACACGAAACACATATCCACCTGGTTCGGGGAACCTGAGGTCGAAGAAGGGGATCGCGATCGGAAACACCGAGGATTGCCCAGGGCGTCCAGACCTGGGTTCCGGCACTTTGAATTGCCCTTTGGCTTTTGATCCAGTCGGATGCATGTCTTCGTCCATGAGGGTTACCTCGATGTCGACGAGCTGGTCGCGCTCGATGGGCTGAATGTCGAGAATCATCACGAACGCCATGGCCTTGTGAATCACAGGAAAGCGTTGGCTTCGTATCGTGTCGAACGCTCCACCGAGGACGTACAACTTGCCGCCCCGTACCTGCGCCGAATCGGCGAGGAACGCCGAAGTCGCTCTCACCTAGGAAGCGGCTTTCTTGGCTTTCGTTGCCTCGACGCTCGCTTTCAACGCGTCCAGCAGGTCCACGACTTTCGTCGGTTCGGGGGAGTCAGGAGCCACGATTTCTTCGCCCTCGGCCTTTTTGGCGGCCATGGTTTCAACCGCTTCACGACTCTGATCGTGCCACGCCGAAGGGTCAAACGGCGTCGAGAGGTTGTCGATGATCATCTTTGCCATTTTCAGTTCTTCTTCAGTTGGTTCGACCTCGACGTCCAGCGTCTCGAAAGCCGGTTCCCGCACCTCATCCGGCCAGAACATCGTCTCGAGGACTATGACGTCGTCCTCAGGACGTACGACCGCCATGTATTCGCGTTCGCGTATTGCCACCTTGGCAATGCCAACCTTCTTCTCCTCCTTGAGTGAATGCAGAAGGAGCTTGTACGCCTTGATGCCGGTTTTGTCGGGCGCCAGGTAGTAGGACTTCTTGAAGTAGATCGGATCGATTTCGGAAGCATCCACAAACTGGACTACGTCGACGGTGCCGGCAAGCGTCTTGCCTATGGCATCGAGGTCTTCCTTGGTGAAGACGACGTATTTGCCCTTCTCGATTTCGTAGCCTCGGACGATTTTTGAGTAGTCGACTTCTTCGCCGTCGACCTCCGCCACGCGCTTGTAGCGGATAGGAGAGTGATCTCCCTCACGTAACTGCTTGAACTTGGCCTTCTTGTCTTCGGTAGCCGAATAAAGGCCGACGGGAATGGTCACGAGGCCGAATGAGATGGCCCCTTTCCAAATGGACTGCATGACAACAGGCTCCTTTGTGTCGATCCCAGTTGGTTCGCAGGGCTCAGAATACCTGATGAGGTGTACATATATCCACCCAGCCATATCATCCCGGCGTGGTCTTTGTTCTCCTCCCTGGCTTCAGCCAAACAGCGTCCGTTTGGGACGACGTTGGCTCACGCCTGGCCGGCTCATGGAAAGCGCTCGAGACTCCTCGTCGCGACTCGTGGCAAGAAACGGTCGAATCGATAGCCCTGGAAGGTGGGCACGGGACCTACGCCGGCTATTCAATGGGTGGAAGGCTTGCACTCGGGGTGGCTCTGGCCTTTCCCGAATTGGTCGAGCGCCTGGTGATGATCTCAGCAAGTCCGGGCATCGTAGATGCGAGCGAGCGAGCGCAGCGGAGAGCATCAGATCATGAGTGGACCGAAACCATTCGCAACGACGGGTCGGCAGTCTTCCTGGATCGATGGCTGTCACAGGAGATGTTCAGGGATCTCGGCCTCCGCAGCAGGGATCATCGGATCATGGATGAAGGCCGCCTCGTCGATCAGCTCCGCACTCTTGGCCAGGGGGCCATGCCCGCTTACCACGATCGCCTGGGGGAGCTGACTATGCCGGTCACGCTCGTGGCCGGGGAGCTGGACGTCCGGTATCGCGAGATCGCTTCGAGGACAGCCGAGTTGATTGGGCCGCACGCCGAGCTCCACATCGTTCACGGCGCCGGCCACGCTGTCATCGCTGAGGCACCTGAAACGGTTGCCCTCCTCCTGGCATCATGAACGTTCTCACAAATAATGAGACTCCCGGCCGGCTAGCAAACGGAGCCGGATACCCTGGATAGCGTGAGGTCCACTCGATGTTCTGTCGGCATGGCTGCATTCGTGGCGTGCCTGATGTTTGTCACCGCATGCTCGGATGGAAATCCGAGTTCTGATTCCCCCGCGACCACGCTCTCAGCCGGCCAGTGCGGGACACTGGTTCCTCGAACCCGGATGGCAACGATATCCCTGGGCACCGGGTCGTCATCTGTTGCGATCGCCGCCAGCCGTGCTCATTCCGGCATCATATGGGGTGTGGTATCCGGCCAGGGTGGGCAAGAACTTTTGGCCTGGTCGGCTGACGGCACATCCTTAGCCGGTTTGAGTATTCCAGCTCTCGAAGATCCGCTCGAAGACATTGCAATCGGGCCCGGGGTCGGCGATCGTGATTCGATTTATCTCATGGCGAATACCGAGAAGGAGGACGGCCCGACGGTATCGGTCTATCGCTTCGCCGAACCAGACCTCACCGTAACGGGCAACGTCGATTCGGAGGCCCTGGTTTTCGAGTTTCCATCGATTCCACGGGAGGTCAACGGGATGCTGATCGATCCTGAGACCGGTGACGCGTATTTTGTGGCGTCAGGGCTTGATGGAGCTGCGGTTTTCATGGCCGAGGCGCCCTTGAAATCAACCAACGAGCTCCGACAGGTCGCGTCGGTCAGCCGACAGGTCGGGAGGTTGATTTCGAGCGCCGATATCACACCCGACGGAGGAACGCTGGCAGTTGCGACGGGAGACACTGTCTCGCTGTGGACGCGCTCGCAGGGTGAGACCGTGACCGACGCACTGACCGGGAGTCCGTGTGTGATCGACCTTCCGGGATTCGAGGCGGTCGGTGGCTTGGCGTTTTCTGGGCAGGCAAACGAGTTTTACACGCTCGGAGGCGGATCCAGCCCGGCGCTTTTGGTCCAACGGCCGCCGCCCGATCCGGGACGAGCTCTCGAGGCGTTGCCTGTCGTGCCCGAGCCGGGCAATCGCGCCCCGCTGATCGAAGTGGTTTCTCCAACTTCTGATCTCGTCTGGCGGGTTGGTGACTCGATCAAATTGGAGGCGTCGATCACCGATGATCAGGAAGTTGACGAGCGGGAGCTGATGTGGGTCGTCACTCTCAGGCATTGCGCGCCGGAAAAAACGTGCATCGAGCGCCGCATCAAGGAGTTGTCCGGAACGGATGGAGAGTTTCGGATCGAGCAGATTGGCTACTCGCTGCCTGTTTCCTTCGAATTCGTTGCGAACTACATTGACCCGGAAGGCGTCGAAACCTCCCGAACGGTCGAAATCTTGCCAGAGTCGATCACGTTGTCGATCCAGTCCGATCCTTCGGGGGCCCTCGCAACCGTGGGAGATGAGTCCGTAATCACGCCGGGAACCGCCGATGTGATCATCGGCGATTCGATTGTCGTAGAACCGCAGAGGGTTCATGCCATTGATGGCACGGATCTCGCGTTTGCCGATTGGCGTGATGGCGGGCCGCGGGTCAGGTCGGTCACCGTGGGGACAGATCCGATTGAACTCGAGTTCGAGCTGATCCCGGCTGCCTCGCTTGGCCCGATTTCGGTGGTTGTCAACACGCCGGGGTCCAATGCGGTGGTTTCCGAGTCGCCAGTATTGATCTCCGGGCGAGCGGAGGGGGGGTTCGGGCGGGCCATAGATCAGGTGAAGGTGTTCCTCCAGAATCGCGACAACGACCTGTACTGGAACGGTGAGCGCTGGACAGAGCAATGGTCGTGGTTCGACCCGGTCGGCCGTGAAGATTGGTCGTATACGGTCAATCTCAACAATGGCCGATATGTCACGCTTGCGTTCGCCCGGGACACGACTGGCGGGGTTTGGGCCGAGAGTCCTCAGCGATTTTTCTCTGTTCGCAGGTGAGCCGTCAACGGTGAATCTTCTTGTTTTCAACGAGGGTCGACAGCCTGACGCTGGTGGTGGTTGACGCGACAGTCCGGATCTTGCCGAGTATGCGATCGAGATCCTGCAGCGACCTGGCACCGAGTTTGACCCACATGTGCTCTGACCCTGTCACCCGATGCGCCTCGAGCACGTTGTTGTCCAGAGCCAGAACGACTTCTTCGACCTTTTCCTCCTCGAGGCCCGGCCTGGGAGACAAACGAACAAGGGCCACGATCGGCCAGCCGAGGAGTGCGAGGTCGAGATCGGCTCTATACCCACGAATAATCCCGAGTTTCTCCAGACGGCGAATGCGATCTGCAACGGCGGGAGCGGTCAAGCCCACCCTTTCACCTAGATCCTTGTAGCTCAAACGAGCGTTCTCCTGAAGTGCCTCCAACAGGATCCAGCTGATATCGTCGAGCTCCATCAGGTCCTCCAAAATTCTTTCAAATACCGATTCCGAAACTCTCAGGAGAGCTTGGGAGGCTCGAAGCCATGTTTCATAAGATAATCACTCTTGTAGCTTACTAAACAAAACTAAATCAACGTCATCAAGCACGTATGCGCCGTAACTAGTCCCTATAGCTTTGGTATATTGCTGTCGAACGGGTTACCTATCAATCACCCCGAAGGAAAGCACAGCATGAAAAATCTCGACACCATCTTTCGCACCATGGTCGATCTGTGGACGGCGCACGACGACGCCACCCGGACCGGTGATTTCGAAGCGATGATCACCACCAAGCAGCGCCTTGACTCTGCACGTGTCGACGCACTTCGCCAGTTGCGCCTCTCGTAGCCACTTCTTCGCTCACCGCCCGTCCTCAGGCGGCGAGCTCTCCCGGAACCACTCTCCAGCTCCCGGTTGGAGAGTGGTTCTTTTTTCTGCCATCGCCACCTGCCGAACAGGCGGGCTTCGTAGCATGAGCCAATGCGCTGGCTGACGTATCCGGTTGTCATCTTCGACTGCGACTCGACGCTCACATCAGTTGAAGGAATCGACGTGCTCGCGGCCGAGCTGAATATGGAGTCCGAAGTCGCTCGACTCACAAACGCGGCGATGGATGGGCACATCGATCTCGGCGAGGTGTACGGCGAACGGTTGCGCTTGCTCAACCCCACCCGCAGACAGGTGCTCGCCGTGAAAGACGTATACAAAACCAACGTCGCCCCGGAAGCGAGGAGCACTATCGAAGTCATACAGAATGCCGGCCACGAAACCTGGGTTGTGAGCGGAGGGCTGTTCGAACCTGTTCAGGAGTTCGCAATCTGGCTAGGTGTGGCGGGCGGCCACGTTCGGGCGGTCGACACCACGTTCGATTCTCTCTCTGGCAGCTGGTGGTCAGAGACTTCACTCGACGCCCGATACCTCGACTACAGCAGCGGCAATCTCACGGTCAGTAAAGGGAAAGCCGACGTCATCACCTCGGTTGTCCAGACCAACGGTCGTCGGATGATGATTGGCGATGGGGTGAGCGATCTCCTGGCAGCCGATGCGGTCGATCTCTTCGTAGCCTTTGCCGGATTTGTTTCCCGGCCGGCCGTGGTCGAGTCCGCCAGGGTCGTCGTCCGCTCTCCGAGCATCGCGCCGATTCTCGCCCTCTCTCTTGGACCGGCTGCGGTGATCGAATTGATGGGCGGTGCCTTCGAGGCAGTAGCGTTGCGCTGCCTCGAATTGATAGACGACGGTGCCCTTGTCTTCAATGATCCTGAGTTGGGTGCATCGTTCGAAACGGCACTCAGACACGCTCGACAAGGACAGTGAAGATGTACAGAATCCTCGTTTCGGATGACCTCGACCAACCCGGGCTCGATGTGCTGGAGCGTGCCGAAGACATTGTTTTCGACGTGAGGACCGATCTGACCGAGTTCGAGATGATCGAGACCATTTCAGGCTACGACGCGCTCATCATTCGCTCCGGCACCAGGGTGACACGTGAACTGCTCGAAGCCGCCCCCCGGCTGCGGGTGGTTGGGCGAGCCGGAGTCGGGGTTGACAATGTGGACATAGAAGCCGCGACCCGCACCGGGGTGATCGTGATGAACACTCCGAACGCCAATACCATCGCGACCGCCGAACACACACTGGCCCTGCTGCTCGCAACTTCACGCCACATACCTGCCGCCCACGGTTCGATGGTGGGGGGCAAATGGGAGCGGTCTAAGTATGCCGGTCAGGAACTTCACGGAAAGACTCTCGGGATCATCGGGTTCGGCCGGGTTGGGCGGTTGGTGGCCTCCCGCGCACAGGCGTTCGGGATGGACATCCTCGCGTACGACCCGTATGTGTCGGAATCGATCGGCCGTGAAACCAAGGTGACTCTCGCCAATCTCGAAGATGTTCTCTTGGGGTCGGATTACGTGACGCTCCACACCTCGCTTTCAGACGAGACCCGCAACCTGATGAACGCTGAACGAATCGCACTCATGCGAGACGGGGCTGTCCTCGTCAATGCGGCGCGTGGTGGCCTCGTTGATCAAGTCGCGGCCGCAGCCGCTCTCGATAGCGGGAAACTCAAGTCAATCGGGATTGACGTGTTTCCGACCGAGCCACCTCCTTCGAACAATCCGCTCGTTGGTCATCCCAGGGTTGTGCACACACCACACCTGGGCGCGTCAACCATCGAGGCGCAACGCGACGTGGCCATTCAGGTGGCCGAACAAGTCATTTCGGCCCTACGGGGAAAGCAGATTCAAAACAGCGTGAACCTGGCTTTTGCCGGTGATGTCGATTTCGATCATGTCATGCCGTATATTCAGCTGGGCGAGAAGCTTGGGAAGCTGCAGTTCGCGATGGCTCCCTCCGGGATCCGGTCAGTCGAAATCGAAGTCCACGCCTCCGATGCTGAGGAGCTCATTCGTCCGGTGGCGGCCGGCGTCCTGAAAGGTTTGATCGAAGGCTTCATGCCGAAAACGGTCAACTACGTCAACGCCCCTGTACTCGCCGAAGAACATGGCATAAAGATCTCGCGTTCGATCGGAATCGGCGATCCTGACTACAAGAATCAAGTCATGTGTCGCGTCACCTGGGATGGTGGCGAAAGAACCGTTTCGGGAGTCGTGTTCGGACAGGCCCATCCCCGGATCGTTCAAATCTCCGGCTATCGCTTCGAAGCCGATCCGACCGGGATTGTTTTGATGATGCTCAACGCGGACGTGCCCGGTGTCGTCGGACAGGTCGGGACCGTGCTCGGCGACTTCGGAGTCAACATTGCAGAGTGGCGGCTTGGGCGTGATCGGGAGCGCCACGAGGCTCTCTCGTTCATAAATCTCGACACCAGGCCATCGACAGAAGCAATCGAAGCTCTCAGGAAGTTGCCCGCAGTAGAAAAAGCCATCGTGGTCGAGCTCTAGGGAACCACCATGCAGCCCCGGCAAGCTCACAAAGAATTGCTGCTCACTCGCCAGTTCAATCTGGCATTCATAGCAAGCATGTTCTACGGCATTTCGTTCGCCGTGTTCGTACATATTGCGGGATTCTTCGTGGGGCTCGGCGCCGACGAGCCGCGCGTGGGCGTGATCCTCGGTCTTGGCTCGGTGGGTGGGCTGCTGGTCAGGCCCGCACTCGGTTCGTGGCTGGATCGATTCGGTCGGAAGCGGTTTGCCCTGCTTGGCGCCGTGGTAAAAATCGGAAGCACGCTTCTGTTCCTCACCATCTCGGGAGCCAGCGGCGCTTGGCCCATTGTCGTCACCTTCGTGCACGGTATCTCTGAAGGTCTGCTCTACACGTCGATGGCGACGGTCGGGGCAGACGTGGTCCCTGCGTCGCGACGTACCGAAGGTCTGGCCCTGTTCGGAGTATCCGGTCAGGCACCATTGGCGATCGGAGGTGTTCTCGGTGACCTCTTGATTCGGTTCGGCGGATTCAATCTGTTGTTCTGGGTATCAGCGGTTTTGGCTCTGGCCTCACTCCTGGCCATCTCGCTGATCCAGGAACCGGCGCCGCGCGACGCCGGCGCTCGCTCACGATTGGTCCAGGTACTCGCCCGACCGAAACTGAGACCCCTGTGGGCCGTGGCGTTCGCGTTCTCCATGGCCCTGAACGTCTTTTTCGTGTTCCTGCGCACCTTCGTCGATGAAACCGGGGTCGGCTCGGTTGGGTTGTTCTTCGTCGTCTACTCAGGAACGGCGATAACGCTGCGCATTGTGGGGCCGCGCCTGCCGGATATGCTCGGGGTCGAGCGAACGCTGGTTGGTACACAGGCGATGCTTTCGATGGGTCTCATCCTGCTTGCATTCACGGCATCTGTGCCCATGCTGGTCGTAGCAGCAATCTTTTCCGGTGTCGGTCATGGCTATGCGTTCCCGATCATCCTCTCGCTCGTGACGAGCCGAGCACGCGATGCTGATCGGGGTATGGCTATCAGCCTGTTCCTGCTCATGTTTCCTGTCGCGGCGCTCGTCGGTGGGCCGATCAGTGGTTATCTGATCGCAGCCGTCGGGTACAGAGGCATGTTCCTTTCGTTCGCCGCTCTGGTCGCTGTCATGGGCTTCGTGTTCATGCGGTGGGACATACGGGTGGAAAAAGCCGTCATGTCCGTCTAGGTCGATCGTTTCATTGCGTCCGTCTGGCTCGACTCGTAAGGTGGCCGGAGCGGTCGATTGTTTCGGGTCGGAGTAAAGAAAACTGCGACAACGCCGATTGGGTTTCATGCTGAGAAGACCACTCTCCGTAGTCATGTTCTTCACGATCTCCGTGCTGGCGCTTCCCGCCCTCGCTCAGGAACCTGCACAGGAATCTGCCCAGGAAGCCGCACCAGATTCGGAGACACCTGAGCCGGCCGAGTTGCAGATATATTCGATCGTCTTTCCGGTGGGGGGCGAGGTTCGCTACACCGATACCTGGGGAGCGCCGCGCTCGGGAGGTCGCTCCCATCACGGTGTCGACCTGCTCGCCGAAAAGATGGTTCCGGTGCTGGCGGCTGCCAACGGAACAGTCGGCTGGATGCACGACGAACAGGGCGGGAACTGTTGCGCCATGGCGCTGCTTCACGACGACGGATGGGAGAGCTGGTACATCCATCTCAACAACGACACACCGGGGACCGACGATGGCCTCGGATGGGGGTTTGCTGACGGGATCTCCAGCGGGGTGCGGGTCGAGGCGGGAGATGTGATCGGCTATGTCGGAGATTCCGGAAACGCGGAATGGTCGTCCCCACATCTGCATTTCGAACTTCATCAACCCGATGGCACGCCCATCAATCCCTACCCACATGTGTATGCGGCCGAGACCGGCCAGTCGCCGCCACCAACCGATCCGCCCGAGCCGCCGCCGGAACCGGATCCGGTACCGAACGAGCTACCGATCGAAGACGAACACCCGCGAACGGTCATGGTCGATGCCCGTGGTGGAAAATGGCATGTGCGCGAGGAAACGGGACAGTTCACCACGTATACCTTCGGAGGCAGCCGCCACCAGCCGCTGTGGGGGGATTGGGACTGTGATGGCGAAAAAACCCACGGCATGTACCGGAAGAACGACGGCTATGTCTATCTCAACAACCGATTGGGTCATGACGCGGTTGAGATCGGGTTCTTTCTGGGCAACGCCGGCGACGTTGCGGTCGCAGGAGACTTCAACGGCGACGGCTGTGACACAGTGGCGGCGTACAGACAGAATGAGGGGCGGGTGTTCATCGCAAATGAGCTCGGATCTGGCAATCAGGTCCTCGAACCCGATTACAGCTACTACTTCGGGGATCC
>JBFGAX010000053.1:0-18638 GCA_041567895.1 Acidimicrobiia bacterium
AGGACTTGAACCTACGACACCCGGTTTAGGAAACCGGTGCTCTATCCCCTGAGCTACGAGGGCGGGAACTCTTCGAGTTCCTTGGAAGTATTGCAACAGCATTCGCTGTTGCAAACTTCAAGGGGCGAGAGGTTAACGATTCTCAAAACTCCCGGTTCAAGTCCTATTTCCTGATGGTATGCGCAGAGCGTTGGAGCCCCGTTGGTTGGTAAGGGGATAGATAGCGTTCGGGTCGCTGTTTGACCCGTCGTCGAACCTACGACACCCGGTTTAGGAAACCGGTGCTCTATCCCCTGAGCTACGAGGGCGGGAACTCTTCGAGTTCCTTGGAAGTATTGCAACAGCATTCGCTGCAAACTTCAAGGGGACGAGAGGTTAACGAATCAGTGAGGGCGCGTTCTGGCGATGTTCGAGAGTGCAGTTCAAGTCCTATGTTCTGATGGCAATGCGCAGAGACTTGGATCCCCGTTGTATAAACGCCATGCGCAGGGTGATCCCGCCCCTTTGGGTCCGGGGGTCAGCTGACTGAACGCTCCTGGCGGCGGGCGGCGGATACGTCGAGGCGGCGGCCGTCGACGGCGCAATGGTGGAGGGCTTCGATGGCGGTTGAGGCTTCGTCCCGGTTTGGCATGTCGACGAATCCGAAACCCCGGGACTTGCCAGTGATCGTGTCGACAACGACGTTGGCGTCGAGCACTTCGCCGTGTTGCTCGAACAATTGCGCCAGCAATTCATCATCGTGTGACCACGGCAAGTTGCCTACGAAGATTCTGGTGGAGTTGTCTTTGTGCACGACGTCGAGAGTGTAAACGAGAGCCGAGACGTGCAGCAATCGCGCCCGGCTGGTATTGGCAATCCAGACCTCTCCCTGACCAGGACGTCAACGATGTAATGCGGTAGGTTCCATGTCCATGAGCGAGTTAGTTGGTGCAATCGACCAGGGGACGACGTCGACCCGTTTCATCATTTTCGATGAGGCCGGGGACATCGTCGCCGTTGACCAGAAGGAACACGAACAGATCTTTCCCCGATCGGGGTGGGTCGAACACGACCCGATGGAGATCTGGCGCAACACGCAAGAAGTGATAGCCGGTGCCCTTTCCAAGGCCGGAATCACGGCTTCGGATCTGACCGCCGTTGGCATAACGAATCAACGCGAAACAACAGTGGTCTGGGATCGGTCTACAGGCGAGCCGGTTTACAACGCAATCGTCTGGCAGGACACCCGAACTGACCACTATTGCACCGAATTCGCTGCTGACATCGGCATCGATCGATTCCGTGATAAGACCGGTCTTCCGCTCGCCACGTATTTCTCAGGACCGAAGGTCAGGTGGATCATCGACAACGTTGCCGGGGTTCGAGATAGGGCATCCGATGGGGATCTCATCTTCGGGACCACCGATAGTTGGCTGGTCTGGAACCTCACGGGTGGCACGGGTGGGGGGCTCCATATCACTGATGTCACGAATGCGAGCCGGACGCTGCTCATGGACCTCGCGACCCTCGAATGGGATCCGGAGATTCTGGGTGTGATGGGCATCCCCGCCGAGATGCTGCCCGCCATCAGATCGTCCTCGGAGACCTACGGCGCTGCGACCGGGGTGCTCGAGGGTGTGCCGCTTGCCGGAATCCTGGGAGATCAACAGGCGGCGCTGTTCGGCCAGGCCTGCTTCGCGCCTGGCCAGGCCAAGAACACCTATGGAACTGGCTGCTTCCTCTTGCTGAACACGGGGACGGAGCCCGTGCCATCGCCGTCGGGCCTGTTGACCACGCTGGCGTACAAGCTCGGCGATGAGGTTCCCGTGTATGCCCTGGAAGGCTCCGTCGCGGTCGCCGGTGCTCTGGTGCAATGGGTCAGGGACAATCTCGGATTGATCGACTCGGCAGGCGAAATCGAAGCTCTTGCCAGGTCGGTGGATGACAACGGTGGCATCTATTTCGTTCCGGCCTTCTCCGGTCTGTTCGCACCTCACTGGCGTGCGGATGCTCGCGGGGTCATCGTCGGTCTCACGAGATACGTGACCAGGGGGCATTTGGCCCGCGCCGTGCTCGAGGCCACGGCCTGGCAAACCCGGGAGGTGCTCGATGCGATGAGGAAAGACTCCGGAGTCGAATTGACCTCCCTACAGGTCGATGGAGGCATGGTCGAAAACCAGCTCCTCATGCAATTCCAGGCCGATGTGCTTGCGACGCGGGTCGTCCGCCCCAAAGTCGCAGAAACAACCGCCTTGGGGGCCGCATACGCGGCCGGGCTCGCTACCGGCGTTTGGGATTCGATGGAAGCCCTCTCCGCGAACTGGCAACAAGCAGCGGAATGGAATCCACACATGGACGATTCGCTGCGGGAAGCGGAGTACCGGCAGTGGCAAAAGGCGGTCGAGCGCACGCTGAACTGGATCGAGTGATCCTGATCGCCGATGCGTCGGATCGTGGGACGGTCCGCCGGCAGGCGGGCGGCCACCGGCTCGTGTTGTAGCCTCAAAGGCGGGAGAGTCATGTGAAGCTGTCAGTACCGAACGTTCTCGCGTTGATGCGTGTCATCGCGGTTCCCATCGTGATGATCCTCATCTTTCAGGAACAGTGGACGGCTGCGGCGGTGGTCTTCACGATCGCTGCTGTCACCGATTTCTTTGACGGTTTCATTGCGCGGAGAATGAACGACACGACGACTTTTGGTGCGTTTCTCGACTTGATAGCAGACAAGCTGTTGACGGTCGGGACGCTGATGTCGCTTCTCGCGCAAGGCCGCGTGTCGCTGATCATCGCTTTCGCCATCATTGGCCGGGAGATGGTGATCACCAGCCTGCGGTCGGTCACAGCCGGTCGCGGGGTGAGCATCAAGGCATCGGACTTTGGCAAAGCCAAAGCCTGGATCCAGTTCGTGGCGGTTGGCATGGTTCTCATCCGGGGCACGGAGAAATGGGGACCCTTGTTTCCTGATGAATGGGCCATGGCCATCGCGGCCGTGTGGACCGTGGCGAGTGGGGTGGAGTACCTGTGGCGCTTTCGCCACGTTCTCGCATCCGACGAGCCGACTGCTGCAGCCAGGTGAGCACCTTCGGCGCACTGGTCCTTGCCTACCTGGTGGGAAGCATCAGCATTGCGCGCCTCGCAACCCGGGCCACCGACATCGACATAACGACCGTGGGGAGTGGCAACCCTGGTGCCACGAATGTCGCTCGCACACTGGGTAAGAAGGCGGGCGCCGCCGTGCTGGTGGGGGATCTCCTCAAAGGGGTGATTGGGTCTCTCATCGGAGTTTGGTTGATCCCCGATGGTGGGATCGAGGCCGGATTTCTTGGCGGGTCGGCAGCCGTCGTAGGGCATTGCCTTCCTGTCTGGTTCCGGTTTCGCGGTGGCAAAGGTGTCGCAACGGCCGCCGGCATGCTGGTGGCGAATGTGTGGGTGGTGAGTCTCGTGTTGACGTTCGTGTGGGCCTTGTTGATCAAGACGATCAAGATCTCGTCAGTCGCGTCCCTGGTGGTCGTGGTGCTGGCGGTCCCCGGAGTGTGGATTGAGACGGGTTCCGTGCTGGCGACGGTCGTGATGGCCGGGGTCGCCACGCTCATCATTGGCAGGCATCGCGACAATATCGCTCGCCTCATCGCCGGGCGCGAGGGCACGGTTGTGTAGTTAGCATCCGCCGCCATGAATGCGGTGATCGTGGCGGGCCTCGTGAAGAACTACGGGTCGCACCGCGCCGTGGATGGGATCGACTTCGAGATTGCGTCGGGTGAGGTCTTCGCCCTGCTCGGTCCCAATGGCGCGGGCAAGACCACCACAGTCGAGATTCTCGAAGGCCACCGATCCCGGGATGCCGGAGAAGTCTCGGTGCTCGGAATGGATCCCGGAACGGCGGGCCCCTATTATCGCCAGCGCATCGGCATCGTGCTGCAGTCGAGTGGCTTCGAGCCCAACCTCACCGTGTCGGAAACCGTCTCGATGTACCGCAGCTATTACGAGGACCCCTTGGCAGTCGATCAGGTGCTGGCGGTTGTCGGGCTTCGTGAACGCAAGGATGCCCGGGTGAAAACACTTTCCGGCGGCCAGCAACGAAGGCTCGATTTGGCACTCGGCCTCGTCGGTGATCCCGATCTGCTTTTTCTCGACGAACCCACGACAGGTTTCGACCCTTCGGCCCGGCGGCAAGCCTGGGAGGTCGTGAGCAACCTGCGGGCGCTTGGAAAGACGATTCTTTTGACCACGCATTACATGGACGAGGCCGAGTATCTGGCCGATACCGTGGCAGTCATCGCGGGTGGAACGATCGTATCAAGAGGATCGCCCTCGACGCTCGGCGGCCCACAAGCCCGGCTAGCTACCGTGTCTTTTCGGGCCACCGGCCGGCCTCCCGCCACTGAAGATTGGACGCACGACGGTGGCGTGTTCTCGGTTGCCACGGACGACACCACCC
The DNA here is from genome assembly GCA_041567895.1 of Acidimicrobiia bacterium. Taxonomy (GTDB): domain Bacteria; phylum Actinomycetota; class Acidimicrobiia; order Spongiisociales; family SHLN01; genus JABDOU01. The sequence continues at coordinate 4,418 of JBFGAX010000053.1, forward strand.
GGGTGCTCAACCAGCTCACATCGTGGGCGCTTGCAGAAGGCGTCCAGCTCATAGACCTCGAAGTCTCGCGACCGAGCCTGGAAGACATCTACCTATCCCTCACCGGAGAAGCCGGTGTTTAGACAGCTGGCCAAGGTGCTGCGTCAGGTTCGATTCGAGAATCGAACCTTCTGGCGCAACCCGGCTGCGGCGTTCTTCACCATTCTGTTTCCCCTCATGATGCTGCTGATTTTTGCGACGGTGTTCGGCAATGAGCCGACCGGGCTGGGCGTCACTACAGCTCAGTTTTACGCTCCCGCGCTTGCGGTGTTCGGTGCCGTGTCGGCTGCGTACACCAGCCTCGCGATCGGAACTGCCATTGCGCGCGATCAGGGAGTGTTGAAGCGAGTACGAGGAACGCCTTTGCCACCATGGGCGTACATGACCGCTCGCATCGGATCTTCGGTATGGCTGGCTGCCCTCTCGATTGTCTTGATGATCGCGGTCGGCATCGTGTTCTACGACCTCCAGATTCGGTCAGAACAAATCCCGACTCTGATTCTCACCTTCATTGCGGGTGTTGCTGCGTTTGCGGCGCTTGGCCTTGCGATAACGGCTGTTGCTTCTGCCGATTCTGTGCCTGCGATCACCAATGCAACGCTTCTCCCTCTGGCGTTCATCTCCGGCGTCTTTTTTGGTCCAAACAGCGAGATGCCGGATTGGCTCGACCGGATTGCGGATTTCTTTCCCCTGAAGCATTTCGTGGAGCCATTTGTGAACGCCTTCATACCTGGAACCAGCGCGGATATTCCATGGACTGACATCGCCTGGTTGGGTGGTTGGCTGGCGGTTGGTATCGTTATGGCACTGCTATTTTTCCGCTGGGATCCCCGAACGGACTCGGGTCCCGGGATCGGTCGTCGTAACCGCAACGACCGCATTACGGTCTAATGATCGATACGGCCTGAACAGTCGGTGCACTGCACCGACGTAGCGGTGCATGAACATATACGTTTTGTCCTGGATGGGTACAAAGCGGTACATCTGAGATTCGAACGTGAACGGAGCAACGTGGCGCAAAACGGTTCAACCAACGGTGCGGTCGATGGTCCCAACAACGAGGCGCACTACGAACTGCTCAAAGCCGTAGAACCGGCTGTGGAACAACTCATGGCCGATCACAACGAGCGTCGTGAGCACTGGTACGCCCACGAGATCGTGCCGTGGGAAAAGGGGCGAAGCTTCCGTGACGAGCCGTGGGACGAGTCCCAGTGCACGATATCGCCGGTTGCACGCACATCCCTGGTGCTCAATCTGCTGACCGAAGACAACCTCCCGTACTACCACTCCGAGATCGAGAGCCACATGAAGCATGCCTCGGAGGTTTTTCAGAAGTGGACCAACCAATGGACGGCTGAAGAGGGCCAGCACGCCATCGCCATTCGGAGCTACCTGCTGACGACCCGTAACTGCGATCCGTACGAGCTCGAGGATGATCGCCTGGCCACCATGTCCACCGGCTTCAACACGGGTGCGCCCAACCCGACAGCTGTATTTGCATACACCTCGGCCCAAGAGCTCGCAACGAGGGTCAGTCATCGAAATGCGGGCAAGCTGACAGACGATCCGGTTGCTTATGAACTCATGGGCCGGATCGCCACGGATGAGAACCACCACTTCATGTTTTATCGGGGAGTCATCGCGGCGATGTTGGCTGAGCAGCCAGAGCTGGTTCTTCCCTACATCTATCAGCAATTGGACGATTTCGTCATGCCGGGGGTTGGTATGCCGAACTTCATGCGCCGGGCCGTCGAGATGGCCAAGGCCGGTGTCTACAACCTTCGCATCCATCACGATCGGGTGCTGAAACCACTGTTGCGTGATTGGGACGTCGGCTCGATTACAGGCCTGACGGGCGCCTCTGCAGAGATGCAGGAAAAGATCATGAAGCTGCCCGATCGGGTGCTGCGCAAGGCCGAGATCCTCGAGCGACGAATGGGCATGACGCCGGCGTAGTCGTCTTGATGCTTTCTGATCTTCGTCGCAACGGGTTCATCGCGAAACCGACGAATCCCTGGTTGGCCGTGTTGCTCGCGCCCGTGGCTTCTATCCTCGGCGGCGTCGCCGGCTTCATCATTCTCGAAGCACTTCCCCCGGTGTCGGGTGCTGTGGGGTTCGCCTTCGACCTCGTCGCCTTCTTCCTGCCTGTTGCGTTCCTCATTTGGGTCTGGAGACTCCGGGTGGAACGCGGAGACGCGCCAAGCCTCGGATTGTCACGTCCCGGCGGCCTGGTGAAGTTCGCCCGCGGTTTTGGAATCGGATTTCTGTTGTTCTCGGCTGTTGTCGGAGTTCTGCGACTGCTCGGAATGATTGGATCTGATCCGACGCCGATGGCGGTCACGGGCGGATCTGCGATCGGCGCTCTGCTCATCGTGCTGGGCGGCTGGGTCGTGCAAGCTTCAACCGAGGAGCTGGTCGCTCGCGGATGGTTGATGTCGACCCTTGCAGCCCGGACCAACGTTCCTATCGCCGTCATCGTCAGCAGTCTGCTCTTTGCGCTGCTCCATATTCTCAACGAGAACGTGTCCTTGCTGGCGATGGCAAACATCATGCTGGTTGGACTGTTCCTGGCAGTGTATGCAATCGTTGAAGGCGGTATCTGGGGGGCAGCGGGGATTCACACCGCCTGGAATTTTGCCCAGGCCAACGTGTTCGGTCTCGAGGTGAGCGGAAACGAGGTCGCCGTAGGGACTCTGTGGGATCTCCAGGAGACAGGACCCGGTTTGTGGACAGGCGATTTCTTCGGCCCTGAAGCCGGCCTTGTCGCCACCTTCGTGATCTCGCTGGCCCTCGTGGCAAGCGTGGTGCGCTTGCGAGAGCAGGGAAGTTTGGACGGTCAGTTGCGCTGATAGAGTTCGCGGATCTGACGCCAGGTTCGTTCGACCCAAGACTCGACATCGGTCTCCATGCGCCTCAGCCTGGCTTCCAATCGCTCAGCGCGTCGGGAACGTAACAGTCCAGGAACCAGCAACGTCCATTCAACGGCCCTCAAAGCAGTAAACATGATCGCCCCCGTCATCGCTGCGATTCCGATCGTCGCCATGAACTCGAGAAAATCGGGTAGCGACAGTTCGAAGAAGTTTCGCAAACCCGGGGAAATGAATGCGAAAGCGGTGAGGCCCGCCATGGCCATGAGCAGGGTGCGTCTGGCCGGATTGTAGGGCCGTGAAATGACGGCAAGCACAAACAGCCCGATGAGCGTGAGCACGTAGGTCGCCGCGGTTCGAGCCTCGATGATGGTGGCTCCCGGTTGTTCGAGAACCAGCCGGTAGCCGATGAATGTGGCGGCCGCAGCCAGGGCTCCGGCCGGAATTGCGAACCGAAGCACCCGCATCAAGAACCCGGTCCTGGCCCGGCGAGCCGACGGCGAGAGCGCGAGGAAAAAGGACGGGATCCCGATTGTGACGGTTCCCACCAGTGTCAAGTGCCTCGGTAGGAAGGGGAAGGCGATATTTGCAACACCAACGATGACGGCCAGCGCCAGCGCATACACGGTCTTGGTGATGTAGAGATTCGCAACCCGCTCGACGTTGGCGATCACCCGCCGGCCCTCGGCTACCACGTGCGGCAAGGTTGCAAAGTCCGACTCGAGTAAGACAATCTGAGAGGCAGCCCTCGTCGCAGTGGCGCCGGAACCCATTGCAATGCCGATATCGGCATCCTTGAGGGCCAGAACATCGTTGACCCCGTCTCCTGTCATCGCAACGACATGACCGCGCGATTGAAGGGCACGTACCATGTCCCGCTTCTGCTGAGGGGACACCCGGCCAAAGATGCTCCGATTCTGCATCAAGTCGGCGAGTTCCTCGGGATGGTCAGGGAGGTGACGGGCATCGACCGGGGGACGCGACAATTCGATCCCTACCTGGCCGGCGATGGCTGCGACCGTCTCCGGGTGATCTCCCGAAATGACCTTCAAGGAAACCCCCTGACTATGGAAATACTCGAGAATTCTCTTCACGTCCTGTCGAGGCGGATCGAGAAGGAGCACAAACGCAGCAGGCTCCAGATCAGCCGGTAGCGATGTATCGGTCAGTGCCAGATTCGCCCTCGCCACCAGGACGGTCCGGTACCCCGACCTGGAAAGCTGCTCTGCACGCTCGAGGACGTCCGGACGGTTGGCCGCGATCACATCGGGAGCGCCGATCACCCAGGTCTTGTGGCCTTCGAACGTCGCACCGGACCACTTGCGAGACGAAGAGAACGGAACCGTTGCCAGCACGCGCCATCCGACCGGTTCTGAATACGCATCCTTCACGGCCCTCAGGGTGCTGTTCGGATTCGGATCTGATGCAGCGAGGGCGCCTAGCGCTGCCGGTACATCGTCGGGCACCAACATCTCGAGATCGACAGCCGACAAGTGGCCGGTCGTGAGCGTTCCGGTCTTGTCGACGCACAGTACGTCGACCCTCGCCAGGCCTTCGACAGCCATCAATTCCTGGACGAGAACCCGGCGCCTTCCGAGACGAATGACGCCGACCGCGAACGCCACGCTGGTTACGAGCACGAGGCCCTGCGGGACCATGGCGACGATTCCCGCGATCGATCCACGCAAAGAGCCCCGGATGTCGGCGGTACGCAGCTGACTCCACATGAGCAGAGCCAACGTCGGAGCGATGAGCCAGGCAATGCCCTTGAGCATCAAATCGATGCCGGTGCGAAGCTCGGATCGAACCAGCGCAAACTCCTTGGCCTCTGCAGCCAGGCGGGCCGCATAGGACGCCGCTCCGACACGGGTTGCGCGTACGGTTCCGGATCCGGCGACGACGAAGGATCCGGACAGCACCTGATCGCCTTCCAGTTTCGGAATCTGATCCGGTTCGCCCGTCAGGAGAGATTCGTCGAGTTCCAGTCCGGCCGACGAGATGACCTGACCATCAATCACGACCTGATCACCCGGTGTGAACTCGACCAGATCGTCCTGCACGATTTCCTCGGTGTTGATCGATCGTCGCTTGCCGCTGCGAATCACGGTCGTTTTGGGGGCGCTCAGAACATTCAGGCGATCGAGGGTACGTTTGGCCTTGATCTCCTGGTAGATGCCGATGGCTGCATTTGCGATCATGACGAGTCCGAACAAGCTGTCCTGCCAGGGCGCCACGAAAAAGATTGCTATGAGCAAAACGCCAATCAGGATGTTGAACGGGGTGATGAGGTTGTCGTAGACGATCTCCTGGATCGTCCGCCCGGTCCCTTCGGGAGGGGTGTTGACCCTTCCCTCCTCGATGCGTTTCCTGACCTGTTTCTTGGTGAGTCCCGAAACCGCGTACGATTCCGGTTTGGTCATTGTCACGCGGCCCACGCTAATCGAGGGACCCGACAAGGACGCTTATCGAGGGTCGAAAGCGGCCTCGGAGCCCTCGATCAGAAATACCGGCTCAGACTGCCCGCCGGCATCAAGTAGCCAAACGCCGGATCTACCGCCCATGGTTCCGAAGAAGAGAAACGACGAACCGTCCGGACTCCACCACGAGTGACTCAGCGAGTATTGGTCGAAGAATTGCAGGTATGTCTGTAGCCAGTATCGCGACACCTGGCCTTCGCCGATGGCGATCGACTTGCCGGTGTCTACATCCCATGTTTTCAGGTTGATGGTTTCCCCGGTTTGTTCCATCCACACCAGAGCGTCCCGCTGATCGTTCCAGAAGAACCAAAGGGCTCTAGAGCTGAGCTCAGCTTCGCTGTTCCCGACGACGGACAGGGTTCCGGCCAGCTCAGTCGTGCGTTCGAGGATCGCGATGTTTCCGTTCTCGCCGATCGCGAACGACGTGTTCTGCGAGTCCAATTCGATGCTGCCGATCGTGGCGCCAGATGGTTCTCGAGTTTCAAGTCTCGATCGACCCCCGGCCTGGCCGATCAAAAAGATTCCGTCTTCGTTCCAGATCGGTGCAAAGAAGACTCCGGTGTTGTCTTCGAACGTTTTCGGCTCGCCGGAAAGGAGGAGCTGCATCGATGTGCCCTCATGATGCGTTATCAGTCGATCACTCCCGGGCGACCAGTCGAAGTAGAGCGGTTGAGAGTTGAAGACGGGAGTGCTGTCGCCGGTTGCAGGATCGAGGATGGATAGCTGGAGCCGGGGAGGAGATGATCCGAGGTATGCGAGTCGTTCGCCATCGGGTGACCAGTACATGTAAAAAGGTGGGAACGGTACGAAATGGCTCGAGCGTTCGCCGTCCCGATCAATCACCTCGATGGTTGCCGAAATGCCCTGGGAACTGAGATTCGACGCCTGAGCTGAGATCCCATCTCCTCCTCCGACACTTGCCCTCACGTATGCGAGGCTTCCTTGCCGCGACCATGTCAGCTGTGAGTAGACCACTCCGAACTCGGCATCCGTGGTGATGGGGCTCCGGTCGCTGCCGTCGGCATTGATCATTGCGACATTGCCGTCAGAACCGATGACAGCCAGCCTGCCTGCGGACGCTTCTCGTTCGCTTGAACATCCCGCGATGAACAACAGACCGGCAAGGATGATGGCCGAGATCAGCAGCGTTCGAAGAGACACCTCCCAAGCATGGTGCTGATGGGAGCACTATGCAAAGCACGCGAACCGAGGCTTGGACAACGTCGATAGGCTTTCACGATGGAGTTTCGGCAACTTGCATCGGACGATCTCGAACCCCTGGCACGCGTTGCCAGACTTGCTTTCGGCAACGATATCGGGCGCCCTGCCGACCAGATGCTCGGTGGGATCGAGATGGACCGGTTCTTCGGCGCGTTCGAGGGTGATCTTCTCGTCGGAGCGATTGGCGCCTACACGTTCGAGATGACGGTCCCCGGCGGTGGATCGATGCCGGTCTCGGGCACAACCCTCGCAGTGGTCCTGCCCACGCATCGTAGGCAAGGAATTCTCCGCCATCTCATGTCTCTGCATGTGCAGGAGTCAGTGGACCGTGGGGCCCTGGCGGCGGGTCTGTGGGCTTCCGAAGCGGGGATCTATGAGCGCTTTGGATACGGCCGAGCGTTTGACCGTCTTGACGTCCACATCGACATGCCGTCGGAACTCCGGGACGTCGTGCCCAAGGTCGGTTCGGTACGACTCGTCGAGGGTGAAGAGGCAGCCGTCGCTCTGCGTGAGGCCTGGCATCTGCTTCGTCCTCTTCGGCCCGGCCGTTCCCGGCGCTCCGAGGACTGGTGGACGTGGTCGGTGTTCGGTGATCCCGTGGAGGAACGGGCAGGTTATTCGCCTTATCGATTCGCGGTCGTCGACGTCGGCGGTGAACCTGCGGGTTACGTCAAGTATCGGTCAAAGCTAGATGTGCCGGGCAACTTTCGTCTACGCGGACAGGTGGAAGTCGACGAAATGCACGCGGCCTCGGACACCGTCGAAGCGGCCCTCTGGAATTTCCTCGTGAACCAGGATCTCGTCACCGATATTCGAGTCGGAAACCTTCCTGTGGATTCGATCGTTGCGTGGTTGCTCGCCGACCATCGCACTGCACATCGTCGTCTCGTCGAAGGCGGGTGGATGCGTCTTCTCGACGTAGCAGGCGCCTGGGAGGCGAGAAAATACGCGACCGATGGTCGCATCGTATTCTCAGTCTCTGATGACATGCTTCCCGACAATGACGGCGTCTGGGAATTGGTCGTTGTCGACGGTCACGGGCAATGCCGCCGAACGGAGAGCGAACCTGATCTCGGGGTTGCGGCCGAGGCAGCCGGTGCAACGTTTTTCGGAGCGGTGACGTGGAGACAGATGTTGGCCGCAGGTCACGTTCAGGGTTCATCGGATTCGATTGCATTGGCTGATTCGATGTTCGCCGCAGAGGCGGCTCCCTGGTTTGACTTCTTCTGATGGCGGAGTTTCGCGCTACCTCTGGATCACTTTTTTATGATCTGAAAGGCTCCGGCGATCGTGTCCTGGTGCTGCTGCACGGCTTTACGGGCAGCAGCCACGATTTCTCCCATCATGTCGATTCGCTTGCCGACGGGCGACGTGTCATTTCCGTCGATCTGGCCGGGCACGGCAAGTCGGGTCACCGGCGCCGATACTCGATCTCGGCGCTGAAAGACGAGATCATCGAGTTCCTGGACACGCTCGATGAGCAAGTCGATCTCCTTGGCCATTCGATGGGCGGTCGAATTGCGCTCGAGATCGTGATAGCGCGGCCCGATATGGTTTCATCCCTGATTCTGATGTGCACGACGTACGACGACTTCGGCCTCAACCGATCCGACGAAGAACTGAAGGCCAGGTTGCACTTTGCGAAGTCCGGCGAAGATCATCGATCGGCAGACGATCCAGCACAACTCTTGTTTCTCGAATCGGTCGACTCTTCGTGGATCGACGAACATGACCGAATGAAGGCAAGGCTCGATCCGGTTGCCCGTACTCAGCTTGGAATCGAGATCTTCGGAGGAAGCCTCGCGTCTCTCTATCCGGCATTATCAAATGTCGAGGTGGCGACCACGATCATCGCAGGATCGCTCGACCAGCCTTACATCGAGCCATCATCGGTAATGGCCAACACGATTCCCGGGGCGAGGTTGGCATGGATCGAAGGGGCGTACCACGTGCCCCAGCTCACGCACAGGGCGCGATGGCTGGCGATTGTTCGGGAGCACCTCGAAGAAGCTATAACCAGATGAGAGTGGCGGCGCCTATGACGAAGCAGTACGCGGCGAAAGGTCCCAACCCGAACCGGCTCAGCGCCCGAACCAGCAACGCGATGGCGGCGTAGCCGCTCACGGCAGCCACCACGAACCCTATGAGATTCTCCGTCGTGAGGCTGAATGACGTCTTGACGAGCTGGTTGACAGTTGCTCCGGCGATCGCAGGCACACCGAGTAGGAAGGAGAACCGGAGAGCGTCGATGTCCGAAAAGCCCCTGAAAAGACCCATCGTGATCGTAGATCCCGATCGCGATATTCCAGGGATGAGGGCGAATGCCTGGGCTGAACCAATGAGTATTGCGTCGGACAAGGTACTGCTTTCGAACTCCCTGGTCCCACGTCGGAACTTCATCGAGAGCAGCAGGATCAAACCGGTGACGATGAGCGCTACACCGACCCAGCGCGGCTTGCCGAAGGCCTCATCGAACCAGTCTTCGAAGGCCAATCCCAGGATCGCTACCGGCAGACTGGCCGCAGCCAGAAGCAGGACCAGGCGTCTGGGCTCCGGCAGATCGACCCGCAGTAGCATTCGCAGGTCTTTCCAGAAATACACAACAACGGCGAGTAGCGTGCCCGCATGGAGTATCACCGAGGTCGTTAGATCCGGCGCCTTCCGACCGAAAAACTCGGGAACGACAACGAGATGTCCGCTAGAGGAGATGGGAAGGAACTCGGTGAGTCCCTGGACGAGGCCCCAAAGTATGGCGTCGAGCACATTCTTCAGGTTAGGTGCCCGTGTCAGAGTCGTGGTCCGCATTGCTTGAGTTTCCCGACGTCCTGGCCGCTGCCGACCGGCTTTCTGGAATTGCAAACCGGACTCCGGTTCTCACATCACGAACGCTCAACGAGGTGCTGGGAGCTTCCCTGTTCCTGAAAGCCGAGCAATTCCAGCGCGGGGGGGCGTTCAAGTTTCGTGGTGCCTATAACAAGATCTCCCAACTCGAAAATCCGGCTGCGCTTGTGGCCTATTCGTCAGGAAACCATGCCCAGGCCGTGGCGCTCGTGGCTCGTATCAAGCAGATACCTGCGACGATCGTCATGCCCGAAGATGCTCCGCCTGTCAAGCTGAGAGCCGTCAAGGAGTATGGCGCCGATGTGATCAACTATGACCCGTCATCGGAGGATCGGGCCGAGATCGCAGCGAAGCTGGTTGGAGAACGACGAGCGGTGTTGATTCCCCCTTATGACGATTTCGACATCATGGCGGGGGCTGGAACCGCCGCAGTTGAGTTGTTCGAAGAGGTCGGCGAGCTAGACGTCCTCGTTGTGTGCATAGGCGGTGGCGGTCTCATAGCAGGCTGTGCCACCGCAGCTCACGCCATGTCACCGGGCATCCAGGTAATCGGAGTGGAGCCCGACGACGCAAACGACACTGCATTGTCCATGGCAGCAGGCAAGCGGGTGGTCATCGACGCACCCCGTACGGAAGCAGACGGTCTCAAGGTGAGGACACCGGGAGTCTTGACCTTCCCCATCGTGCAGCGTCTCGTCGAATCAGTTGTCACAGTGAGCGGACCCGAGATCAGCGAAGCAATGGCGTTTCTCTTCGAACGGATGAGCCTGGTAGTCGAGCCGAGTGGAGCCGTTGCGTTGGCGGCTGCGATGAGCGGGCGCCTCAACCTCGAAGGCAAACGTGTGGGAGTAGTCATCTCCGGCGGGAATATCGGCCCGGAGCGGTTTTGTCGTCTCGTTTCTTCACCCTGGCACCATCAACACGGTCAATGATCCCGATGCGGCCGCTCGTGCCACCGTTAAGGCTTTGTCGGGTGCGATGGCAATGATGCCCGTGGGTGCCCCGTATCCGATGTCATCTCGAGCGGAAGCGAGTACCACGGCGTCGACAGGATCACTTGTCTGGTCCGTGAGGAGCATCAGCCGGGTGCCGGGCGCCGTCAATGTCGGCATCTCGATCACAAGTGACAGCCAGCCCTCGGGAGGGGCGACTTCGCCGAGCACAGAGGGGATGAGAGGTGTCCCGGCGGGAAGGTCGATCCGTGCCACGAGCGGCAGGTCTGTCACAGACGGGAGAACGCCTGCCGGAATCTCACGCCATTCGAGCTGGTCAATCACTGCGCCGGCCTCGACATCCGCGCTGAGATACGGGTGCGACGAGACCGGTGGTTGACGAAATTCACCGTAGAGGCCGAATACGACGAGGGCGGCTGCAGCCAGGTGGCGCCACACCGGCGGATGTTTCATCCAATACACCGCGTCACCGTATGCGAGAGCCAATACGATGTAAATAGATTGACCAGCGGTGTCGATGAACGCTCGATGAGTAGTTCAAGCTGATTGGCGTTGAACGCAGAAAGTGGTTATGTTGGGACAAAGCTCGCAGGAAGTGCAGATACGCTGATCTGTGATATGCGGACTTTGGGACATTGGAATCAGATCGAGCTTCCAGGAGTGACGATCGAGGTACAGGAAGAAGGGGACCACATGTGTAGGGGACTACCGGTCGTTATGCGTTTGATCGATGCACGTCGGGCAGGTGATCGGCTATGACCGTTGAAGTAGCGGTCATTCCTGCCGCCGGGCGAGGTACGCGGATGCGACCTATCACGCGTGCTGTTCCAAAATCTCTCGTTCCGGTTGTCGATCGCCCTGCCGTGCAGTGGGTTGTTGAAGAGGCGGTCAGGGGAGGGGCGAACGAGATCTACATCATCGTCGATGCCGAGAGCCAGGAGCTCATCGAGCGGCACTTCAACTCGGCAGAAGAGGATCCGCTCCCTGGCCTCGAAGACGTCGAGGTCCATACCTTGATCCAACCTGCACCGCGAGGACTGGGCCACGCTGTGGGTGTTGCGGAGGAGGCAGTTGGCGGCCGGCCGTTCTATTGTCTGCTCGTCGACAATTTGTCGATCCCCGGTGAAGACGTACTGGCAGATATGGCGGCAGCACGAAATGGCGGGTCGGTTGTCTGTGTCCGTGATCTTCCCGAGGAGTATCTGGATAGGTACGGTTTTGTAGTACCTGGTGTCGTCCACAGCGAGGCTGTACTCGAGATCTCGGGTGCCATCGAGAAGCCCGGCATCAAGCGTGCCCCTTCGAAGCTCGGCCTGGTGGGTCGATATCTTTTCTCAGCTGATATTTTCGGTGCGATCTCGGAGGCCACACCAAGCGTCGGTGGCGAGGTTCAGCTAACCGACGCGATCGACACCGTGGCAGGCGAAGGTCTGTGTCGAGCCTTCATTACACAGTTTGAGCTACTCGACGTGGGTATACCTACGTCGTACCTGGAGGCGCTGACCAAGCTTGCGATGGCACATCCCGAACACGGAGCCCGCAATGCGCAGATCATCGAGGATTCGCTGACCGAAAACCGGTAGCCTCCCGGGCATGGATTTGCCCCACCTGGATGAAAGCGGCGCGGCGCGCATGGTTGATGTGAGCGCCAAATCTGACACGATGAGGGAGGCGGTGGCTGAAGCTCTCGTCGAGATGTCACATGCGGTGCGAGATCAAATCATCGCGGCGGAGCTTCCCAAAGGCGACGCCGCTGCGGTAGCCCGGATCGCTGCTATCCAGGCAACGAAGAAAACCTCGGAGCTCATACCGCTGTGCCACCCTCTTTCCATCTCGAGTGTCGAGGTCCATTTGGGTCAAGACGAATCAGGTATCCGCCTGCTCGTCACGGTCAAAACCTCCGGACCGACCGGTGTGGAGATGGAGGCACTGACCGGCGCCGCGGTTGGAGCGCTTGCTCTTTATGACATGATCAAGGGCGTCGAACGTGGCGCACGAATCACGCATGTCCAGCTGCTCGAAAAGAGCGGCGGTCGGAGCGGTCACTGGCGCCGCGATGACTTGCGCGATGACTTGTAGGCGGCCTCCTCGACTAGTAACGTGACGCCGGATTACTGAGGCGGAAGCAGTGTTGACAGTAACAATCTGGGTACTCCTGCTCGGGGGTTTGTGGGGAGCGTTCGTGCTCCCTTCCTTTCTTGATTCAGGGGCCGATTCACCTGCGCGTTCAACGCGTTCATTTCAGGGCGAGATAGCAAAGCTCGCTGCGCTGAACACATACGATCCTGTCGCCAGAGCCCGCCGCGAACTTCGGGCCAGACGCCGCCGCACCGTGTCGACACTGGCTGCGCTGGCTGTCGTGACGCTTGCGTTCGCCTTATGGCGTCAGAGCTGGGCGTGGTTTGCGGTCAACGTGGTTTTCGACGCGTTTCTCATCGCCTATGTGATCAAGCTCGTCGAGATCCGCAACCGCGAGTTGTCACCCGTCATTCCATTGGCCGCGAATGAGAATCCGGTCTCAGAGGCGGTCAACGGCTGAGCCGAGATCAGGTCTCGAAGCCAGTCCTTGAGTTCGTCATACGGGGGCGGCATTTCAGTCGGCTAGATCATCAAGGTAGAGCGGCAGCATTTCCCGCCAGGTTGGCCAGTCATGGTCATGAGTCTCGGACCAGACATCGACCCGGTTTGGGATGGATTTTTGTCCGAGGATTTGGGCCATTTTCCAGGTCTCGCCCTGATCCTCCCAGCGACCCTGGCCGGTTGCAAGCACGAAGAATCGTGACCGCAGTAGCGCGAGGTCGCTGCTCTCGTCTGCCAGCGCTGGTAGAAAATGAAGAGGTGAGCTGAAGTAGAAGTCTTCACTCCAATGACCCCCGAGCCAGGAGCTGAGGTCATACGTGCCGCTCATGCCAATTGCCGCCCGGAACACATCCGGGTGGCGACACACCGACGCCACAGCGTTGAAAGCCCCGATCGACGCCCCGGCCGCAAACAACTCGATGCCGGCGTCTCGAGAGTCTTTGCGTACTGCAGGCACTATTTCTCGATAGATCATTTCGTCGAAGCGATTTTGAAGCCACATCGAGTGCCGGGGATCGTCGCCCTGGAGCCACGATCGGCCCGCGACGCTGTCGAGGCTGAAGACCTTGATCCGTCCGCTGTCGATGAGTGGCCATAAGGCCTCGATCAAACCGTGACGTTCGATTTCGTTTGCGTCACCTCCGGCGGTCGGAAACACCAGAACGGGCCGACCGAAGTGGCCCCAGCGCGAGAGGTGAATCCAGGCCTCGACCCGATCCGAGTACCAGCCTGTTTCTTCTTTCACGCGCCGGCAAGCCGGTCGGTTTCGGTCTTGCGCCAGAACTGGATGAGCCCCCAGAAATGATCTGTGAATTGCTCGACTTCGTGGCTCGGGAACATGCGGCCGACCTTGGCATGTACGGTCTCTCGTGCCTTTTCGCTTCCGAAATATTCCAGCGTCACGGCGTCGAGATCGGCCAGGTGGGTGGCGCAGAACTCTTCAAACCGCTCAGAGTCGAGCCTGCGGCGAGCAATCATTCCGTATTCAGTGAGTTTCTCTCGGTACGGTCGGTCCGAGTCGGCGATCTCGAAAAATTCATCCCAGTCGAGATTCAATCGCATCGGCCGATCTGTGGCTGCACAGAACAGCGACCACCGGATTTTCGCCTTGACCAGCCATGGGACGTGATAGTGCAGAGAGGTCACCTGGGAATCGGGACAAGGATTTGCGAAGTCGATCGGATGGAACGTTCCGGCCACCCGGAGAGATTCGCAAGAGTTGAAATCCCACCCAAAGAACGTG
>JBFGAX010000054.1:0-18298 GCA_041567895.1 Acidimicrobiia bacterium
AGCTTCCTGTGCCGCGATCTGTTCCGGGTTACCCCCGGTACCGAGTCCGACAAACCATCGGACCTGCACGGCGTCACCAGACGGTTCTTCCGGTGCGGGAGCAGCAGTTGTCGTCGAGGCATCGGGCGCAGCTGTGACATCGGGGGCTGCCGTGGTTTCGGTACCTCCGTCACTGCCGCAGGCCGCGGCCACGAGCATCAGGGCTGCGATCAGCGCAACCAATCGAATACGTTTCATGTTTTTATCCTCCGTTGGTGGATGGGGAGCGTTCCCATTCGGGTACGCTCGTTTAGGGTTGCTGTTTTGAATCTCATTCCAGGTATCTGTGATCACCCACCTTGTTTCAGGTCGGCTGTGTTCCGGCCCTCCGATCGGAGGCGCTCGGCCCCGCACGACTCTCGGATCACGAGTTCGACGGGCAAGATCTCACTGACCGGCCCGGACAATCGGCCGCTCACGAGGTCGAGCAGCAATTCGACCGCCTTTACGCCGGTTTGGCTGATGGGTTGTCGGATAGTGGTGAGTGCCGGTGTGGCGACTTGGGAAGACGGGAGCCCGTCGAAACTCACGATGCCCAGATCTCCCGGTACGCTGACACCGAGTTCCCGAAGAGCTCGAAGGGCGCCTATTGCCATCGTGTCGGACGCCACAAAAACTGCATCCGGCCGATGCGGCATGATCTTCTGAATCGCTTCGTATCCGCTTTGCTCCGAAAAGTCGCCGTCTGCGCGCAAGGTGGCGTCGAGCAAGCGTCCGCAAGTGGCCAGTCCTTCCCGGAATCCTTCGAGGCGATCGACGCCGGCGGAAGTCGAGGTCGGGGCACCGACATATCCAATGCGTTCATACCCGAGGCTGCAGAGGTGAATCGCCGCCTGCCGAGCGCCGCCCAGGTTGTCGGCGTCCACGTAGCTGACCTTGTCAACGCGGTCCGGGTGCCCGACCATGACGAATGGGATCTCGCCGTCGGTGAGACGCCCTTGCAACGGATCTCCCTGCCTGGAGGCTGTGAGAATGAGGCCGTCCACGAGACCGGGGGAGACCACTCTCGGGTATAGCCTTCTTTCTTCTTCCTCCGTTTCAAACAGGAACAGCGACAATGTTGTGCCTGCTTCGTTACTGGCCTTGCTGATCCCCTGGATGAGCAACCCGAAATAGGGGTCCTGGAAGAGGCTGTGGACACGGCTCGGGATGACAAGCCCGAGGACGCCTGTTCGGTTGGAAGCCAGGGATCGGGCCGCGACATTCGGTACGAATCCGGTACGATCGATGACGTCGTGAACTCGCTTTCTCACCTCTGGGCTCACGCTGTCCTGGTTATTGACGACTCTCGAAACTGTCGATCGGGACACGCCCGCCATGCGCCCGATGTCTTTGAGGGTGAGCTTCATGATCTTGCTACGCGATCTCGTGCAACGACCAACCTGGACAGAGACGTAGTAGCGATCGCCGACGCCGAACGGCGCCTTGAACCGGGCGTGCAGAAGGTTATAGACACCCTTTCCCGGTGGGTGGTGTTCGGTTCTTGATCGGTGAACTGGTTCACCTCGGGTTCTCCTCCTCCTCAGGTGGGAGCGCTCCCGGGAGCGGTCCCAGGAATATACGACCCCCGTAGACAAATGTCAACCGCTGACCCTCGCATGGCCATCAATCGCGATGGGGAGTTTCTCCTGAAGTGAGGTGAGCGGACCATTGGTTGTTTCTGAAAAAGCTTTGATTGGGAATGGCGTAGGTCTCATGAAGGGTGGGCCAGCTCTCGTTCTTCCGTCGGATGGCCCGAGTATTTGACTGTCCTCCCTGTAGCCTGCCACCGCTCATATATAGGTAATACTCCCGTAACCCTCCTTTCAGTGGCACGAAACGGGGTGCACATAGCTTTTGGAGCAACGAAATGAATGTCAATCAGAATGGATCAGTCATGAACGATCGAAGCGTGGCAGACCTCGCATTTGACCGATTACTTGTCGTGCTCGACCCGAGCTCGAAGGATGGCGAGAGGGGTGCGGAGCTTGCCTCGACGCTGATAGGAGACGACGGGTATCTACAGCTGGCCGTCGCCATGTCCGGTCCCGAGGCCTGGGCGCTGCAGGCGTTTGCCGAGTCGGAGAACATCTCAACCAAGGAGGCTGCATCGATCTATTTGGATCAGGCAACCGAACGCCTGGGAAGCAGCCGCGTGGCCACAACCACGCTGGACGGAGCCGACCTGGCTACCGAGCTGGTTCGGGCAGCGGAGGCGGCCGGTGCCGGTGCGGTTGTACTACCTGCCATCGTGGCGGCACGGGTCATGGCCTCCAAGCGATCCTGGGCCGATGTGCCTTTTCCGATCGTCGTGGTTCCACGACCGCCTGAGGCCGCTTAGCTCGCCACAGGGCTTACCCATCATTCCTCCATTCCGGTGGCACATCTCGATGCCCCAGTTGCCAGTCCACGTCATCGCTGAATACCTGCGACCTGTGAAGTTCTTTGAGAGCGTCTTCGAGCTGGCGGCTAATACCATTGCGAGGTGACAGATTCTCACGAGGCATTCGAACCCGTTCCGTTCCAGACCTGGCCGGGTTACTGGATCGCGGATCACGGAAAATCAGTGCATTGAGACCGCTCGACCGATTGGCGGCGTCGGGTGCAATCTGGGGACCAGCCTGGTTTATAGCGTCATGGATTGTTGGAGGTCTTCGCACGTCCGGGTATTCGCCGATACGGGACGCCATCAGCCGGTTGGCGGCGGTCGGGGCTGATACCTCCGGTCTGATGAACACCGGGTTTGTCGCCTACGGCGTGGGTGTCACGGCTGCGGCCTGGCCGCTTCGCACCATCATCGGCAAACCGGCCGCCGCCGCTTTGGCGATCAACGCCTTGCTCACCTTCGGCGTGCTGGCAACGCCGCTCGAAAAGTCAGAGACCGTCGACCAGCTGCACACCGTCTTTGCTGGGGCGGCATATGCAGCGCTGGCAGCGGCAGGCCTGCTGGCCGCACGTCATCTCGCCAAGAACGGCCATCCGGTTGCGTCAAAGGCAGCGGCTGCGGTCGGGTCGGTCACGGGGCTATCGCTTTTTGCCGTGGTCTTCGATGTTTCCTCAGGCCTCTTCCAACGGATCGGCCTAACCACCTCCGACCTCGCAATGATGGCCGCCGCCATCGCCTACCTCCGAAAAGCAACCATTGGGAAGGCCGGATAGGCGATCATTGAATAGTCGAACCTTTAGGGAGAAGCCACCACTATCACGGTGCCGCTGCTATCGCCGTCTGGATCGTGGTTTGCGTTGGAGCTGTATACAAAGGATGCATGACTCACGCTGTTGACGGTGAAGGTGGCCGAGGTCGACGTTCGCCTGATGTTGTTCCTGGTGATGGTGCATTGTCCCGAATTGTCGGTCACACAGCTTCCTGATCCGGTGGCTCCGGCGCTCCAGGAACCGGCCACAGTGGCCCCGACAACCAATCCATGATCATCAGCGTGCACCGTAACCTCAACTGTCGCATTCCATTTACCGCCGCGTCCGCTCGATGTCGATGCGTCGATATCGCCGACGTGCATGTCCGGTTCGGGAACGTTGTCAACCGTGAGATTGACACTGTCCGAAGCGACTTGTCCGATGGTATCCGTGGCGGTCGCCGAAACGGTGTAATCGCCGTCGCCGACGCTCGTGCTGTCCCAACTGACCGAGTACGGGCTCGTCGTGTCCACGCCTACCGAATTGCCGCCGACGAAGAACTCAACCTGAGTTATACCGATGTCGTCGGAAGCGTCTGCAGCAAGGAGAACGCCTGTCCCGGTCACCGCGGCTCCTTCCGTCGGGTCGGTGACACTCACCGTGGGTGCATTGTCAGACGGCCCGAGCACGGGCTTGAGAACGAACAGCCCTTGCTCGATCCCACTGACGATCACGATGCCACTGTCGAAGTAGGGATAGTTGCTCCATGCTCCGTTGAATTGAGCGCTGTCGTCGGCGGGATACACATCGAAGAAGCCCACCTCGGAGAAGCTGTTGATATTGGAGATATCCACGATTCGCAAACCGGAGCGGTAGTTGGCCTGATAGCTGTGGTTGCCTTTCACGTACTGGTTGTGGTCGATGGATGGGTTGGTGGTGGTGTATGTGTTGATGAGTTGCGGAGCGTCCAGGTCCGATACATCAAAGACACGGGTCCTTGTACCGTGCGCAAAGTCCTGCTCGTCGAGTTCGTCATCGACCAAGAAATTCCGATGATCCTCGGTCAACCAGCCCTGATGGGTGTATGCAAAACCGGCGTACGACGTCCTGGAGATCTGCACCGGGTTCGATTTGTTGGTGACGTCAACGACGGTGACCGTGTCCTCGTTTGAAGCGAGGCAGATCTCGGCGCCTGAGTAGTCGGCATCAGGCCCGCCATAGTTCACGCATTGCACGTCGTGTGTGTAGCCGTCAGCGCTGAAGCAGCCGGCTGACGTCGGACTGGTCGGGTTCGAAATGTCGACCATGTGTAGTCCGCCGCTGCAGTTGCCCTTGCCGGAAGCTCCGACGATGTAGGCGAATCCGCTGTCCTCGTTGATGGCAATGTTGTGCGCAGCGGCCGCTTTGTTGTAGTGAGCTGTTTCGCCGAAGACCACGGGCGGACTCGAGACATTGCGGAGCTGGGTGAGGTCGAAGACCTGCATGCCGTGATTACGGGCCTCGCTGACAATGAATGCGTGGTCGTTGTAGGTCTTGATGTCACGCCAGGGCGAACCGAAAGCACCGTGGGTTGGTAGCTCACCTAGATACACCGGATTGGTAGGCGTGGAGATGTCGACGAACGCCGTGCCGAACGTCATGCCGATTAACGCGTACTCCTTGCCGGTCGTCGAGTCGGTCCAGCCCCAAATGTCATTGGCTTCCTCAGTGGATGACCCGCCGAGATCTGCCAATGGCACGAACGCCTCGAGGTCGACGTTGCTGCAGGGGTAGCCGGCTGCGATTCCTCCGGTGCAAGCTGCATTGCTCGTCGGTGCCAGGGATTGAGGTGCAAGCTGGTCGGCAAAGAACGCCTTCATGACGGGAGTGGCATGTTCTGGCAGGGGAGCGTGGTGGAGAGGACCTTCGGGATGAGCAGACCCGGCACCCACTGACATCAAAGACGACACCACAGCCAGTGCAGTGATGAGCGCTATTTGCACCCGTCGTCGCGATCTGCCGACCGTTATCCACATACCCACCACTCCTCCTCAACCGGCGCCAACACCCGTATTCGTCATCTCCTGCGCAAATCACGATACCAACCGCACCCCGGATCACAAACTCCAAAATGGCCCCTGTAGGGGAGTGTTGACAGCGGAGGAGTCTCTCGTTTGGTAACAAATCCCCATTTGGGAGCTGACGGAGTCAGTCAATGGAACATCTCCGAGGTGTTCCGGGAAGATGACGCTTCGGAATGGGCGAAGTTGAACATAGGCGATGGCCTTGAACCAGCGGCGAGTGATAGGAATCGCATTCGACCCGAGGTGGCTGACGACAACTGGCGATTTGCGGTTCTTGGGGCCGAATTCCATAGGGTTTCGGGATGTACGAGTTCATCGGGCGCTTTTTGACGGCTGGCGAGAAGTCTGAAGTCACTCGAACTCAGACAGCGTTTCGGCTTTTGCTCGGAGCAGCGCTCATCTTCGCCGGATTGGGCCATCTCTTCTGGTCGCGGAGTGAGTTTCTCGCCCAGGTTCCCGACTGGCTGCCCGCCGATGCCGATGTCGTCGTACTGGTTTCGGGAGTTGTCGAGATCCTCATTGGCGCAGCGCTGCTGGTCGCAACAAAGTTCCGCGTGATCGTCGGACTGATAGCCGGCGCCTTCTTCGTTGCGATCTTCCCGGGGAATGTCGCGCAACTGGTCGAGGGCACGGATGCGTTCGGGCTGAATTCCACCACCTCACGCGCGGTGAGGCTTGTCTTTCAACCGATTCTCGTCGCCTGGGCACTGTGGTCGAGCGGAGCCTGGCAAGCGTTACGCAAACTCAAGAACCACCCGTAATGGTCCCCCATTGGGAGCTGACGGAGTCAGCGGAAATGGGGGAAGGTTCCGCTCCGGAGTGGAGCGAAGCGGAACGGAGGAGGGGTAGGGGGAAAAAGGACGGGACGCGTTATGTGTGGACCAGTCACTGCGACTTTCCGTATCGCATTGGCGACGTTGTTGGTTGTACGGATTCCACGGTGTTGGGGTTGTTTGTTTTCTTTCCCCCTACCTACCCCTCTTCGGCCTGCGGCCTGCGAGCGGTGCCTTCCCCCATCTTCGATCCTTCGGATCTCTCGATGGGGAACCATTCGAGAAGGCGAGCTGTCACGAAACGCGGTGCTTTCCCGATAGTCGATCCTTCGGATCTCTCGCTGGGACCGTTGAGTTTTGAGTCCGCGCAACCCCTCGACGCTGATATGGTCGAAAACGACGAAACCAGGAGGAGAAGCATGGATCATCCGCACGTGGACATCTTGAGGAGACAGGACGAGGCGGGGTCAAGGGGCGATATGGAGGGTGTTATGGCCACCTTCACCGACGACGTGGTGTTGCACGTCGCGGGCCGCAGTTCGCAGTCGGGCACATACAAGGGCAAGGAGGAATTAGCGGAGGTGTACGGGCGGTACCTGGCGAGTATCGGCAGCGACCCCGTGCTCGAAACACACGCGATCCTCGCGGATGACGATCACATGGTTCAGCTCGTGACGACCACCGCCACCAAGGGCGGTGAGACCATGAAGATCAACACTGTCAACGTCTTCCATGTCCGCGATGGCCAGATCTCGGAGATGTGGACAATCGATCAGGACCCCTACACGGCTGATCCGTTCTACGATTCCAAGAGCAGCTGAGGGAATAGGCGGTGCCTGGCTTGTACGGCTGACTCGAGCCACGGCGTCGTTCGTGAGGCGACTTGCAGCGTTGCGGAGGATGACCGCTATTTGCTGTAGGTGACCGCGTTGAGGGCGTCGACGCGGCCGTCACCGAAGAATGAGCTGTCTCCGATGTCGGTGGCACTGTTGCGGAGAATCTTCTCGACGTCCTTGGGCCTCAGTTCGATCCCGCCGTCCACCGTTACGTTCCCGAACTCACTGATGATCAACGCAGCGACGCCTGCGACGTGCGGCGTCGCCATCGAAGTTCCTTGAATTGCGGCCCAGGTGTTTCCGGGGAACGTCGACAGAATGGTCGAGGTGGGGTCGCCGGTCGTCCCGTTTCCGCCGGGTGCTGCGACATCGGCATCGCCTTCTCCCCAGTTGCTGTAGCCCGATAGCTCGGCATTGGGGCCAACGGCACTGACGCCAATAACACCTTTTGTTTCTGCCGGGACGACGTCACACTTGCGATCTTCGTTGAGGTCGGTTGCTGAATTGCCGAGCGCCGCAATCGGTGTTACTCCTTGCCCACGAACGTATTTGATGGAGCGTTCGATAGCCTTGCGGAAGGCGTCTTGCTGCGAATCGCTCTTGCACTTGAATTCGGTGCTCTGTTGCCAGGAGTCGTCGTCGACAAAGAAGCTCATGTTGATGACATCCAGGGCCAGATCCCCGGCATAGGTGATGCCGTCCACCACGGAACTGAAGTAGCAGTACCCCTCGGCGTCGCACACCTTGATCGGTACCAGGGTCACGTTGGGGGCGACACCGATGACACCATGATCATTGGCACGGGCGGCAACGATTCCGGCGACGTGGGTGCCGTGGAAATTGTTGTCAACACATGGGCTCGGGACCGCACCGATGCCGGGACCGACGTGGACCGAGTCGCGACCGCGTGCGCAGTCGACGTTGGAAGTGAGTGTTACGTCACTGATGAAGTCGATATGGGCACCGTCGATCCCGGTGTCGAGGATCCCGACGTCTACGGCAGGTGCGCCTGCCTGAACTGCATGCGCCGCTTCGGTGCGCATCATGGACATGCCCCATTGCTGATCCGCCAACGGATCGGTTCCAGAATCCGCACCCCCGGCACCGCTCCCGTCATAGCCGTTGACGGCCAGGTCGCCGTTGCTCACCAGTGATGAGTAATTGTCATACGCCTTCCATTGGAAATCTTTGCCGACTGCGTCAACCAGTCCGGTTGCAAGAAGCGCATCCTCGAATGAGACGAGGCCTTGATCGTCAACCAGGCCAACCAATCCGACCAGTCCCACCAGCCCGGCGTCGTCGACGAGGCCTACAAGCCCAACCAAACCGTCGGTGCCAACCAGGCCCGAATCCTCAACCAATCCCACGAGGCCCGATTGTTCAACGAGACCGACGAGTCCTACAAGCCCAACGAGACCGCTGGTGTCGACAAGCCCTGTTTCGTCAACGAGACCGAGATTTTCGACGAGTCCGGTGTCCCCCACGAGCCCAGCCTGGGTTACCAGGCCGGCTTCATCGACCAGTCCGACGAGTCCAGCTGCTTCGACGAGGCCAACGAGACCCGAGGCGTCGACCAGACCGGCCTTGACCACCAGGCCGCCGATTTGGCTGGAGAGGTCGCTGGTTACGAGCCCTTCCAACAAAGAGATTGCAACGAGACCGGCTTCTGCTCCGACGTCCGCGACAAAACCTGCTTCCGTCTGATCTCCACGCAAAAGCACGACGAACGTGTCGTCAACGTCGGCGTCGGCAGGGGATGACGCGACAATTGGCACGAGCAACATCGCCACCATGAGGGCGGCGACGAGCACGGTCAAGCTGCGCAAAGGCTGTGGGGTTCCAGCATTCATGCGGTTTTCTAATCTCCTCCATTGTGACCGGACCAGTCCGATCTTCTCCTGTGCTGCGCATGTATTCATGCCGCTACCTATAGGTGCCCCGCGTTCGACGTTCTTATACATGCTTTTTTCGATTTCTTTTCCACGCTTCTGGTTCGGAAAGGTGCAGATCATCCGTGCACGAGGTCATCAAACCCGGCAAGCGCTGCTCGGTCATCAATGCGAAACCTCGAACGTAATCGTCACCCCTTGCTCATATGTGACATCAAGCGAGGGAATGATTGCCCGTACCAGATCCAGTCCCCGGACCGTGCCCTCGGGGTCTGTCACCGATTCGATGATGACGCCTGCATGGTTGCATGTCAAAACAAACGAGAGACCATCGCCCTTGCGCTTGACCTCGAGCGAGATCGGTGTCGAGTGTTCGCTGATGGTTATCAGTGCACTCACCGCCTCGCTGACCGCCAGCTTTACATCGTCTACGGCATCGTGAAAGCCGTGCTGTCTCGTGATCGTGCCGGCGAACAACCGGGCCGTGGTGACAAACTCGGGTCGGGGAGGTACCTCCAGCAGATACGGCTGTAGTAGTTCGGCCGGACTTCGGCTCATGCGGGAGACGTGCTGTCGAGATCCTCGACAACGTTTATGAAGCTGCTGAGACCGCTCACGTCTATTACGCGGCGGACCGGACCTGGTCCGCATATGAGATGCATGGAGCTTTCAGAGGTGAACTTCCTCGACGTGCGAACGAGAACGCCGACGCCGGTTGAATCCATGAACTCAACGTCGCGGAGGTCAACGATCAGATCATTCGCCTTGTCGGTCGCCTCGGTCAGCTCCCGCTCGAGTTGGGGAGCCGTTAGGAGATCTATTTCTCCGTCGACGTGTACCAGGGTGGCCCCGTTGTGGTCCGAGGTTGTCACGCTGAGCCGGGGAAGGGGCATACGGGGAGACTCCTGAAGCGTCGTCAAGTATCGTCTGGAGGACATTCTACCGTGAGGGTCATGAACCCCGGCTCGACAATTCACGTAACCATCTCCAGTGACCCGGCTGCGCTCGCCGTCGTGCGGGCAGTGGCGGCGCGGTCGGCCGCAATGGCAGATCTGACCCTCGACGACATAGATGACGTTTGCATCGCGGTCGACGAGGCCACGTTGCAGCTCATTGGCTCGGGGGCGGATGCAGTGCGGATATCGCTTGATGCGTCCGGTGGCGATCTAGTCGCCGAGCTGAGGGCGACAGGGATCATCGATTCGGAAAACGACTCGCCGGATGCCGAAATCGGGCGGGTCATTCTCGACGCCCTCGTAGACGATCTCACATTTGGGGAAGCGTCTGTGACGTTCGTCAAACGAAGCTCGGTTGGCACATGAGCCGTGCTTTGACGATTGACCGCGAACGGCTCACCGAGCTCGTGGGCCGACTGCCCAATTCCGACGCCCGCGATGAGCTGTTTGAAATAGGACGCCCTCTCATCAGAGCATTGGCCGGGCGCTTCACCGGCCGGGGCGAGCCGCTCGACGATCTCGTTCAGGTGGCATCGATCGCCATGCTGAAAGCCATTGATAACTACGATGCGCAAAAAGGAGACTCGCTGCTGGCATACGCCACTGCCGTCATCCTTGGTGAGCTGCGACATCACTTTCGAGATGCAGTGAGGATGGTGCGCATCCCGAGACCAATTCTCGAAGCGCGACGACGTATCGACGACTGTTCCGAACGCCTCACGCAGAGTCTCGGACGAACGCCGGTACTGTCTGAGATCATCGCCGAGACCGGAATGGACGAAGAAGCCGTAGTCGAAGCGGTGGCGAGCATTGGTTCGTTGCGTCCAATCTCGATCGACAGCCTGGACGACGGTCCTCGCGATCATGGTGTAATTGTTAGTGGCGATCATGCAACGCTCATCGACGCGGAAGCCGTATCTGTCCACCTGGCGGGTCTCCCGGCTCGCGAGCGCCAGATTCTCTTCCTCAGGTTCTTTCGTGGCTACAGCCAGGCGGAGGTCGCTGAGGAGATCGGCGTCTCACAAGTGCAGGTATCGCGAATCCTGTCCGCCTCACTCTCGCGCATAAAGGCATCTATGGCTGAGTAAGGCTGAGGTGCGTTCCCCTCTAGTTCACACAATGAGCTATCAGGATGGCAATGTCGTCACCAAGCCCCCCGGGCTGTGCGCGCTGGGCTGACATGGACATCTCGTCCGCGATGTCGAGTGCCGGCTTGCCGGGCAACTCCGCCAGCATATCGCCGAGCTGTTCGGCGCTCAGCGCCCTGGAACCGAGGACACCATCGGTGAACATCACGAGATTGTCTCCGGGGGTCATCTGGATCGTTACCTCGTGGATCGAAGGCTCTTCGACGGCGCCCAACAAGGTGCCGTCTTTTCCGATTGGCTGCACCGAACCGAAGTTGCGCAGCAGCAAAGGAGCCGGATGGCCGGCACGGGCGATTGTCACTGACTTCGCGTCGACGTCTAAACGGCACAGTGCGACCGTGCAGCAGAGATCGGAAGCGCTCGAGAGAAGTGCCTGATTCAATACAGTCAGCGCATCCGCCGGTGCTGGATGATCGATCGAGATCGCCCGGAGCGTGTGGCGAGCCAGGCCGATCAACGAAGCGGCTTCGGGTCCTTTTCCCTCAACGTCGCCAACAACCAGGTGCCACTGACCGGGAAGACCCTCGAAAGCATCGTAGAAGTCTCCGCCGACTTCATTACCCGTACCGGCAGGCTCATATCGGGCGGCCAGGTCGAAGCCCGGCACCTCCGGCAGATACGGCGGCAACAGACTGCGTTGCAGCGTCATCGCGATCCGATCGCGTTGCTCGTAGAGACGGGCGTTGTCGATAGCGAGGCCTGCCCGGCGCCCGAGATCCTCGGCAAATGCCAGGGCAGCAGGATCGTACGATTTGTCCTGCTCGGTGTATACGAGTGAGATCGAGCCGAGTACCCGCCCCCTCGCCTCGAGCGGGGCTATCACACACGAGCGGATTTGGAGCTCGGATGTGATCTGGTGGTACTCGGGATCGTTTGCGGTCTCGGCGAGGAGGGCATCGTCGACCTCTTCGAAGAGCAAGGCCTCGCCCGTACGAATGACGGCTGATACACCCGACTCGGCGTCCGGTTCGTTTGGGTGGGCATGAAGGAGGCGAGCGAGTTCGGCCGCCCGTTGGGGATCGGCGTGTTCGGCGGCGACCCGCCGAATTCTTCCGTCGTCTTCGACGAGATTGATCGTGCACCAGTCGGCGTGTGTGGGAACCACCAGCCGGGCGAGGCGTCGTAGGGTCCGATCGGTGTCGAGACTCGAGGCCAAAACGGCGCTCGCATCAGCAAGGTATTCGAGGTAGGCGAGCATGCCATCGCGCGCTTCCTCAGATCGCTTCTGCGCACTCACGTCGAGAATGGAGAGATGGTAGAAGTCGACGCCGCCCACGTTGGAGCACACCAGGCGAACGAGTGCCGGGAACGGGACGCCGCCCTTGCGGATGAGTGACATCTCGATGGGTTGTCCGTGAGTGCTTTCGATCGCAGAGCCGAGATCGCTGCGGAGCCGGGTAGCCGGGCCGGAATCGTCGGTAGGGGCAATGATCAGGTCTCCGATGGGATGCCCGACCGCCTCGTCTCGCTCGAATCTGAATGTTTCGGCGGCCGTGGCGTTCCAATCCATCACGATGCCTGCCCTGTTGAGGGTTATGAGCGATTCAAACGCGGCGTCTACCAGTGACCGGGTGAGGCCGGTCGGTCGTTCGGTTGTGCCAACCTTGGACGGCGATGCCGACACCTCGAGCCAAACGGTGGTTCGGGCGCCGGAATCGATGCCCCATTTGTCCGCAATGGCTTCGACCATCGGCAGACCCCACCCGTGATCCCGGCCCGGAGTCAACTCCTCGAGCGGAGGTGTTGAGAATCCGGCCCCGGAGTCACTTACTTCAACGCGCACTCCGTCCTTCGTTCTATAGATGCGAAAATCGATGCGGTCCTGCGGTCCGGAATGTGAATGACGCACGGCATTGGTCACGAGTTCGCTCACGGCCACCAGGACATCGTCGTAGGCCCCGTCGAGTTCGTGGCGAATCTGCTTCACGGCATCGCGCGCCTGAGACGGACTGGTTTTGTCGGTCGGTAGCTGCAGCCATACGAGCAGTTGCAGGAGATCATTCATCGAGTACATGAAAGCAGCGTTTTCGCGAAACGTCGCTTTCGGTTTGCTGCAAGCCAAAGAAGAACTCATGCACGAGGACGTCGCACACGAGGCAACGACGGACAAGACGAAGTCGGCTGGGAAGGCTCGACACGAGATGCCGGGCATCACGATGGGAACGATGCCACGAGGTTGGTCGCCGTGATCGGCGCGAGTGAGGTCCGGGACCACAGAAATCCAAGTTTTCATGTATAAGACGGGGGTTTCCGGGGCACCTTCTCTATGAACCCCCAGCCCGGTGGCTGCGACACGCCCCAGGGCCGAAGAGAAAGTCAAAAACCTTATGCGCACACTTCGTACGTCGGTCACGCTCCTGCTGGCCGTGTTGTTGCTGATGGCCCCGGCCGCCGGTGCCCATCACACTCCGTTCGAGAATCCGGCTGACACAGTGGCTGAGGTCGACGATGTCGACTGCACCTTCACCGGGGGTGAATTTTCCCGCGATTTTGTAACCGAGGTGGATGGAGAGCGAGCGTTCGGCATCTTCGCCGCCCCTCAGACGACGCCCACCGCGCTGGTGGTGATCGGACACGGTGCCTGGCACAGCTCGGAGTCCTGGCGGGATCACATCATCGGCCTGACCGGCGAATACGACACATTGACCGTGGCCATGGAGTATCGAGGCCTGGAACGAATTGATGGACACCTCGGCGATGATCCCGATCATCCGGAGGCCAACAACTGGCCCGAGAAGAAGGGTGGCGAGGATCTCATTGCCGCTGCCAAGTTGTTCAAGGCCGAATGCGGCATCGACACCGTCATCCTGGCCGGAGTGAGCATGGGGGTCTCGATTTCCGGATATGCGGTCTCCCATCTCGATGCTGCCGACCAGGGCCTATTCGACTACTGGGTCACCTCCGAGGGCGTCCACTCGATGCTCGAGACCTACCAGGCCGCCAGCGCAGCGGGTAGCGAAGCCGCAGATTGGATCGAGGCCGAGACCGGTTGCGCATACAACCCGATCACCTGCCATGAGCCTTACGCCGAGCGGACCAACATCATGCAGACTGCCGCCATCGAGGCAGCCGGCCTCGAGCGCGTCGTGTATCTTCACGCCGTTGCCGACGGGCTGGTGCCCTACAACCAGAGCCGGCAGATGTCCGGTGCCTTGCAAGTTCCCTTCGAGTTCTACACCCTCACGTCGGCGGGTGAGGGCTCTGACGGGACCAGCTGGACCGACTATGTGTCCGATGGCGATGGCCCGCTAGCGGGTCACGCCTCTGAACGAGATGCCAATTCTCTCCTCACTCGCGCCACCTTCGAACGAATCGGGGCCATCGCAACCGGAGATCTGGCTGACTGCGGTGAGTATCACGTCGAAGAAGGCGCGGTGTTTCCGGATGTCGAGTTTCGGGCGGTCGCCACATACGGCTGCGCAGGTGGGCCCGAAGGTCTCCCGCCGGTAGCGGCCGATGATCATGCGGCAACCACCGATCGAATTGGGGTCGACATCGACGTGCTCGCCAACGACCAGGATCCTGATACCGACCGCGAGCATCTCACGATCACAGGCTTCTCGCAGCCCGAGGCCGGGGTTGTGACCAGAAACGACGATGACACTCTCCACTACGAACCCGTAAAGGGAGCAACCGGTTCGTTCTCCTTCGACTACACGATCAACGACCCTGAAGGAAATACCGCCTCCGCCACGGTGACGGTAGATGTGACCAAGGGTCAATCTGGCGGTGGTGGCGTCGAGGACGGCGACAAGGTCACCGGAGGCGGCTACCTGGATCCGACGTCAGGCAACAAGATCAACTTCGGCTTCAACGTCAAGGCCAGGGTTGACGGCTCCTATGACGGACAGCTGACGATGACCGACAAATCAGCAGGCGTGAAAATCCGGTTGGATGCGGTCACCGGGATGGATGATGTCGACGGCTCCTGCGGCGAGATCGAAGCCGGCCCCGATGCGGTCGAATTCACCGGCACCGGTACCTTCAACAGCGAGCCGGCCTCGTTCAGGGTGTGTGTTGCCGATGAGGGCGAACCTGGCAACAGCGGTCCCGGAGGTGCCGATCTCTTCTTCCTCGAATGCTTGGATGGCTGCGCCTTCTCGACCGGTAGTCGCACCGCCGACGACGTCATCGACGGCGGAAACATCCAGGTGCACCGATCGGAGACTGACGAACCCTTGAACGGCGCCGAGGGGGCCTCGGTACTGATTCTCGATCCGATGCTGATGACCGAAACTTCGGCACCGGCGGAGGTCTTCACGGTGGCTGCGTATGGGAATGACGGTCAGCCGGCAACGGGTGTCGACCTGACGCTCGAATCTATCCAAGCCGACGGAACCACTCTGGTGCGACAGGCGGTGACCGACGCCGCCGGTCTCGCTCTCTTCTCGGTTGTAACGATCACCGGCGACGTGGAGCACCTTGTACGAATCGGAGATTTGACGAGCAACACCGTTCACCTCACCGGTCTGCTCTGAGATCAGGTTCGGTTGATGCCCTCGGGGGGTTCCGGGGGCATCAACCGTACCTAAGTCAACCTAGCGACACGAGCCGACCGTTGTTCTAGGAGCTTCGCTGGTTCTCGTTCATCTGCAGGGGCGCAGCGTCGCTCGCTGCTCGTCCATTCGCTATGTCACATCCAAATCCTGAGGCGCCATGAAGGCCCTGCTGTCGAGGATGTCGAGACAGATCACTACCCAGGTACCTGGCTCGGCGGCGATGCTCTGGTTGAGGAAAGTGTTGGGAGGCATTCGTATTGTGCCCGCGGTCAGCCTGGCGGCTACTGGCAAGAATTGCTGATCGGAATGGGATGGCGAAAGATCGAACTACACGATCGTTCAGTTTGGGTGTAAGATACTGAACGACCGTACACATAAGTCGCGGTGAGGGCACCGTTCTCTCCGCCACCGCTACTAGGAGGGGATCCATGTTCACGAAGCGGTCCATGTTGGCTGTGTGTGTTTCGTTACTGATGGTCGCGGGGTTGGCACCATCGGCCGGGGCCTCGGGGTCCATGCTGCAGACCGACTGCAACAACCCGCCTTCAGTCATGGCAATATCCGATGTGAGGGCCGGGATGACCGGCAAGGCCTATACCGCTCTATCGGGGCGCACCATTTCAGAGTTCGATGTCGAAGTAGTCGGGATCCTGCCGGGAGCGATATATCCACTCATCGACATGGTGCTCATCGAGGTTTCTGGTCCAGCAGTTGATGCCGTCGACGGAATGGCCGCCGGCTTCTCGGGATCGCCGGTTTACATCGACGGCAAGCTGCTCGGAGCCATCGCCTACGGCTTCTGGGGCAACTCGTATATCGGGGGAGTGACGCCGGCCGCATCGATGGTCGACATGGCCAGCCTTCCTGCCACCTCTGCGTCGAGATTGAATGCAAGGGCCGAGCAGGCGCTCAGCACAATCGAGTCATCGGTGGGCGAGCTGGGTACACCCCGGCCCTTGCCGATCCCGGTGGCGGTCGGGGGTGTGAGCCCGCAGCGGATCGCCAAGCTCCAGGCCGAAGTCGACGCAGCCGGTTTGCCTCTCAAGATATTTCGAGCTGCCGGATCCACCCAAAGTGGATCGGGAGGCGGCTCACCTGGTTCGATCATGCCCGGAGAATCGTTGAGCGCGGTGCTAAGTGACGGCGATGCCCTCGCCTTCGCCTATGGCACGGCCACGTACTGTGACGGTACCACCGTCGTTGGATGGGGCCATCCGTTCTTCTGGACCGGCACGGTCACGATGAGCATGAACGAGGCCGACGTTGTTACGGTGATCGAAGACAGCAGCGGCTTCTTCAATTTCAAGATCGCAACGCTCGGAGAGCCGGCCGGTCGACTCGACTTCGATGGGAACGCCGGTATCCGAGGGATCGCCGGCCAGGCCGCGCCTTCTGTTCCGATCACGAGCTCGGTCGAGTTTGCGGAACTCGGCGCCACCCGCGAAGGCCAGACAAACGCCTTCATGACCAAGAACATCTTCTTCAGCCTGGGTTGGACGTCGGCGTGGCATCTGCTCACCAACCTCGACTACGTATCTGGAACCGGTTCTCGCCCGGGTAGCAGCCTGGTGGAATGGACGGTGAATGGAACCCGTCAGGACGGCACACCGTTCGCCGCGTCGTTCGACAACCGCTACTGGGATTCGTTCAGCATCAACTATGCGAGCGTCTTCGAGCTGGCGGGATTCATCGATCAACTCTTGTTCAACCCGTTCGAGAGTGTGACCATCGATTCGGTCCATATCGGACGTGCCGAGCTCTTCACGGACCGCCGCACGATCGACATCACCAAGACGCAAGCTTCTACGACCTCGAACCCCGATCCGGTCTCGGATTTCGGTTTCTTGAGGGCGATGCCGGGAGACACCGTCACGGTACATGTCACACTCCGTGCCTTCGCCGGTGAGGAGTCGGTGGAGACCTTTGAGCTGAAGATCCCTGAGGACTTCGCTGGCGGCTTCGGTTCGCTTTCGATCCGCGGTGGCAGGCTCGATGACTTCTATTACGACCCCTTTGGCCCGGAGCCCACAACCGGTGATGTTCAGAACTTCGACGACTTGCTCGAGGAAATCCAGGGTCGTGACCACAACTACGACCTTGTCGCGGAGCTCAATCTGTTCGAGTCCTATGCGGAGGGTGTGGCGATCCCGCAGAACGGTTCGGACGAACCACCCGTTGGGCCCATTCCGTCGAACGGATTTTCGGGAGATCAGAACGTCGTTACGGTCAAGGAAGTGCGGGAGTTCGACAAGGTGGTCCGGGGCGACCGCTTTCTCGACCTGGAAGTGCTGCCCGAGACGCCACCTGTGTTTGGAAGCCTGTTCGCGGATCTCAGCGGGGACAACGAGGTCGGTGGTGGTGACCCTGACGGAACCGGCACCGCAGAGCTGAACTTCGAAGGCGACCAGCTGATGTTCGATATCACGCTCGAAGCCGTCGCCGAGCCGATCACCGGTGCGCATATACACACCGGAATTGAAGGCGAGAACGGCCCGGTGGTGGTTGATCTCGAGTTCGAAACCAACGGACTGAGCGGTGTGGTGAATGCCGATCCCGCCATTTTTGGTGAGATGCTGGCTTATCCGGAGCAGTTTTACGTGAACGTGCACTCCGAGTCATATCCGGACGGTGCCGTACGCGGCCAGCTATCTCTGGAACTCTCGGGAGGTGATGGCGGTAGCGAGGCGTCGCTCGGCTTCGTCAGCAGAGGCGGTCTGTGGACGTTGCCTGGATACGAACCTTTCTACTTCGGCAATCCCGGCGACATTCCCTTCGTGGGTGACTGGGATGGCGACGGAGTGAAGACACCCGGCCTGTACCGGCCCGCATCGGGATTCGCTTATACCCGGGATTCCAACGACACCGGCGTTGCCGACAACTCGTTCTATCTCGGGATTGGAGGCGACATACCCATCGTTGGCGACTGGGATGGCGACGGGGTCGACACGTTCGGCGTGTACCGGTCCTCCGAGGCCAAGGTG
>JBFGAX010000055.1:0-18071 GCA_041567895.1 Acidimicrobiia bacterium
GACCGGATTCATGGGTACCGGAAAAACCACCGTCGGGCGTTTGCTCGCAACCCTCCTCGACTACGACTTTGTCGATACGGACGAGCTCATCGAGTCCCGTCACGGCCCCATCAGCGAGATCTTCAAAAATAGCGGACAGGAGAAATTCAGGGAGCTGGAAGCGGCGATCGCGGCAGAACTCGCCGACACTACGGGTGCGGTGATTGCAACCGGCGGCCGCATGATGCTCGATCGCGAAAACGCCGCCAACCTTGCGGCCGGGGCACATGTTTATTGTCTGGTCGCGAAGCCAGAAGACATCGCTGAACGCGTCGCCGGCTCGGATCGACCTCTCCTCGCTGAGCACGATGACCCGGCTGCGCGCATCGAACAACTGCTGAACGAACGCCACGCGGGATACAGCGAGTTTCGCGCCATAGATACGTCCGGGCGTACCCCGATCGAGGTTGCGGCCGATATTGTTCGCCAGGTTCGAGAAGCTCACGACCACCGGAGTCCGGTCGGCCCGAGCAGCACCGCACCAGAAAAGCAAGGCCGGAGAGCCGTGCTGGCGGCATGGCGACGCTACCGGGCGCGAGGCCGACGCTACCGGGCGCGAGGCCCTCGCTAGCTCATTGCATCTTTGTCAGATTCGTGTTCATCTGGATTCACGACGCAGATGTCGGGGAGGGTGCGAAATCGCTCGGCCCAGTCCAGACCGTATCCGACCACCCATACGTCCGGGATGTCGAAGCCGAGGTAATCAACCGTAGCTTCGACTTCGGCCCTTTCCAGTTTGCG
Organism: Acidimicrobiia bacterium; assembly: GCA_041567895.1. GTDB lineage: Bacteria > Actinomycetota > Acidimicrobiia > Spongiisociales > SHLN01 > JABDOU01. Next base: position 781 of record JBFGAX010000055.1, read on the forward strand.
GACCAGCGCGCACGTTCGAAGAGATGCCGGACCGCGGGCTGAAATGAGTTGCTGAAGATATGTGATCGTGTATCCGGTGTCCACGATGTCTTCAATCAACAAGACGTGAGCGCCGTTGACCGGGTGTCGTATGTCCATGATCAGTCGAACGTCGCCCGGATGATCGGTGCGTTTGGTTGCTCCGTAACTGCTCACGGCTATGAACTCGATTCGATGAGGAACGGTGATCCGTCTCGCGAGATCAGCGAGAAAGATGAAAGAACCCTTGAGAACGCCGATGAGGACCAGTTCGTCGACTCCCTGATACTGCTGGTTGATCGCCGTCGCGAGTTCGTCGACTCTGGCGGCGATCCGGTCCGCAGAAATGAGAGGCTCGAGCTTGGGGGACGCGTGTTCCATGCCGACCACCATATACGCTAAGTCAGAACAAGAAGGCAGAGCCGAGCACAGTCACAACGATCACGACGAGCGCAGGCAAGGCGACTTTCCTGAGCCTTGCCGAACCGACAGCCATGACGATGCCGCCTTTGACCAGGGTGTTCGTTGCTGCGGCCAGAGCTATGGCTGCGCCGGCCGTGGAATCTTCGACCGATCCATCGCCGCGGGAGAGTTCAGCCAGGGAAAGCGTGATCGCATCGACGTCGGCAATTCCGGACACCACTGCAGATGCATATACCCCGGCCTCCCCGAGCCATTCCGATGCTGCCTTGGCCACCACGAGAACGACACCGTAGATGAGTCCGAATTCGATCGCAGGTCGAAGGCGAAACGGATTCGAGAACGTGTTCGATTCGCCGTCTGAGGTCGCTTCTCCCCGGCGGAAGTACAGGAACGCTGCAATAGCCAACCCGCCCAACGCCCCGAGGGACATCGGGAGCCACACCTCGGAGAGCAACTCGAAATTCACAGCGGCAACCTCGATGATGACCCTCACGAACATGATGGTCCAGGCCAGCAAAATCGCGAGCGCAAGAGGCCTCTCCAATCCTGAACTGTTCTGACTTCGTTCCGACATCGAGACCGTGACGGCTGTCGACGAAACCAGCCCGCCAAGCAGGCCGGTCAAGCCGGTTCCCCGCCTCGGACCGACGACCTGGATCAGCACGTACCCGACGAACGAAAGGCCTGAGATGAACACGACCATCAACCCGACGTTGAACGGACTCGTGGCGTTCCAGGGCGACGGCCCGAACGTCTCCCGAGGCAGCAGCGGGAGAATGAGCGCGACCAGAATCGCGAACTTCACGGTCGCATAGACGTCGTCGCTGTCGATCTTCGACGCAAGCTTGCGAGTTTGCGGCTTGATCGCCAGGAGGGTCATTGTTGCGACCCCGGCAGCTGCAGCAACGATGAGATCACCGACAACCGCCAGTCCGCCGGTCAGAAAGACCACGATCGCCGCGATTTCGGTCGTTTGCCCGACCTCTCCCTCCTCTAAGCCCGCCTGGTACGCCATCGCCACGAACACGCCGGTCACGAGCAGCGCGGCAACGAAGATCAAAGAATTGTCGAATAGCCAGCTCCCGTATGCAGAAAGTCCGCCACCGAGTCCCAGCAGGGCGAACGTGCGCGAGCCGGCGAACATCTCCTCGCTGCTGCCCACTTTGGCGTACTCGCGCTGCAGCCCTACCAACAGACCTATGCCAAGGCCTGCGCCTAATCGTCCAAATAGTTCTGCTAGTTCCACGACGCTCTCACCTTTTTACGAGAATCGACCGGCTCAGAGCCTTTACCAACAGCGTCTCGCCATGCCGGAACGACGCTAGCCCATCAGGCTGTCCCGGTCGACCTCCAATGGTTCGGTCGTGCCGAGTGGTGTCATGGCAGATTGTTCGCACCAGCCTTCGCTAGCGTCGAGGCAAGTCATGGTGTCCCAATCACCGAACCTGGACTCGAATGTGCCAGTATGACGCCCCATGACCTCACTTCTGCAACCTTTCACCGGCTATGTGCCTGCAGCTGAATTCGCTCGAAGGGTCGTGGGTCCACCGGTTTCCACTCTCTCCCCGGATCAACGTGAAGCGGCACGGCTCGATCCCCTCAGCTTCCGACATGTCGTCGGCAAAGGTGCAGGAACCTCGGTCGAAGAAGCACAGCAGTGGGTGCGAGCCTGCAATGAACAGGGAGTCCTGCGTCCAGTGGGGCCGGCGTTGCTGGTGTATCGACTGACCGACGGAGCAACATCGGTGACCGGGTTGATTGGTGAGGTGTCGATAGCTGCGTACGACTCGGGTTTGATCAAGCGACATGAAACGACCATAAGCCGGACCGAACTCAAGATGGCGCGGTACATGCGCAAGACACGCGTATATGGCAATCCTGTAGCTCTGGCATACCGCGAGAACGAGATCGTTTCCAACAGTATCTCAGCACGCGTGTCTGCCGAAGCTGACTACTCGTTCGATGCCGCGGACGGATCAAGACATCAAATGTGGAAGATTGAAGGCGAAGCCGCCGCCAGCATCTGCCAACAGTTTCGGGACGAGCTCTATATCACGGACGGACATCACCGGTTGGCGGCGGCTTCCCATGTCGCTGCCAGGGAAGGTCGGCTGGACCCCCACCTTCCCGCCGGGCTGTTCTCATCAGGTGAACTCCACGTGCGGTCCTTCGCTCGCTGCATCGTCGATCCTGACATCGATGTTGGGGAAATCGTTGCCCGCATCCGCGATGATCACGTCCTCGAGCCCATCTCTCGATCGGAGATCAGACCGTCTGGACGCTTCGAGTTCGGCGTCGAGCTCGGAGGCGAAACGTACCGTATGCGCATACGCCCGGAGCTCATACCGAACGATGTTTACCAGTCACTAGACGTGAATCTGCTTCAGGATCTCATTCTCGAACCGCTTTTCGGTGTCACGAATCCGCGCAACGATCCGAGACTTCATTTCATAGCCGACCAACCGGGCGCCGATGAAGACCAGCTCGGGTGTCAAGCGTGGTTCCTACCGTATCCAGCTTCTATAGCAGATGTGATGACCGTCGCTGATTCCGGGCTCGCAATGCCGCCCAAGTCGACCCTGTTTACTCCAAAACTCCCGAGCGGCCTTGTGATTCGAGAACTGGACAGGACCTGAAATCAGCCGTTCATGGCTTCGAGAAAGGTATCCGGATTGATCCGGAAGGAAATTAGGAAGTCTTCGAGCTCGGCCATCGGAGCGGTTTCCAAATCTTCGATGTAGATCGACGTAGAGGCGTCGATCGTGTAGTTGCCGATTTCCATGACAAGCCGGTCGCTGAGGATGTCCCCGGATTCGCTCACCGTTGCTACCAAACGCACGGCACGATCCGCTCCCGGTATCACCACCTCGCTGTACCACGGATCGGGATAGTCGTAACCGAGATCTTCGAACTGCTGAAGTTGTTCGGCGAGAATTTGGTCAATCACATTGCCATCGCGAACGAACGTTCCATACGAGGTGAAGAATGCTTCTTCGAGAAATCCTTCGACCGGATCGCGTGGCGTGATGCGTTCACTGAAGGTCCATACTCCGGTTGTGGGGATGCGATAAGAAACGCCGGGAATCTGACGATCCAGTCTGCCCGATTCGGTCGATAGGAACAATGCGGCTATGTATCCACACCTTGTGCCACCGGGCTGCTGAACCGCTACCCACCAGAATTCGGCGCCGTCGTACCCCAGAGTGGCTGGATAGATGTCAACCACGGATCCCGCGTCGATTTTCGCCAACTCCTGGCTGTCGACCGTCGCATCGCCACGAAGTCGGACCCAATTGTCGACGCCGGTCACCGTCGCCTGGGATGGTGACTGATCCGCCGGACATTCGATGCCGGCGGGAACAAGAGTCGTCGTCGTCGTCGATGTTGTGGTAGTCGTCGTTGAGGTAGCTTCGACCGCCGTTGTAGACGAGGTTGACGAAGCAGCAGGCAAGGTGGTGTCTGAGGCTGACCCTCCACAGGCGGATATCACGAGTCCGGCCAGAGCAATGAGCGCCGACCCGCTGCGTCTTGTCAGTTGCATGCCGATTCCTCCGTGCTCGCCCGATCAACCGGGGCGTCGGAGAAGTATTGCAGCTTCGACAGCAATGGAGGACGTTTCAGCAGCGTTCGGGTCCGGCTCGGTTGCCCGGCGCGAAAATATCGAGCTGTTCTCTCTTCGATCAGTTAACTTTGCGCACCATGACCACCCTCCCCAACCCGGACGACCTGGTTTTCACCCTCAGCGACATGGATCCGTCGGTCTCACCGGGTTCAGACTTCTACCAGTTCGCCAATGGTGGATGGTTGGAGAGCAACCCGGTTCCGGACGACTACCCGAGGTGGGCTGCGTTCGACGAAGTACGGGTTGCCAACGAAAACCTGCTTCATGGACTGTTTCGTGCTGCGGCCGACGCTTCTGGCGAACCCCGGACGGCAGCACGATGGTGCGGCGTTTTCTATCGCGCCGGAATGGATACAGCAGCAATCGAGTCTGCTGGCCTGAGTCCGATTCAGCCACTGCTGGATCGTATTGATGAGGTGGAAAGCGTGACAGACCTCAGCGAGGCCGCTTCCGAATTTCTGCCGCTCGGGCTGGCACTACCCATAGGCGGCGGCGTCGTGCCGGACTTCGACGACAGCAGTCGCCATCTGCTCTATCTCGGCTCGGGCGGCATGGGTCTCCCCGAGCGCGATTACTACTTCCGTGAAGACGAACAGTCGGAGCGGCTACGCGAGCAATATCTGAAGCACATCGAGACCATGCTGGATCTGAGTGGCCATGCCAAACCGGACGTAGCCGCCGAAAAGGTCCTCACCTTCGAAACGGCCCTTGCAGAATTTGCCTACACAGCCGCCCAACAGCGAGACATGGATCTCGTGCTCAACCGTCGGGCTGTCTCAGAGTTGGACGATTTGATGCCGCACTTCGGCCTCATCGGATTCCTGGAACGTTTCGGCGCAACTGATATTCAGGCCGTCAACGTGGCCAACCCTGGCTTTTTCGCTGCAGCCGACGACCTGCTCGCGCAATCCGATATTCCAACGTTGCGAGCCTGGGCACGATGGCAGATTTTGTCGAGTACTGCCTCATCCCTGACATCTGCGTTCGAAGAAGAGGCATTTCGTTTCTACGGGCAGATCCTCGGTGGCCAGAAACAGCAGCGAGAACGTTGGAAGCGAGTCCTGCGCGCCGCTTCTGCAGATCTCGACCAGCTGGTAGCCCAGTTGTACGTCGAAGAAGCCTTCAGCCCGGAGGCAAAGGCCAGGGCAGAGGAGATGGTTGGTCACATCATCGAGTCGATGCGTCGCGCCATCGCCGGCCTCACGTGGATGTCTGAGGACACCAAGCACGCTGCCACCCGCAAGCTCGACGGTTTCGTGGCCAAGCTCGGCTACCCGGATGAGTGGCGCGACTACTCCTCACTCGACCTCGGCCACGGCCCATATGCCTCTGTTCGTCTCGCGGCCAGGCGTTTTGAGTTCGATCGCAAGCTGAAAGAACTCCATGAGCCGGTTAATCCTCACGAGTGGGAAATGGGGGCTCACGAAGTGAATGCCTATTACCACCCACTCCGCAACGAGATCGTTTTTCCCGCAGGCATTCTGCAGCCTCCGTTCTTTCAAGCTGACGCTGACGACGCCGTGAACTACGGAGGAATAGGCGCGGTCATCGGACACGAGATCACGCACGGGTTCGACGATATGGGAAGCCGTTTTGACGCCTCCGGAAACTTCGCGAACTGGTGGTCAGAACACGATCGAGAAGAGTTCGAACGCCGCGCACAGGTACTGGTAGACCAATTCGCTCAGTACGAACCGCTGGACGGATTATTCGTGAACGGCGAGTTGACGCTCGGCGAAAACATCGCCGACCTGGGGGGCGTGACAATTGCGTACGACGCGCTCCAGGACGCGCTTGCCCGAAGCGAAAAGGAACCTGTCGGCGGCCTCACCCCGGAGCAACGGTTTTTCCTTGCCTACGCCCGGGTGTGGAGAACGAACTCGACGGAGGAACATCTCAGACTTGCCGTGCAAACGGACCCCCATGCCCCCGGCCAGTATCGGTGCAACGGTCCCCTGGGCAATCTCGAGGCGTTTGCAAAAGCGTTTAACCTGCCGAACGATGCCGGGATCATGAGACCAGAAGACCAGCGCGCCAAGGTGTGGTAGCAAGAAATCGCACACCGCCCGCTGCATGTGATCCGACGACCCGATTGCTTCGAATACAGAAGCATCCAATGAGGGAGAAACTGTGAAGACCGACAAATTGAGACTGTACAACCTGATGATGGGCGGACTGCACGCCGTACAGGGTGTTCTCGTGCTTTTGTTGTCGAATGGATTCGCGCTGCCGGTGACGGCCACCCTTGCCGAAGGTCCGCCCGGGACACCTTTATCCGACCCGACCACTCTCTTTGAGATCCCCGTGGGAGCCGGAGTTGCTCTGTTCTTGTTTCTGTCCGCCGTCTTCCACTGGATCATCATTTCGCCACCCTTCTACGACCGTTATCTGGAAGGCTTGGCGCAGCATCGCAACTTTTTCCGCTGGGTCGAGTACTCGCTGTCATCATCGGTGATGATCGTTCTCATCGCCGCACTCGTCGGAATCAGCGACATCGCAGCGGTCGTGGCGCTCTTCGGCGTCAACGCAGCGATGATCCTCTTCGGAGCTCTTCAAGAGAAATATGAGGAGCCAGGTGGATCACTTCTTCCCTTCTGGTTCGGAAGTCTCGCCGGAATCACGCCGTGGATAGCGATCACGATCTATCTCACTACCCCGATGTCGGATGCCAATCCTCCCGGTTTCGTATACGGGATCTTCTTTTCGCTCTTCTTTTTCTTCAACACGTTCGCCATCAATCAATGGCTGCAGTACCGCCAGATCGGAAAGTGGCGTGACTACCTCTATGGGGAGCGCACGTACATTCTCCTGAGCCTCCTTGCGAAATCGGCGCTTGCGTGGCAGGTGTTCGCCGGAACCCTCGCGTCATGATTTTGCGCCCGTAGATGGCGCCGCACCGTATTCTCCACGGTGATCCATGAAAACCAATAGGGAGCATGATCGATGGCTGGGGATCTGGACACTGAGCCGGGATTGAAACTCGACCTGGCGGAAAACTTCAAGCCGCCCATTGAGGCGGCGGTGAAACCAGCCCTGTCAGAGCTCGTTCGAAAGAAGCACGACTGGGTTCACCTCGGAATCAATGGCAAGATTCGCTACCTGTCGTCCATGCGGACGGCCATCGATGAGCATGCCGACGAATGGGTGAAACTCGCCGCCGAAGGCAAGCGGATCCCCCAGGACTCACCGCTGGTCGGCGAAGAATGGATCTCAGGTCCGTATGCCGTGCTGGTGGCAATCAACGCCTTCATCCGAAGTCTCGAAGCTCTTCGTGACGGCACGGATGTACTGAAAGGCACCAGAACCCGGGTCAACCGGAATGGTCGCGTCGTTGTCGAAGTCTTCCCGGTAGACATCTTCGACCGGCTCCTGTTGAGCGGCTACCGAGCTGAGGTTTGGATGGACGCGAGCGTTACTACCGCGAATCTGAGAGACCACGTGGCTTCGTTCTACAAACAAACTCGCCCGGAAGGGCAGGTAGGGCTCATTCTCGGCGCCGGCAACATCTCCTCGATCCCCCTCCTCGACATGCTGACGAAGATGTTCACCGAGGGACAGGTGGTCATCATCAAGATGAACCCGGTAAACGCATTCCTTGGTCCGGTCTTCGAAAAAATCTGTGCCGGCTTGATCGCTGACGGATATGTCCGCTTTGTGTACGGTGGCGCAGACCTCGGCTCCCATCTCGTACATCACGAAGATGTAGATGCGGTGCACATGACAGGAAGCGCCGAAACGTTCTACCGGATTGTTTTCGGCGAAGGCGATGATGGTTTGAAACGGCGGCGTAACGAGACTCCTCTGGTCACGAAGCCGATGTCAGCAGAATTGGGTGGGGTCGGACCGACGTTCATCGTTCCCGGTCCGTGGTCGGCTGCAGATTTTTCCTTTCAAGCCGAACATCTGGCCACCCAGAAGTTCCATAACGCTGGTCTCAACTGCATCGCATCTCAGGTCCTCGTGCTGGCCGATGGCTGGGATGGCTCCGACCGTTTGGTGAACGAACTGCGGGCGGTCATACGCACGACTCCAGCTCGCGAGCCGTACTACCCCGGTGCAGAACGTCGCCACGCCGCCGTCCTGGACAACCATCCGCAGGCCGAAAGGCTCGATGCCGGACCCATGCCACGGCTACTCATCCGCGATCTGGATCCAGGCGACCCGCACAGTTACGCGTTCGCAAACGAGTTCTTCGGAGGCGCCTACGCAACCACCAAACTCCCGGCCTCGGATCCGGCATCGTTCATCAGAGCAGCAGTCGAGTTCGCCAACACCAGTCTGGCGGGGACGCTCGGAGCCCAGTTCATCATCCACCCAGAGACCCTGAAGGAGTTCGGCCCGGTCATCGAGCAAGCCATCGAGAGTCTGCAATACGGAAGCATCGGCATCAACAGCTGGACCGGAGCGGGTTATCTGCTTCCGGCGGCCACCTGGGGGGCATTTCCGATACACAACGAGGCAGACATTGGCAGCGGTATGGGAATCGTCCACAATGCGTTCATGTTTGACCGGCCGGAAAAGACCGTGGTCCATGCCCCATTCCACCCTTTCCCCCGCTCGATTCTCAACCGCCAGTTTCACCTTTCACCAAAACCTCCGTGGTTCGTGACGCATGCTCGCGCCCATGTCGCGGGTGAGCGGCTCACGCGATTTGCGGCTCAACCTGACTGGCTCCATCTTCCCGGCATATTTGCTGCTGCTCTCCGACACCAATAGGTCTCTGATTCCGAAGGTATGAAGCTGGTACGTATGTTTGATCCTCTGGCATTCGGGTAATCGCTGATGACCAGCATCAAGGGAGAAACAACATGTCAAGCGTTACCGAATCGATCGACGTAGACGTCGACGTACGTACTGCCTACAACCAATGGACTCAGTTCGAGATGTTCCCCGAATTCATGGAGGGGGTCGAGTACGTCCGCCAGATCGACGATATCACCAATGAGTGGAAAGTTGAGATCGGCGGGGTTGAACGCGAATTCAAAACCGTGATCGTCGAACAAGAGCCAGACATGCGCATCGCATGGAAAACGGTCGAAGGGCCAGAACACAAGGGCGTCGTGACGACCCATCGCCTCGACGATGGCAAGTCGAGAGTGACGTTGCAAATGGACTACGACCCCGAAGGCTTCGTCGAGAACCTCGGTGACAAGTTCGGGATCGTTGCCGCCCGGGTCCGTGGTGACCTTGAACGCTTCAAAGATTTCATCGAAGGGCGCGGAAGCGCCACCGGTAGTTGGCGCGGAACAGTCGATCAGACCGCAACCTGACAGGGCCTCCCAGCCGGCGCGACGATCCAAGGCCGACTACGAAGCGAAGGGCCATCCCACTGAGCGCAGGGATGGTCCTTCGTCGCGCGCACGGGGTTCGGAACCCGGTTCGCGGCGCGCACCCGAGCGTCAACTACGGCGTCGAATGAGAGGGGGGCTGGTTTGCGTTTTCTTATGCCTGCCCAGATCTGAGCAGTATCCACCGAAACTCCCGTGGACCGAGATCCAGCTCCTCTGGAACGGGCGTCCCGGAGAAGGCGTCAATCGCCGACCCTTGTGTGCCCTGGCTGAACACGACAGGGATTGTGATCGGGACATTACGCGATGAAACGTTCGCAGCAACGAATACCGACGCGGTCGCATGGGACCTGGTGAACGCAAGAACTTCAGGAACGCTTGGCTGCAGGTCGAAATCTCCGGTGCCGAATACGCCGAGTTGTCGACGCGTTTCAAGCAGCAATCTGACCTTATGCAGAAGTGAAAGCTCATCTTTGCGCTGATCGGCGACATTGATGTCGTCGGCACCAAAACCTGGAGCGGTCACGATCGGCAAATAGAACGTTTCTGGATCAGCCGTCGAGAATCCGGCTCTTGCCCCTGGTTCCCACTGCATCGGAGTTCTGACTCCATCCCGATCTCGAAGGAGATATTCATCTCCCATGCCCAACTCGTCGCCGTAGTAGAGAAACGGCGAGCCAGGGAGAGAGAGCAGGAGTGCGTGAAGGAGCTCGATTTGCCTGCGATCATTTTCGAGGAGTGGTGCCAGCCGTCGCCGAATGCCGACATTCTTTTTCATGCGAGGGTCGGGGGCGTACTCCTGGTACATGAATTGCCGATCTTCCTCGGTGACCATTTCCAATGTCAGCTCGTCGTGATTGCGGAGGAAAAGTCCCCACTGGGTCGACGGCGGGATCTCCGGCGTGGCGGCGATGGCAGCGATGATGTCGCCAACGTGTTCGCGCCTGAGTGCCATGTAGAGAGGGGGCATCATCGGGAAGTGGTAGGCCATGTGACACTCGTCGCCGTTGCCGAGGTAGTCGACGACCTCGACCGGCGGCTGATTGGCCTCGGCCAGCAACATCCGATCATCGAACTCGGCATCGACTGCTGATCTCAGCTCCTTGAGGAAAGCGTGCGTTTCCGCGAGGTTTTCACAATCAGTGCCTTCCCGTTCATACAGGTATGGAATCGCATCAAGCCTGAGCCCATCGAATCCGAGCGCGAGCCAAAAGCGAACGGCGTCTGTGACAGCTTCCCTGACCTCTGGATTATCGAAGTTCAAATCCGGTTGTTCCGGATAGAACCGATGCCAGAAGTAGGCACCGGCAGTCTCGTCCCATGTCCAGTTCGAATCGAGGGAATCAATGAAAATCACCCTGGCATCGGCGTACCGATCTGGCGTATCGCTCCACACATACCAATCGCGTTTTGGCGAACCTGGCTGTCGGCTCTCCTGAAACCATGGATGTTGATCGCTCGTATGGTTCATCACCATGTCGGCGATCACTTTCATGCCTCTCGAGTGAGCTTCGGCCAGAAGCTGCTTGACATCCTCCAAGGAGCCATACTCGGCCCGAACCCCGGTGAGGTCGCTCACGTCGTAACCGCCGTCGACCATGGGTGATGGATAAAACGGAAGCAACCAGACGCAGTCGACCCCTAGCCACTCCAGATAGTCGAGCTTTGCGGTGATTCCGGCGAGATCACCAATCCCATCTCCGTTCGAGTCGAAGAAGCCATGAACGGGAATCTCATAGAAGACGGCTGTCTTGTACCACACGACCTGGAAGCTAGCTGTTCGGGCAGGTCGCATATCATCTCAACCATGACTGCAACGTTCTCAATTCGGGAGGTCGCAGCCGGCGTCTGGGCTGCTATCGCACCCGGAATAACCGGTCGTGCCGTGAGCAACGCCGCCATCATCGACACGGGTGCCGAGACAATCGTCGTCGACACCTTCATGACAAAAGCCGCCGCGACCGAGCTTCGACACCAAGCGCTCCGGCTCACGGGACGTGAGACGAGCCTCGTGGTCAACACCCATTGGCATTCCGACCATGTACGCGGAAATCAGGCTTTCACGCACGCCCCCATCATCGGCACCGATCGCATGCGGGAACTCATTGTCGAGGACAGCCCATCGGATCGAGCCGAATACGACCGCAGGGCAGCAGCTTTGCGCACGATCGGAGAGAGACTGACGGCCGGAGCACGCTCACCTGCGGAGATAGCCAACGCCGCCGCGACCATGGAACTGGTCGAGGCGCTAGAGGCGGAGGCTGACGAATATCAAACGGTCCTCCCAACCACCATCATCGGCGACCGGTTGGATATCGAGGGGGAACGAAACGTCACGATTCTGAGCTATGGCAGGGGTCACACCGAAAGCGACCTGTTCCTGCATTTGCCCGATGACGCGATCATCGTCGCGGGCGATCTGGTGTGGACTGAGATGCACCCGAAGATCAAAGACGGATACCCCGCCGAATGGGCGAGCGTCCTCGATCAGATCGGCGAGCTAGAGCCATCGAGAGTCATCACGGGGCACGGCCCACCGGGAACTACCGAGGATTTGTCAGCCATGGCGCTGTACATGCGAGAAGTCCAAATAATGCTCCACGCCGTCCAATCGGGCAACCTCGAACCCTCCAAGGCGCCCGCACCGAGCGGAACCGGCGATTGGGATGGGATCGAAAGATTCCGGAGCGGCTTGTCAACGCTGGCAGACAGGAGCTGATCATGCGACACGGGACATCCCGACTGCGGCCGGCAGGCCCGCTCACGAACTGAGGATACATGCCATACAGAACCATCATCGAGCCGTTTCGAATACACACCGTCCAGGCGATAGACCTTCCATCTCTTCCCGAGCGGCGTGAGGCCATCGAGCGTGCCGGGTACAACCTTTTCGGGCTTCATGCCGACGAGGTCATCATCGATCTTCTGACAGACTCTGGTACGGGCGCGATGTCGTCGCGCCAATGGGCAGGGATGATGGTGGGCGATGAGTCGTATGCGGGAAGTCGCTCGTACTATCGGTTTCGCGATGTCATCCAGGACATCACCGGGTTTTCGGAAGTCATCCCGACGCATCAGGGAAGGGCGGCTGAGAAGATCTTGTTCACAACGGTGGTCAGACCGGACCAGGTCGTTCCGAACAACACGCATTTCGACACCACGCGGGCCAATGTGGAGTATCAGCATGCGGAAGCTCGTGATCTGGTGATCGCAGAAGGTCGAGATCCAGCCGCCGAACATCCGTTCAAAGGCAACATGGATGTCGCGGCCCTCATCGCCCTCATTGAAGACGTTGGCAGGGACAACGTACCGGTTGTGATGGTGACGGTGACCAACAACTCCGGCGGCGGCCAACCGGTGTCCATGGCCAATCTTCGTGCGGTCCGGAACGTGTGCGACACATACGGTATACCGCTGTTTCTGGATGCCTGCCGCTTCGCCGAAAACGCCTGGTTCATCAAACAACGAGAACCCGACTACGCAGATCGGACACCGAAAGAGATCGCACAGGAGATGTTTTCCCTGGCGGATGGTGCGACCATGTCGGCCAAAAAGGACGGCCTTTCCAACATTGGTGGATTCCTTGCGATGAACGATGGAAGTCTCGCTCGAGAATGCCGAAATCTCCTCATACTCACGGAAGGGTTTCCAACCTATGGCGGCCTCGCGGGTTACGATCTAGAGGCAATTGCACAGGGTCTGACCGAGGTCCTCCAGGAGGAGTACCTGCAGTATCGGATCCGGTCGACTGCCTACCTCGCTGACAAGGTCGGCGCCGCCGGCGTTCCCATCGTTCGACCACCCGGAGGCCACGCCGTCTACCTGGATGCCAAGGAATTCTTACCTCATATCCCTGCCGAACAGTATCCAGCTCAGTCCCTCGCCGTCGAGCTCTACCTGGAAGGGGGCGTCCGCGGTGTTGAGATCGGTTCGGTGATGTTCGGAAAACCACAAGCGGATGGATCAGAGCTGCCTGCACCGATGGAGCTGGTGCGGCTTGCCGTGCCGCGGCGAACATATACCCAATCACACATCGACTACGTGGGTGAGGTGGTCATTGCCGTTGCGGAACGGTCGCAGAAGCTGCGTGGTTACCGGATCCTCGAGCAGGCCCCCTGGTTGAGGCACTTCACGGCTACCTTCGAACCCATCTAGGGCACGCTGTCGTACGAAATCCCTGCCCGGATGCGTACCAGAGGTGGCATCAGACACGGGCGCAGCCGGGGTATGTAGGTCCTGTTGGGGTCGGAGGGGAATGTCCGTGAGGGTTCGCCATCTACATTGACGCTGAGGGGCATGAAGCCCTGCGCATGCCACTGATGAATGGTCCGGATGCACGGTTCCAAGCTTGTTTTTCGCGTGTGGTTTTTTCCACCGCTCAGCGTGACTAGAGTGGTCACGGAGCGGGAGTTCCGGACACGCAACGCAATATTTCCGAGATGCGTATTCGGAGCGATGGCCAGCTCGGACGGGAACTGAGCATGGCGGCCGCCGAGGGCTAGGGACGAAAGAGGGACACGCAGTGGGACGGGCGACAGCGGGCCAACCATCAATGGGGCATAGTTCATCGGGCCCCCAAACGGGACAACCATCTGCCGGCGAGGCTCCATCCGAACTATCGGCCAGGACAGATTCAACGTCTGAACAACAGGCCTCCACCGACCACGGAACCCGGGGGTCATCCCGTGTCGCAAGCGACGGCACCGGGCCGACCACAGGCGCACCGCCCTGTGACTCCACCCACCTCGCCGAGCTGGGTGCTTATCGAACCGCACTCTCGGCCATGGCCGTCAAACTCTCTCGGGCTGTTGACGATGAACGAACCCGGATCGCACGCGGGTTGCATGACGACCTCGGCCAGACCCTGGTCGCTGCTCAACTCCGGCTTGCCGAATTGAAGGGTGCTGGAGTCGATCCCCATGTCAGGACCGCAATCCAGCAGGTGAGCGATCTCGTCGGAGAAGCCGTGACGTCATCGAGATCTCTCACATTTGAACTGATGACGCCGCTCATGCCAGAACTCGGCATCGATCACGAACTCAGGCACCTGACCTCTCGAATTGCAGAGCGGCACAACATCGAAGGCCACTTCGAAACCGACGGGCTACCGAAACCAGTGGGTCGAGAGGAAGCTGAAGCTTTGCTTCGCTCAGTTCGTGAGCTGCTGATCAACGTGGGAAAACATGCTCAGGCGCGCACCGCCTGGGTGAGCATCGCACGGCGTGACCGATACGCCGAAGCGAGGGTACGCGACGACGGTATCGGTTTTGACACACTTCGCCTGAGCGGTGTGCCTCCCTCAGGATTTGGGCTTTTGATCGTTCAAGAACGATTGCGAGAACTCAATGGGCAGGTCGCAATCACGTCGAGTCACGGCTCGGGTACTGAGATCGTGCTCAGCGTTCCTTTGTTGGATGAGACATGATCGGCAGCATTCGGATTCTGGTAGTCGATGACCACTCGATTGTGCGACAGGGACTTCGATCACTCCTCGAGAAGGAATCGGGAATTGAAGTCATCGGCGAGGCATTCGACGGCACGTCTGCCGTAGCTGCAGCTCAGGAGCTTCGACCCGAGGTGATCATCATGGATATCACGATGGCAGGCATGAACGGAATCGAGGCAACCAGGCGGATTATCGCGCTCATGCCGAACGCCAAAATTCTGTGTCTATCGCTCCACGGCGATCCGCATATTGTGTCCTCGATGCTGGAGGCGGGTGCATCCGGATATGTTGTCAAGTCCGCCGATCTCGGAGAACTGGCTGCCGCGGTGAGAGCTGTGGCCGCGGGGCAGACCTTTCTCAGCCCCACGATTGCGGGCGATTTCGTGCGCGACCACCTGGCCCGCCGGGCATCGATGCCTGCAGAGCCCCGGCTCACCGATCGCGAACGTGAAGTTCTCCAGCTGATTGCCGAAGGAAATGGCACCGGTGAGATCGCCGGACGTTTGTTCATCAGTGCCAAAACGGTCAGCACACATCGGGAGAACATCATGCGGAAACTCAATCTTCACAACGTCGTCGCGCTCACGAAGTATGCGATTCGTCAGGGGATTTCGACCGTCGAACCGGACCTCTGAGGTAAGAGGCTCGGGCCACGCCCCCGTTGATTCTGAGAACACGAGACCCGTGGCGTCGGTGTCGGGATGCGTATTTTCTAAGTGTATTTCCGATTCATACCAGGCGAGCGGCCGTGCATAATTTTGCGGCACCTCCCCACAGTTGACCTTCTACTCATCGGTGGTTCAGCAATTGTGATTTCCATCCTCGTCGTCGACGACCACCCGGCATACGGGTCGGCGCTGGTTTCTTTCTTACGCGCGGAAAAGAACATGGTCGTCGTCGCACTGGCCTCGGACGGCGAGGCTGCTATCGAGTTGTCCGCCAGATGGCAACCATCAATCGTGCTGATGGACCTCGTGCTATCGGGCATGAGCGGCTTGGACGCTACTCGACGAATACTCGACGCCTCACCCACATCCCGGGTGGTGATTCTTTCTCTCCAGTCAGGGCATCATGTGATGGTGGAAGCCATCAAGGCGGGAGCGTTCGGCTATGTCAGCAAGGAACAGCCCCCCCAGGACCTCGTCAGGGCGATTCGAGAAGTCGATCGAGGTCACCGCTTCTTTCCAGCGCCCGTCGATCTCACGTAGTCGTCTTGGCACCGGTAGGGCCGAATCCACCCGAATCTCAGCATTGTTCCGATGGTGTTGGGGGTCGGTTCTTGTACGGTTTTGGGACACGGGGAACGCCCTGGTGACAAGGCGATTCACGGCTCGCATACCGGTTGAGATCGGGTTGCGCGCGTTGTCGGGCAGGCGTTGTTCGGCGGGTGTTGGGTTGGAGAGGTCCGAGCGGGCGGTCAGGCTGCCGGGAGTGAGCTGCCGAAAGTGGTATGTGTTCCTGGTTGGTGTTGTTATCCCTGCTGGGCGGCACGGTTGGGCCGGCACGGTTGGGCCGGCACGGTTGGGCCGGCACGGCTGGGACGGCACGGCTGGGACGGCACGGCTGGGACAGGGCGGTTGGGACGAGGCGGACGAACGGAATGTGGGCCATGCGATTGTATGAGGGGCAGACGACAACAGCGGTGACCGGTGATCCAGGACCTGTCAGGCGGCGGTCATGATTGATCCTTCTGCTCATCAGGTAGTTCAGGGTTCTGAGGTGGCGGCAACCCATGAGGTGGTGGCGGCCGGTGACGGGTTGGTTCGTGAACCGGTTTCGTTGGCACGGTCGTTGGCTCAACCCCAGTTGGAATCGAATCGGTTGGCGTATGAGGCTCGGATGGTGCAACGAGCCCAACATCGACGTATACGCGACGATGGACTGCAACGTGGTTTTGATGTGCTGGTGGCTTCGGTGTTGTTGCTGGCAGCTGCGCCGTTGATGCTGGTTGTGTCGTTGTTGATTCTGCTTTCCCGGGGACCGGTGTTGTTTCGTCAAACCCGGGTTGGTCGATGCGGACAACTCTTCACCTGTTTGAAATTTCGCACCATGGTCCCTGACGCAGCAGCAACACTCGAGAAATTGTTGGCCAATGACCCGGATGCCCGGGCTGCATGGGCATCAGATTTCAAACTCGTCAACGATCCCCGCATCACCCGGGTTGGAAACTTTCTCCGTAAAACCAGTCTCGATGAACTACCCCAGCTCATCAATGTGCTTCGCGGTGACATGAGCCTGGTAGGTCCCCGTCCGGTCGTTCCCGAAGAACTGGGACGCTACGGCGACTACGCCCAGGTCGTGCTCCAGGTCAGACCCGGCATGACCGGCGCCTGGCAAGTCAACGGCCGCAACACCACCACCTACATGCAACGCATCAAACTCGACGTCGACTACGCCCTCCACCGCACCCTCACCACCGACATCAACATCCTCTTCAAAACCATCCGAGCCGTCATCAACCCCGAACCCGACGAATCCCGATGAGCATCCACGC
>JBFGAX010000056.1:0-17993 GCA_041567895.1 Acidimicrobiia bacterium
GCGCACTGGTCACTATCGACATGAAGGGAGTCCACATCGTGGCTTCGTACAGCAGGAGAATTTGGGCGCTGATGGTGGCGTTCATGATGGCAATCGCAGTAATTCCGGCGCCCCTCGCGGGCGCCTCGAGTCACGGTTTCATGACAGCCGACCCGGCGCTCATCACCCTCAATGTTCCCGGGACGGTAACGCCGATCATCAGCGTGGGTGAAACCGTGGACGGCGTCATGTTTGAGGGCATTCCGGATGGCATCGGGATCGTACCAGGGCCCTCGGCGGGCACGGTCGACGTATACGTCGCTCATGAGCAGTCGACGGTTCCGTTCCGCAGTCAGCGGGACTTTCAGGATTCGTCCGTCACGCGATGGACGATTGACACTGCCACCAACAAAGTGTTGGGTGCGGAGGTTGCGATATCGGCGGACGAAGGATTCCTGCGGTTCTGTTCTGCGGCGATAGCCGGGGAGGCAGAAGGGTTTTCGTCACCGATGTTCCTCACCGGGGAGGAAACCAACGACATCGTCGACGTTCCGGCCGGCGCCATCTACGGGGCCGATCCTGCACTGGCTCCTCAGCGCCAGGGCGGCTACGCGGTGATTCTCAACACCGAAACCGGTGAGTTCACCGAGGTACCCGGCATGGGTCGCCTCAATCACGAAAACACCGTCGGGCTCCCGGGATACAACCAGATCGCGCTGCTCACAACGGATGACACGTTCACGGCAACCACGTCCCAGCTGTACCTGTATCTCGCCAACCACGAGTCGCACGTGTTCGAGGACAAAGGCAGCCTCTGGGCATTCCAGGTGACACACAAGAACGGGGTGAAGGTCGATCAATACGATCCGTTCAACGAGGCAAACGACTACCTCGACATCGGTGTCGACGACGAGATGCGCGGCAAGTTCATCCGGGTTCCCAAGCAGATCGCTCGCGGAACAACGGGAGAGGCTCCGCAGGATGCGCTCGAGAACTGGTCGATAGAAAACAACGTGTTCACGTTCGTTCGTCTGGAAGACGTAGCCGTGGACAAGAACGATGATCGCGTGGTCTACGTGGCCGACACCGGCGCCAGCCGCGTGAAGCCCGACGCTACGACGGGTCGACTGAATCGGGCTCCCGGCCCCGGGTTTGCCAACAATGGCCGTATCTTCCAGTTCGTGTTCAACGACAACAACCCTCGGAAGGTCGACAGCTTCACGGTGCTGGCAGACGGTGACGCGCCGTCGACCCATCCGAAGTTCGTCCCGTTCTCCGCTCCGGACAACATCGACACCAGCGTCAACAGCCTGATGGTGCAAGAAGATTTCGACTTTGGACAGATCTGGCAGCACAAGTTCAGCGATGGAAGCTGGGCTGCGGTGGCTGATGTAGTCGATACCGGTGGGGAATCGAGCGGCATCGTTGATGCGTCTGCCTGGTACGGTCCCGGCTCGTGGCTGCTCGACGTGCAGGCCCATGACTTTCCGTTTGTTGACGTGGACACGACCTCGATCCCAGGAATAACGATCAAGCGCGAGGAAGGTCAGCTGCTTTACATGAACATCCCCGGCTCCTAACCGGCCAGGGTATCTCTTAGAGGGCCGGGCGGAAACGCCCGGCCCCCTTGTATGTCCGATGCTCGAGTCGGCGCGGGTGATCTCGGGCGACCTCCTCACGTAAAATTTGGCGGACATGTCGACTGAGCTTCCGTCAGGAACGGTGACACTGTTGTTCACCGATATCGAGGGCAGTAGCGCGCACTGGGATCGGCATCGGTCGGACATGGCGATTGCATTGACCCGCCACAACGAGATCTTGACTGCTGCGATCGACCAGCACGAGGGGAGCGTCGTGAAGGACAAAGGCGACGGGTACTTCGCCGCGTTTCGGTCAGCTGAGGCGGCAGTGGCGTGCGTCGTCCAGGCGCAACGGCAGCTCCAGTCGTTCGCATGGCCGGAGTCGTTGGGTTCGTTCAGGGTACGGATGGCGCTTCACAGCGGGACGGTTGAAGCTGACGGCACCGATTACCGGGGTCCGGTTGTCAATCGCGTTGCCCGGCTCGAAGGCATCGCCCACGGTGGACAGGTTGTGATGTCGGAGGCGACGAGGGCTCTGATTCAGGATTCGCTCCCCGAGACAACGTCACTGAAAGATCTCGGATCCCACATGCTCCGCGGGATGGACCGCCCCGAACAGGTTTATCAGCTTTGCATTCCCGATCTCCTGAACGACTTTCCTCCTCTGCGTACCGAGACGGGCGGGGGAGTGCCGTTGCCGTCATATCAAACGTCGTTCGTCGGTCGGGAAGAAGAACGATCAACCATCGGAGAACTCTTCTCTTCGGATGGCACCAGACTCGTTACGTTGCTGGGCCCGGGTGGAATAGGCAAAACTCGCCTTGCCGTGGAGGCCGCCAGGGAATTGGCAGACGACTTCGGCGGTGGAGCGATGTTTGTCGACCTTGTTCGGACCAGCGATCCGGCCGATGTCGGGTTGGTGATCGCTGAGGCCGTAGGCGCTCATCCCGAAGGAATGGCTTCGCCCGTCGCCCTGGCTGCGGCGCGTATCCTCGACCCGACCCTGTTGGTGCTCGACAACTTCGAACACGTTCAGGAGGCCTCTACGACGGTCGCTGAACTGCTGGATGCATCCGAGAAGGTACGCATGATCGCGACCAGCCGAGCACCACTCAACATCAGAGGAGAGCGAATCTACCGCGTCGAGCCTCTCGGATCTGTGAATGGCGACGGCAGCGTTCCTCCTGCGCTGGCACTCTTTTATGAACGGGTGGAAAGTCACGGGGTGAACCTGTCGAAAAACGGTGGGGAGGCAGAAGCCGCCAGGACGATCGTGCGGCGACTCGACGGATTACCACTGGCCATTGAGCTCGTGGCTGCGCGCACCCGGCTCATGGGCGTCCGAGAACTGGAACAGATGCTGACGAAATCGCTCGACGTCCTGGGCTCCGGGGCGGCCGACCTCCCTGAGCGCCAGCGGACCATTCGATCGACAATCGAATGGAGCCTCGAATCGGTGACCGATGCCCAGCGTCTCCTGTTTTCACAGATATCGGTGTTCCCCGCCGGGCCATCATTGGCGCAGCTGCAGGCAGTGGCCGCGTCCGACTCCGATCTTCTGGAGGATCTCACGGTGCTCGTAGACAACTCACTCGTGAGCCCGGCCACGGGATTGGCCGGCGGTACCCGCTATCGGCAGCTGGTTCTGCTACGAGACTATGGGGCCGAGTTGTTGGCCGAATCTGGCCAATACGACGTCACGATGGGGCGCCTTGTCGACTACTACGTCTCGGTGTCGCCGGAGATCGGAAGGCGGCTCCAGGAGATCGAGGAGCCCCATCGGGAACTCAGGGTGGACCATTCCAACCTGCTCGCTGCGATGTGGTGGGCGCTGGAACACGACCGGCTTGCCGACATGGTTGATGTGGTGTGCGACATCTGGGTCTACTGGTTCAACGGGGACCTGGCCGCGAACGGCTCTGAATGGGTCGCCCGGGCCGATCCAATGCTGGATTCGGCCAAATTCGACTGGCTGGCCGGCTTCTTCGCGGTGCAGGAAGGCGATGCCGAAACCGCCGTCCAGAGGCTGACCTCGGCGCTCGAACGGTTTTCGAACGCGGGAGACGAATTGTGGATGGCTCGATCCCAATTGTTTCTTTCGTTTTTCATTGAGGACTCACATGAGGGTGGTTCGCTGGCAAGCTCTGCGGTAGAGGCCTCCGACAGGCTGGGCAACCAGGTGGATCTCTTCATGGCGCGTCTCATGTTCAGTTCCTTCCGCCTGCGAGAGGGCGACATCGACCAGGCCGTAGCCATCAGACGGGAAATCGTCGAGTGGGCCACAAGCCGGGATTTCACCGTTTTGATCGCCTGGGCGGAATGGAACTATGCGATCGGGTTGCTGTTCGCAGGCCGCATCGATGAGGCGTCGGAAGCCAATCAGCGCTCACTCAGGCTTATGGTGACCGACGGTTACCAGGAGGGGGTGGCATCGTCGGCCGATCTCGTAGGGGTTGTGCGCATGCAACGAGGTGATGTGGCGGGCGGCCTGCGAGTATTGGGAGGCGCTATGTCGATATGGGACAACCTCGGGTCAGCCCAATGGCCCGAGGCGACGATACTGATTGACCAAGCCGTGGAGTCAGCGCGATCAACGCTCGGCGACGCTGCTGTCGAGCGTCACTTACAGGAAGGCCGACAGCTGTCCCTGGCTCAGGTCATAGATATCGCGACCGAGGATCGAATCTAGCTCGGACAAAGCGAGGATCCTTCCGGGCCAGGCGCCGTGGCCGGCACTGTTGTAAGGTCGTACGGCTGAGACGGGACTGACCGGTCGCCTCAACATCACGTGCAAGGCACCGAATCCTGGTCCGGATGGCGTCGAACAGCCGGACTGAGCAAGATTCCGATCCGAATAGGGAGGTATGAATGTCTGATGTGAACCAGCTCTACGAACGCAACGCGACCTTTGCGGGGTCGTTTGACCAGGGGGATCTGCCGATCAAACCAACCCTCTCGACGTTGATCCTCACGTGTGTCGACGCCCGGGTAGATCCTTCCAAATATGCGGGCCTCGAACTGGGCGATGCCCTCGTGCTGCGCAACGTGGGCGCCCGCGTGACAGATGCCGTAGCGCTCGAAGTGGCCATGTTGTGGACGTTGATGGAAATGGCAAGCGGATCACCTCCGAACCTGGAACTCGTGATCGTTCAGCACACGAAGTGCGGGATGGCCAGGTTCGCGGTCCCCGAGGTTGCGACAAAGATCACGGAGCGCTTCGGGACCGAAGAAGTCGTCGATACCTATGCCATTGTCGATCTCGAAGAATCACTGGCGACCGACCTGGCTCGCCTGAGAGCGAATCCAATGCTTCCACGCGAACTCAAGGCATCCGGACACATCTACGACATAGAAACGGGCCGACTGCAACAAGTCTTCGAAACGACAAAGCTGACGCAGGGATAGGCGGCGGGTTTCGCGTTGTAAGCGGAATGCGAAGGCGGCTATCGGTGAGGGTCGATTCCGATAGCCGCCTGAGCGTGTCGTTGGTTACGAACGGTTAGTTGCGGACGCGTTCCACTGTCTTGTATTGAAACGAGCCGAACCCGCCCCAGCTCTCATCGTCCGGATCGTCGTCGAAGCCCATGGCGCCAATCTTCCCCGAAACCTTGCCGCCGTAGTAGTCGGTGCCCTTGCTCCAGTCGGAATACTTGAAGTCTTTGCTTTGGGACGTGTACGACCATTCGTACTTGTACCAATCACCACCCGTAATCGTGAGGTCCACAGGAGGCATGGCGAGGACATCCGGGAGTGGCTCGCCCTCACCACCACCGTGTCCACCCCTGACCACCAGATTTCCCGTCACTTTGGCAATCTTGTTCTTGATGTCGACGCTGACGTTTGTCTTGAGATTTCCCTCATTGTCGTAACCGTCGAGAAACCGGATGCCTTCATGGTCGCACTGGGGCAACTCTTCTTCAATCAAAGGTGGAACCTCTTCCGCCAACGCTTGCTGGACGGCGTCGACTACGGTCCCGGCGTCGATGGTTTTGGCACCGGAGTCGATGATGTCGTCGACGGCGATCTCAGCGGCGACCTCGGCGATCTTGCCCGCATCGTCGACCACGACTTCGCCGCCTTCTCCGTGTCCGCCCCACGGAAATTCGCCTTCTTCGCACTCCCAGTCGATGACGTTTCCGTAGAAGTGGGTGCCCCACTGACTGACCCAGACTCCGAAGTAGCCCACATGCGTGTTGCCCGGGAGCCGGAGAAGGTCGTCCGGGTCGTATTCGACCCAGCTGATAGATACGTTGTAGCCGGTGCCGCTGGTTCGGGTGACGTTGGCACCGGCGGCAGGGCTGATCAAGAGCGAAGACAGAATTGCAACAGTTGTCGCCATGGCTGTCGTTCTCCGAATAGTTGGTCTTCTCACAAGTGTTCCTTTCATGGTGTGAGATCGTGTTCTGCCTTCGGCAGCGACACTGTACGATCGGTTAGTTATAAGACGTCGAGTTTGGTTCGCCGGTTCCCTGGCCCACCCGATTTCGTTTGAGTATAGTGTGGAAACTAAACGAACGTACAGTAACGTCAGAAGTGTGCGCGTGAGAGTCACACGCATACGAGGACACGAAGGAGTCCCATGGTTGGTTCGACATATTCCCGTAGGCAATTTCTGGGCAGATCTGCCGCCGCAAGCGCTGGACTCGTTGCCATGCAGCTCGCAGGAGGCGCCACTGCGTTAGCTAGCAGCGGCGCAGGGGCCAAGAGCGTTCATCCCCTCACCAAGAGCCATGATCACGACGTCCTTGTGAGGTGGATTCAGGCCGTGTACGACGCCGTAAAACTCGAACGGTTTACTCCACCAAACGCCGCTCGTGTCTACGCCTACTTCGGGGTCGCCGGGTATGAGGCGGTCGTTGGTGGAATGCCGTCGTACCGTTCGCTCGGGCTCCAGCTCAATGATCTGCCGAAACTGCCCTCGCGCTCTCAGAACCTGCGGTATGACTGGCCGTCGGCCGCCAACGCCGCCATGGCGGCTGTCGCGCCGGTCCTGTTCGCCGGTCGCACGGTTTCCCTGGCGAATCTGAGTGATCTCGCGTCGGAAATCCAGTCAGAACGAAGTGCAGCTGTACCTGATTCGTCAACTGTCGATCGCTCGGTCGCCCACGGCCGGTCGGTAGGCAAGGTCCTTGCCGAGTGGATCCAGCGCGACGGTTGGACCGACATCCAGAGCCTTCCTCTCTATGTCCCCCCGGTCGGCGACGGGCTGTGGGAACGTACGCCTCCCAATTTCGGGCCTGCGCTCGAGCCGTACTGGGAGCAAGTGAGGCCATTCGCCCTCATACCTGTGACGGCGTGTGCTCCTCCGCCTCCCATTGCGTTCTCGACCGATCCTGGCTCAGCGTTCTATGCCCAGGCCATGGCCACGTACACAACCGTGAACGGGCGAAAGGACTCGGATACCGAGACTGCACTGTTCTGGCGGGACAACCCGGATGGTACGACCGGGCTGCCTTCGGGGCACTGGGCTCTGATCGCTTCGATCCTCATCCGGCAGCAGGGATACGACCTCGCTCGAGCCGCAGAACTCATGGCCATGCATGGCATTGCCGTCGCCGATGGGTTCACGTCATGTTGGACGGAGAAATACCGCACCAATCTCGTGCGCCCCGTGACCTACATCAAGAAGTACATCGATCCCGCGTGGAACTCACCGGTCAATTCGCCGGCGTTTCCCGAGTACACGTCTGGCCATTCGGTCGGATCCGGAGCGGCCGCGACGGTCCTCACCTCCATGGTGGGTGCGGTTTCCTTCACCGACGACACGGGCATCGCAAACGGGTTTCCGGCCCGTACATACAAGACGATTTGGGATGCGGCCAACGAAGCAGCCATGTCACGCCTCTTCGGCGGCATCCACTACCCGATGGGGATCACGGCCGGCATCGATCAGGGTGTTTGCGTGGCGGAATCCGTGATGCAGCGAGTGAGGACCCGCAAATAAGCAGTTGATGCCACCCGTGGGGGCCGATCAGGCTTGGGTTGATGCCGCTATGAGCACGGACGTTGCTGCGAACACGAGTCCGAGGCTGACAGCCTCGATCGTTACAGCTCGTCGGAATCGGTGGTCCAGGATGCGTTCATTCGGCTCCTCGACCATCATCGGAATCAAGTACTTGTGGTTGTAGCCGCCTGACGCGGCCGCAACCGCCACCAGCAGAACCTTGGCAATCAGCACCCGACCCCACGAGGTGAGCCACAAGTCGGAAACATTGTCGACCACGATGACAGTCAGGATGGTGCCGGCAATCCCTGCCACAACCAGGGCAAGCGCCGCGACAACTGAGAACCGAACCGCGAGCTGAAGTGCGCGGCTCTCTTCGCCCCGACGATGCCGACGCCAGAGAACCGATGCCAACATCATCAATCCGCCGGACCAGACTGCGGCGGCTGACACGTGCACGACGTTGATGAATGCATGGAACCAGCGAGCTCCCTCGGTGACGGTATGTCCGTCGAAGAGGAACGAGCTCAGGACGATGGCGGCTCCCAGGAATGCAGGCCGCCCCGACTGAGCCAACCATGCCTGGTCGTGACGCCGAAGGTATGGCTCTCTATGGGAGAACCCGTGACCTGACGGGTCGCTCACCGGGGTCCCAACGTCTCCCGGATGAACCGGAGACGGAGCCGGTCCTGCTCCCACGGGTACGAGTTCACGGAGCACCAAAACGGGATCTGTATCTTCCCTGGCGTCCTTCACATGCATGGTGGCACCTGCAGATAGGAGCCAGCCGCCGAGACCACGCAAGAGGATTGCTACGCCCAACGAGCTGAAAGCCACATCGGCAACGGCGGAGGGATACAAAACGGCGAACCAATCGGATCGCTCGAGAGCGATCCGAGCCAAAAATTCGATTGCCGCACCGACTGCGAGCAACGCTCCCATACGACGTACCCAAAAGAGCACCGACTTGACATCGGCTTCGGGTCCCCGGAGCACTACGACTGCAAACGAAAGCGCTCCCAATCCGACCAGTGCCCCGATGAGGCTCATGAATCGACCGATCGACGCGAGCTTCGCGGCTGCGATCGGGCCACCGGACTGGTCATCCAGGAAACTCTCCAGTTCCGGGGGTGGCCTGGCGGCCGCCACTGGGCTTTCGACGGCTGAGGAGCTCGACGCACTGGAAGGCCGAATGTCCACGAGGAAACTGAACGAGCCGTTGATCGGATGAGAATCCGGTGCCTGCACGGTCCATCGAACGCCCACGGTTCTGGCTGCCAGCGGCGGATCGAACGTGAGAACCCAGGTCGATCCGTCAGGGGTTGCGACCTGTTCGGGGATTCTTGTCTCTTGACCGGCGAGGACTACAAACCCTTCACCGGTGGGCTCCGCGGGACCGGTAAAGGCAATCCGGATCTGTTCGACCGTCGTGGTCACGACCGCGCCGTCAATCGGAAGAGATCCGTCGAAGTCCGTGTGCGCTCGGGCCGGGGCAGGGTGTACGAGCGTGAGCATCGTGGCGCACACCAGGAGGATGGAGAATCGGGTCCGGGCACCGCAATTGGAAAGGGAGGGTCTCATGGAGAGAGGCACCCTACGTGCGTACGGTTCGCAGGGTCGGGTACGGATTGGCAAACCGTTCGCCAGTCCTTGGCCGGAGCCGGCGAGAGCAGCGCGATGAGCGCGTTCATGTTTTCGACTCACCCGAAACGATCTGGCATAGGAGTCTCTGTAGGGGACTTTTAGGTTAGGTTTTCGCGTTCTGATTTCGTGGTAGTCAAGCGTTCGGGCTCAGGAGCGGGCTCGGCGGTTGAGCGCCTCGTTATTACTATGGCTTCTCGGCCAAGGAGATGAACACGGGCGGGAAGACTTCGAGTGCCGATGCCGGGAAAGCTTTGCCGTAAGTGGCACGGAGAGTTCAAAAGCCAGTGTCAGGAAGCCGTGAGATCTGATCTGATCGTACAAATTCTTTCGCCATGGATGAGTTAGAGAAACCCGAACCGGAAGAACTGACCGAGTGGTCCCGGTGGGCATCGGAACAGATTCCTGTTCAGGACGAGAAGCCTCCAATTGATGCGGCTCATCTCACGGCGGTGGCTTTGGCCGGCTTCATGGTGATCATCGCCGCGCTGATTGTTCTCTGGCCTGAGCGCACCTTTGAGCAGCAACAAACAGAACTTTCCGATTTTCTGGTCAGTACGACCTATAGCGGTCGC
The DNA here is from genome assembly GCA_041567895.1 of Acidimicrobiia bacterium. Taxonomy (GTDB): domain Bacteria; phylum Actinomycetota; class Acidimicrobiia; order Spongiisociales; family SHLN01; genus JABDOU01. The sequence continues at coordinate 9,720 of JBFGAX010000056.1, forward strand.
GTGTTGAAAACGGGAGTGGGATCTTGCGAAGGTTGCATCGACGTCTCATTTGTTGTCACCGATGGACCGGATGAGGGCAGGATCGTCACGCAGACGTTTTCTGACTCCCAGCTCACCGGCCTCGAAGAGGGCGATGGGGTTGTCCTCTCTTATAGGGAAGATGTCGATGAGCAGTTGCAGTACCAATACAACGATCGACAACGCCGCGGGATCCTGCTGGCGGTTGCGTTCGTATTCGCCGGCGCCGTTGTTGTGCTGGGAAGGCTCAAAGGGCTGAGTTCACTCGTCGGTTTGGCAGGCAGTCTTGCGATTCTTTATTGGTTCGTCCTGCCCGGGATCCTTGATGGCAAGCCACCGGTCCTCATTGCGATTGTGGGCGCAGGTGCTATTGCATATCTCGTTCTCTACCTCGCACACGGGTTCCGACCGTTGACGACCGTTGCTCTGGTTGGGTCGCTAGCGGCACTTTCGTTGAGTGCGGTCCTCTCTTCGGTGGTCGTGCAGCTATCACAATTGACTGGCTTTTCGTCCGAGGAAGCGACATTCTTGACGTTGTTCTCAGAGGGCCTCGATTTCCGAGGACTGGTTCTGGCCGGCATCGTGCTGGGAGCCATGGGGGCGTTGGACGATGTGACGGTGACTCAAGCTTCGGCCGTGTGGGAGCTGAGGGCTGCCAATCAGAACATGCCCAGAAGAAAGCTCTTTCAAGCGGCGCTTCGTATCGGGCGGGACCACATCGCCTCAACCGTCAATACTCTCGCGCTTGCGTATGCGGGCGCTGCTCTGCCTCTTCTCGCTTTGTTTGTGTTATCGGGCCAATCGCTTGGAACCCTTGCCAACTCAGAGGAGGTCGCGACCGAGATCGTGCGGACGCTTGTGGGTTCAATCGCACTCGTTGCGGCGGTTCCGCTCACGACCTGGCTCGCGGTTTATTCCCACGAGGCTTAGTCGGAACCACCCAAGAGCCCTCTGGCCGCACCGGGTTCAGTTTCGGGCTAGCCTCGCTCCACGTTGTTCAGGCGAGAAACCATGGCCTTACTGCTCCCAACCACGATTGCCGGAAGCCTTCCCAAACCATCGTGGCTGGCCGGTCCTGAAGAACTGTGGGCGCCTTGGCTGCTCGAGGGCGAGGACCTGGTCGAAGCTCAGCGCGATGCGGTTCGCATCGTGCTTCAGGAACAGCAACATGCCGGCATCGACATCGTCACCGATGGCGAGCAGACCCGACGGCATTTCGTGACAACGTTCATCGAAGGCCTGGATGGAGTCGACCACGACCACCGCGCCACCGTGAAGATTCGCAACCGGTACGAGGCGTCCGTTCCGCGCGTAGTCGGGCCTGTATCGAGGTCGCATCCCGTCTATGTCAATGACGCTCGATTTCTGGTGGGAGAGACGTCCCGGCCTGTGAAATATCAGTTGCCGGGACCGATGACGATGGCTGACACGCTGGCGGACGAATATTTCGGTGATCGAGAACAATTGGCAATGGAGTTCGCGGCCATTCTCAATGAAGAAGCGAAGGGGTTGGCAGCCGCCGGTGTCAGTGTCATACAGTTCGACGAGCCGGCTTTCAACGTCTACATGGATGATGTGAAGACGTGGGGAATTCGCGCGCTGGAGCGGGCCGCTCGAGATCTGACCTGCAAAACGGCGGTCCATATCTGCTACGGCTACGGCATCGAGGCCAATATCCGCTGGAAAGAGGGTTTGGGAGACCAGTGGCGCCAGTATGAGGACACGTTTCCGGTGCTGGCCGAGTCGACGATCGATCAGGTTTCCCTCGAAGTGGCAAACTCACATGTCCCGATCGAGTTGCTCGGGCTTCTCGACGGAAAAGACGTGATGGTCGGGGTGATCGACGTAGCCACGCTCGAGGTGGAAACGCCCGAAGAGGTCGCTGATGTGATTCGGGCTGCCATGGAGTACGTACCGGTGGAACGCATGGTCCCGTGCACCAATTGCGGAATGGTGCCACTGCCGCGTGACGTCGCCCGGGCCAAAATGCAGGCGCTCGGAGCAGGGGCCGCTCTCGTCCGCCAGGACCTCGGCAGCGACACCTAAAGAATGTCGTCGGTTCGGTAGAACTCGATGAGAAATCGAACCGGTCCGGTGAGGATCACCCGATGCAAACGTTGCGGAGGTATGGCCAGATTGTCTCCTGCCTCCAGAGACCGCCTGTGATCGAGGGCATCCTCGAACGCGAAGTCGATCGAGCCGTCCTCGACCACAATCTGGCCCCAGACCCCGGCAGCGATTTGATGACTCTGCAGCAGACCATCTGGAACCGACTTCTCGGTGAATGTGCGGGTGGTACGGGCAAGTGTCAGGTCCTTCGGAAGGGCGGGCCACGGATCGTCAACCATCGCGTCCGATCCTAAGCACTTGTGAATTGGGCTACGTTTGGCCTGGTCCGGAGGTTCACATGCCCGATTCGAAAACACAGGTCGCGATCGTCGGGGGAGGACCCGTCGGATTGGGGCTGGCGATCGAACTGGGCCAGCGAGGGGTTTCGACGACGGTCATCGAAAAAACGGCGGACGTGCACCAGATACCGAAAGGGCAGAACCTCACTCAACGGACCATGGAACACTTTCGTTCGTGGGGCGTTGAAGGTGCGATCCGTCGAGCCCGGGTGATACCGCCCGACCTCCCGGCTGTCGGGGTCAACGCCTACGGCAACCTCATGGGTGCATACGCTCATCCCTGGTTCCGGCGCAGTGACGTTAACCGCTTCTACTTCGCATCGAACGAACGATTGCCTCAATACGCGACCGAGTCGGTTTTGAGAGAGCGCGTCAGCGAATTGCGGCACGTTGACGCCCGGTTTGGACTCTCAGCTATCGGCGTCAACCAGGTCGGTGATCGGGCCTATGTCACGACAAGCAGTGAACGTATTGAAGCTGACTACGTGGTGGGTTGTGATGGGAGCCGATCGCTCGTGCGGGAGCAGGCCGGGATCGGAGAGACTCGATCGGATCATGACCGGCGCATGGTCCTTCTCGTATTTCGATCGCGCGCATTGCATGACATCCTGGATGCGAGGTTCGGGCACGCAGCCTTCTTCAATGTCCTCCATCCTGAGCTCGACGGTTACTGGCGGTTTCTCGGAACAGTCGATGCCGCCGAGCATTGGTTCTTTCACGCACCGGTTCCGCCGACGGCGACCACCGACAACATCGACGCCGGGGCTCTTCTTCGCACGGCCGTCGGTGTCGACGTGGCCATGGAGGTCGACTACATAGGCTTCTGGGATCTGCGCGTCGCAATATCCGACACCTACCAACACGGCAGGATCTTTGTCGCAGGCGATGCCGCCCACAGCCACCCGCCGTACGGCGGTTACGGGATCAATACCGGGTTGGAAGATGCTCGCAATCTCGGGTGGAAACTGTCGGCCGTGTTAGACGGATGGGCGCCGGCTCGCATTCTCGATTCGTACTCTGACGAGCGCAGAGCGGTGTTTGTCTCGACTGCCCGGGATTTCATCGAGTCTTTCATCGAGGACGACAGGGCGTTTGTGGCCCGCCACAATCCGGAGATCGACAAGGAGGATTTCGAGAAAGCCTGGGAAACGCGAAGATCAGGATCAACCAGGGCGGTCGATGAGTTCGAACCACATTACGAAGGCTCTCGACTTGTTTTTGGACCCGCAGGCGGTGAATCGAGCGCAGTGGGTTCGCACTCGATGACAGCCAGGGCCGGACATCACCTACCCCCGAGCGATGACGGTCTCTTCGACATGCTCGGCCACGACTTCTGTCTCGTTACCGGTGCCAAGAGCGATGAAGAGGTCGCGCCCTTCACCAAAGCGGCCGACCTCCTCGACGTACCGCTGACCGTCACCCACGTGAGCCAAAAGGCGTTGAGCGACTACCAGGCCTCAATGATTCTGGTGAGACCGGATCATTACGTTGCGTGGACCGCCGGCCCGGATGGCGTTTCCCACACCGATGCAGATGCCGATGCCGTACTGAGGCGGGTTACGGGAACCTGACTATTCGCCCCGGGTCCGCCATCCGCTTGCGTAATTCTGCCGGGCGTCGCGAGAGTAGGGAGTGGGTGCCACCCGTACCCGAATCTCGGTCTGCTTGTGACGTTCGACCGTGGTCTTTTCGGTTCCACCGTTCTCTTCGCCCCATATCAGAGTCAGTTCGTCGCCAACCTTGATGTCGGGATCGACGACACCGAGCGAAACAAAGGCTCGATCGTTGAACGTATATCCGCTGAACATCGAGAATCCCACATGCTTGCCGTCCCTGGTCACGTTGTCGTACGTGGCGGATGTGTAGTTCGCCTGGGGCATGTCGAGGTACTTGAAGTTCTCGCCGTGCGGATTGAACATCGAGTTCCACACGCGGGTGACATCATCCGGGTTCCATTCGAACGTGACCTTGTGTCGCTGAGCATCCTTGTCGACCTGTTCAAGGGCTTCTCGACCGATGAAATCATGATCAAATTTGACGTAGAAGCTGTAGCCGAGTGCGTGAGGCGTGAGGTAATAGTCCTCAATGTTGTCTGAGACGAAGCTGCCGCCAATCGATCCCGATGCCTCGTAACTGTCCTCGGTCAACCATTCCCGATACGGCTTCATCTCGTCGCCCGAATACACGGCAGGCAGCGGCGACGGGATCCATCCCGATTCGAGCGTATTGGTCGAATAGGCACGAGCGCCGACCTGAGCGAGACCGTGGTTGGCACCGACTCGCAGGATCTCGTCCTTGACGTCGTCACCCTCGTCGTATGGACCCCAGATCTCAATGCCCGGTTCACCGGCCATGCCGTGATGGAACGCTGGAACCTGGCGACCCGCAACGTTCATGGTGCCGACCCGAAAGAACTTGATGTCGTCGAGCGGTCCGCCATTGAGTTCTTCGATGATCGCTTTGGCGTTCGGACCCTGTATCTGATAGCGATAGTGGCGCCGGACGACACCGTGTTTGCCCGGGCGGGAGGGGGACCGGTCGTCGCGTTCGTAGGAGACGTCGTAACCTCCGGTCTCGGCATGGAACTGAACCCAGTTGACCGTCGGGGCCCGCCCCACCATGTTGAAGCGATCGTCTGCTTCTCGAAACAGAATCACATCGCCTATGACGTGGCCGCCATAGCTACAGGGGACGAAATGTTTCGCTTTGGTCATGTCGAAATCGGCGAAGCTGTTTATGGCGAGATAGGACAGCAGATCGAAAGCATCGGGACCTTCTACGGTGAGTTCGGCCATGTGGTGGGATTGGTCGTACAGCACAGCTGTCTCACGCCAGGCGCGTTGTTCGTCACGCCAATTGGTGAATTCGGACGCCACAACGGGATAGACATACGCACCGATTTTCGAATTGCGCAACATCTCGACGGTGTTGCCGGTTGATTGGAGAACTTCTTCGAGGCTTCGTTTCGTCACGGGGGCGCTCCTCAGGTAGTGCTCGGATGCATCAGGACTACTGACGGCGATTGTATTCGGGCAAGTCGAGCTCCGCTCGCGTTGTACTGAAGGCTTACCGAACAGGATTTGGCTAGTGGTGCCCGGTCGACTCAACCCACCCTGGTCGATGGGCCAAGACCTGAAGTTCGCTGTTTTCTTCGACGGCCACCCAACCGTGGCCGCGCCCGAGACCGCTTTGTTTGAAGCCACCGAACTCCATGGAGACATCCGAAGCGCCAACCCGATGCACGTTCACAAAAACCGTTCCCGCCTCGATCTGGCGGGCGACGTCGAAAGCATGGTCTACGTCGTCGTCCCATACCGATGCCGCCAGTCCGAATTCCGATTGATTGGCGAGAGCAATCGCTTCGGCCTCCTCGTCGAACGGAAGAATCGGAATCACCGGTCCGAACTGCTCGCATTGCACGAGCTCCGCACCCTGGGCCAACCCGGTGACCACCGACGGCAGGATGAACCATCCATCATCCCAGGTCGTCGGGTCATGACGTTGGCCAAGCGTCGCAACCGTGGCGCCATTCGTTCGGGTCCGATCGACGAGCGCATCGACGAACTTGAACTGAGCCTCGTTGTTGAGAGGGCCCATCGTCACGTCGGGTTCGAGTCCGTCACCAACGACCATCTGATCGACTGCCGATGTGAATCGATCCACGAAGTCCTCGTAGAGGGATCGATGCACATAGATCCTCTTGATGTTGTAACAGATCTGTCCGGTCCCGGCGTAAACGCCGCGAACGAACTCGGAAATGAGCTGGTCGCTGATGGTCGCTCCCTCGAGCACGACTGCCGGATCGTTTCCTCCCAGTTCGAGCCCGATGTTCTTGACGGAGTCAGCTGCGTCGCGCATCAGTTGTTTCCCCGTTTCGGTACTGCCCGTGAACCGAATGTTCCGGACAGAGGGATGCCGGACAAGAGCGGCCCCCACCTCGGGGCCGGATCCGGGCACCACATTGATCACTCCGGATGGAAGATGACGATCCAGTTCGAGCAAGGTGTCGGTCACGGCGAGCGGCGTGTAGCTGGGAGGCTTGATCACGATCGTGTTGCCGGCAAGCAAGGCAGGCGCAATCATCAGATAGGAGAGATAGACGGGGGCGTTCCATGGAGCTATTACCGCCGTCGGACCCATGGGTCGCAGCAATCGGACGATCCGGCCGAGGTTGTCGTTGGTGACGTCCGGTGTATCGAGCCGATCTGCCAGCCCGGCGTAGTAGCGCAAGATCTTTGGGGCGCCACCGACATCGTGAGCGGCCTCGGACAGAGGCTTGCCGTGTTCTCTGGTGAGGATCTTCGCCCGCTCGTCATTGCCGGCTTCGATGGCTTCTGCGGCGGCGAGCATTCTCTGCGCTCGCTCAGCCGCTGTCAGGGCACTCCATCCTTCGAACGCCGATGTGGCCGCCTCGACGGCAGCTTGGGCGTAACCGCCGGTTCCGACCGCCCTCCGTCCGACAGCTTCGGTGTGATGGGCCGGGTTGGTGACAACTAGAGCGTGGTCTGCATCAAACTGAGTTTGACCGTCGATGAGGATGGGAGCGTCCATGGCTGTCCACTCTATCTTGCGACGGTTCCGCGCTGCTGCGGTATGCCAGCAGCAACTTCGAGGCTCGGATACACTGCGCTGGCTACTCGCGTGACTGCGTTTGGTACGTGAGGGCTCAATAGGAGGAATTATGAGTCGCATACGACGTTGGCGGCTGGTGCCGCTGATTGCAGTTCTCACGCTGGTTGCGGCCGCGTGTGGAACGGACGACGCAACAACTACCACTACGACGGAAGCACCCGGGGCAACCGAGACGACGGAAGCTTCGACCACCACGGCGGCTCCGACGGAAACGACGGAGCCGGAAGCTTCGATGGACTTTGGCGATCCGGTGACGTTGACGCTTGGTCACCCGTTCCCGGCCCAGCACCCGATTCAGGTGGGCACGTTAGAACCGCTGGCCCAAGCGATCAACGAAGCGACCGATGGGACGATAACGATTGAGTTTGCGGCAGGTGGTTCCCTCGCGGCCGCACCGGCGACGTTCGAGAACACGGTGGTCGGCGGACAGGACATGGGCTGGGCCTTGCAGGGCTATCACGCCGGGGTATTTCCGGCCACGGAGATCATCGAGCAGCCGTTTCAGTTCGAATCCGCCATGCAGGCAACCCGGACGCTCTGGGATCTCTATGAGGAGTTTCCTGAACTGCGGGAGGAATACAGCGATGTGAAGCTGCTTGCGCTCTGGGTCCATGACGTCGGCGACCTGTGGACCAAAGACAAGGAAGTCAAGACCCTTGAAGATGTTGCAGGTCTGACCTTGCGGTTCCCAACTCGCGTCGCGGGCCAGCTGATCGAAGCGATGGGCGGTAGTCCGGTTGGCATGCCTGCTCCTCAGATATTCGATTCCCTGAGCACAGGTGTCATCGACGGACTGATGATCGCGGTCTCGGGGCTGCAGAGTTTTCAGCTCTATCCCGAGTTGGCGTACGGCACGACATGCAACTGCTATGTGGCCGCTCAATATCTGACCATGAATCTCGACACGTGGAACTCGTTGACACCTGATGCACAAGCGGTCATCGAAGAGCTGGCTCGCGAAAGCTCTTTCACCTCGGCTCAGGTCTATGACGACGCTTACGTGGCTGTATCAGCGATTGCCGAAGAGGAGGGCATCGTCAAGTACGACCTGCCTGCGGACGAACTCGCCCGGTGGCAGGCTCTCGGCCAGGAAGTCACTGATGCCTGGATTGCCGACACTGAAGCCGAAGGTATTCCGGCGCAGGCCATGTACGACCGGATGCAGGAAATAAAAGCCCAGTACAACTGACTGATCTCGCGGTGGCGACAGCGAAGA
>JBFGAX010000057.1:0-17588 GCA_041567895.1 Acidimicrobiia bacterium
CCCCCCCCCCCCCCCCCCCCCACAACTCGTTTTGAGGGTGGTGCGTTGCGGAATACTGGTGTCGCAGCAAGGGTTGAGGCTGTCGCAAGGAGAGCTAGATGAAATCGGCAAATACGAAGGAACCGGAGATCGTCATGTACGGCGCCGACTGGTGTGGCGACTGCATCCGCGCCAAATCGTTCTTCGAAGAGCGAGATATCGCGTTCGCGTATGTCGATCTTGTGGCGCATCCCGAGTTCATGGCAGCTGTGATTGATCGTAACCAGGGTGCCAGGCGGATACCGGTGATCGTTTTTCCTGATGGCTCGCACCTGACGGAGCCTTCGAACACCGAACTCGCGGCAAAGCTGGCGGATATGCAGAACGGTTCGAGCTCGCCAGGACCTTTATCGGGTCAGGCCTCCAGGAAACCGGCTTCCACGTAGGAGGTACGCCGGGAGCGATATTCGTGGTCGAGCAAGCCCCAGATGCTGTGATCGAGCCAAACGCCTCCGACTTCTAGTTCTTCCCTCAGCAAGCCTTCTCGCTGAAACCCCAGTTTCTCAGCCACTCGCTCCGAGCCGATGTTGCCCGATGCAATCCGGAGCGTCACCCGGTGCAAATCGAGCTCGTTGAATGCGATGTCGAGCATGTGCGCGGCAGCCTCGGTCGCGATTCCGTTTCCGGCCTCGTCGGTGCGAACCCAGTATCCGATCTCGCCGACTCGCGACTGGCGAGAGGTGTACCAGACAGAGACATTGCCAAGGTGTCGATCTTGCTGATTCTGATACCGAATGCTGAAGTCGTAGGCGCGGCCTTCGGCCCATGCCGCGAGAGAGTCTCGCAGGAACAAAAGAGCGTCCCGTCGACCGTAGGACGGCCGCGCCCACGGCATCCACGTCGACAGTTCGTCAAGCGAAGGGAGGACAGCGTCGAGCATCGGCTCGAGGTCTCTTCGCCGGAACGGTCTCAACGTGAGCCGGGGTGTGTACCGGGTTCGATTCGATAGGTGTCGGGCCATGGGTATCAGCCTATCGTCATGGCGTGCACCCGTTTCTCTCGAATCTCGACAGCTTGCCCACCGAACCTCCGCGCGGGACCCACGTTCGCGCTGCTGTGCTGCTTCCGCTGTATTGGGACGGCAGTGAAATCAGGCTGGTTTTCATCAAGCGCCCGCTGCACATGAAGAGCCATCCCGGCCAGATCGCTTTTCCGGGCGGCCGTGTCGATGCCGAAGACATGACCGCCATTGACACCGCTCTCCGCGAAGCTGAAGAAGAGGTTGGCATCCAGCCGGAGGAGGTGGAGGTGATCGGTGTTCTCGACACCGTGACCGCTCGTCAGCAGGACCAGTGGATCGTACCGGTGGTCGGTTGGCTCGAATCGGAACCTGTCTTTCGCCCGAACAGCTGGGAAGTCGACAAAATCCACACGCCGCCGCTCAGCCATTTCACCGATGATGCGCGGTGGTACAAACGAGACTTCGCAGGCCACGACATCTGGTACATCGAGATGGACGACAACGAAGTCCTCTGGGGCGCCTCGGCCAACATGTTGAGAGACATGCTGGATAGGTTGTAATCGAGGTCAGCCCGCGTCGGCTCGGCGTCGACACTGACGCGGGCCCGTCAAGTTGTCCGAGGTGGTTCGCAGTCTTCTTGACCAAAGGGCCTAGAAGACTCGCGCATACCACGACGGAATAGGAGCTAGCCTTGGATTGCTTGGCAATAGCCGGGCGCTTCTGTTGGTAGCGAAGTCCGGTTTGAATCCGGCGCTGTCCCGCAACTGTGATGCTTGCTCCTCGAATGCTCTCTCCAGGGCTTTGGAGGACGAGCCAGCCAGGTCGCCTTCCGGCAGGAGCTGAACGAAACCGCTCACGAGGTAGGAGCGCTTCGTCGGCAGCTTTCCTGTCGTCGAGCACCCCCCACACGTCAGGAGAAGCATGCGTATCCGTTTGGCCGTCCTTTTGGCCTTGTCTTTGATATTCGTCGCCTGCGGAAGCGGGTCGATCGACTCGACTGTCGCATCCGGAGCCGGGGACACCAGCACCACCGATGCTCCGACCACATCGCTTCCCCCGGCGACGTCGACCACGACTACCTCACCGTCTACGGGTAGGGCCGGTTTTCCTGTAACCGTAGAAACCGCTGTCGGTCCCGTGACTGTCGACGACCGGCCGCAGGCAATCGTTTCGATTTCACCGACGTCAACAGAGGTTCTGTTTGCAATAGGCGCCGGTAGCCAGGTGATTGCCGTTGACGATCAATCGAATTTTCCGGCCGACGCGCCCGTCACGGACCTGACGGGCTTCTCGTCGAGCGCCGAATCGATCGCGGCATTTGACCCTGATCTCGTATTCCTGAGTTTCGACCCGGGAGACCTCGTTAGCGGATTGAAGGCGTTGGACATCCCGGTTGTCGTTCACGGGGCAGCTGCGTCGCTCGATGATGCGTATGAACAGATTCAACAAGCCGGTGTGCTGACCGGCAACGAGGATTCCGCTTTGATGCTGATCGGAGACATTCGCGATCAAATCGACTCTCTCGCCTCACAGCTTCCTCTGCGGGAAGAACCGCTGACGTACTACCACGAACTCGACAACACCTACTACTCGCTCACCTCCTCGACCTTTGTCGGGGAGATCTACGACCACTTCGGGCTCGTCAACATCGCGGATCCCGCTGATGCCGACGGATTTGGATACCCGCAGCTGTCGGAAGAATTCATCATCGAACAAGATCCTGATCTCATCTTCCTGGCTGACACGAAGTGCTGCGGTCAAAACGCAGAGACCGTCGCAGCTCGCCCCGGTTGGGATCAACTGACCGCCGTTCAAACCGGTCGCGTAGTTGAGCTGGACGACGACATCGCGAGCCGCTGGGGCCCGCGAGTGAGCGTGCTTCTCGCAGAGATCTCGGCGGCAATAGAGGGCGTTCCGGCTTCGACAGAATGAACACTCGATGACCACAACCCGGCTTCCGCTTTCACGACTCAAACCTTCATGGCTGGTTGGGGGAGTTGTCGTGCTGGGAGTGGCCGTCCTCGTGGGCGCGCTCATCGGACCCGCTGAAGTTTCGGCTGCCAACATCTTTGGAACTCTCCTGGACCGCGTGTTCGGGATTCAACGAGACGTCCCTGCCAGGCAGGCGGGAATCATCTGGGAAATCAGGCTTCCCCGGGTTGTCCTCGGCTTGCTGGTCGGCGGTATGTTGGCTGTCGCCGGTGGCTCGTACCAGGGCGTGTTTCGAAACCCGCTCGCCGATCCTTATCTGCTCGGCGCAGCAGCCGGAGCAGGCCTCGGCGCAACGATCGCCATTGTGCTTTCGACCGCCGGAGGTACCCCGGCCTGGGCGACTCCGGCAGCCTTTGTAGGAGCGCTTGGAGCTGTCGGGTTGGCAACAGCAATCGGATCAGCCGCTGACGGCAACCGGTCGACCGCAACCTTGCTCCTGGCCGGTATCGCCGTGGCGAGCTTTCTGACGGCGATCCAAACATTCATCCTGCAGCGCCGGGTCGATACGGTGCAGCAGGTGTATTCGTGGATTCTTGGTCGGGTGGCCACGACCGGTTGGTCGGAGGTGTGGCAGGTGCTCCCATACACCGTGGTCTGCGTGGGAGTCTTGTTCTGGTATCGACGTTCTCTCGACGTGCTGGCAGTCGGTGATGATGTAGCCGAGACCCTCGGGATCAACGCCCGCCGGACGAGATTGATGGTGGTCGTGTTCGCTTCATTGGCGACGGCTGCGGCCGTATCGGTCAGCGGACTGATCGGATTTGTAGGTCTGGTCATTCCTCATATGATTCGCCTCCTTTCCGGTCCCAGCTATCGCGTGATCTTGCCGCTGGCATTCCTCGGGGGTGGCGCGTTTCTGGTACTCGCCGACACCGTTGCCCGTCAGGCCTTCGCTCCGGCTGAGATTCCCATCGGGGTTGTGACCGCATTCGTTGGCGCACCGTTCTTCATGTCGATGCTCTTGCGCGGCAGGAAATCGTTCTCATGATCACCTGCAAGGACGTTTCGGTGACGATCGGACACGCCCGACTGTTGAAGGAAGTCGGCTTCACGGTGGAGGAAGGGCAGTGGCTGGGCGTCATCGGACCGAACGGTGCCGGCAAGAGCACGTTGTTGAGAATCCTTGCGGGACGTCAACAACATGCCGGCGTCGTTGAGATCGGAGGAGAATCCGTCCTGTCACGACGAGCCAGATCGCACATGATCGCCTACCTGGAGCAAACGCCAACGGTTCCGGAAGGGATGTTTGTCGCCGATTACGTGATGCTTGGCCGCACGCCTCACCTCTCTCCGTTCGGAAGCGAACGAGACCTGGATCACCAGATCGTGTCGGAGGTACTGGATCGTCTCGACCTGACGAATATGGCAGGACGGCGTCTTGATACCCTGTCGGGGGGTGAACGACAGCGCGTGCTCATAGGCCGGGCTTTGGCCCAATCTGCGCCGGTGGTACTTCTCGATGAGCCGACTACGGCACTGGATCTCGGTCATCAACAGGAGGTACTGGAACTCCTCGACGAACTGCGCCGGACCCGGAGCCTGACGCTCGTCTCTACGATGCATGATCTCACCATGGCCGGTCAGTACCCGGATACGCTGGTGATGATCGACAAGGGCGAAATCGTTGCCAGTGGCAACGCTCGGGAGGTACTGACGCCGGAACTGATCGTTGGCCATTATCGGGCCAACGTCGAGGTGCGAGACGGAGTCGTGCGGCCTGTGCGCCCGACCTAGCAAAAACTTGCGTGGCCGCCGGCTTTTGGTCATACTCTGGAACGATGAAAATTTGGATTATTACCTGACGCATGCGTTTCCGCGTGAGCGGAACGTGTGCGCCTGCCTCCGCCTCGGCGGAGGTTTCTTCATTCCTGACCAACGAACCGATGAACGAATGACAGAGAAGCCACCAATGACCAACCTGCTGATAGCGCAGAAACTCGTGCCGATAGCCGTGAGAGGATCCGATGGCCGGCCCGATTGAGATCTACGATACGACCCTACGAGACGGTGCACAGCTCGAAGGGTTGAGCCTCACCGTCGAGGACAAGATGAAGATCGCTCAGCTCCTGGACGAGCTTGGTGTTGACTACATCGAGGGTGGGTGGCCAGGGGCGTTGCCGAAAGATACGGAGTTCTTTGCGCGCGCCGCCAAGGAACTGGACCTCGAGACTTCCGTTCTCGTGGCCTTTGGCTCGACGTGCCGGCCAAATACCGCGGCTGATCAAGACGAACAGCTCGAAGCCTTGTTGGAGGCAGGAACCGAGGTGATTTGTATCGTCGCCAAATCCTGGGATTACCACGTCACTGAAGCCCTTCTCGTCGATCTTGACGAGGGCCTGAGGATGGTGAGAGACTCGGTCGCGTTCCTCAAAGGTGCTGACAAGAGGGTATTTGTAGATGCTGAGCATTTCTTCGATGGCTACCTCGCCAATTCCGATTTCGCTCTCGGGGTTCTACAGGCGTCAATCGACGCCGGAGCCGAACGGGTGATTTTGTGCGATACCAACGGCGGGATGATCCCCGACGAGATTCACAGGATCGTTACTGAAGTCGCCCTGGCGATTCCCGAGGCTCGCCTCGGGATTCATGCTCACAACGACAGCGGATGCGCGGTTGCGAATACGCTGGCGGCGGTCGAGGCCGGTGCCATCCAGGCTCAGGGGTGCATCAATGGTTACGGAGAGCGAACCGGAAACGCTGATCTGTGTTCGGTCATTCCAGATCTGGTCTTCAAGAAAGACCTTCCCGCCCTATCGCAATCTCGCCTCGAGAAGCTCACTCCGATCTCTCATCACATAGCCGAGATCGCCAACCTCTCGCTCGACCCTCACAAGCCATATGTCGGTGCTTCGGCCTTTGCTCACAAAGCCGGGCTGCATACGTCGGCGATCGCACGGCGCCCCGACGCCTATGAGCACATAAACCCTGATCGAGTCGGCAACACAACTCGTATGGTCGTCTCCGAGATGGCGGGTAAATCGACCATCATCGCGAAGGCCAAGGAGCAGGGAATCGATTTCGATGAGTCGCTTGCCGCCACGTTGCTGGTCGAAGTCAAGGACATGGAGAACCGCGGCTATCAAATCGAGGCTGCGGATGGAACATTCGAGCTGATGGTGCGCCGGGCGATGGGCTGGCAGCAGGATTTTTTCGAGGTCGAGTCCTTTCGGGTCTTCATTGAGCGTCGGCCAGGCGAAGATCTCGATGTGGTTTCGGAAGCAACGATCAAAGTCCATGTCGGCGGTGAACGCGTGGTTGCGACTCGTGAAGGAAACGGACCGGTGAATGCCATCGATCAAGCGCTGCGTGCCGCATTGGCCCCCCACTATCCGGAGATCGATCACATTCATCTCACCGACTACCGGGTCCGCGTGCTGGATCCGGGAGCCGGAACCGGGGCGGTTACGAGGGTGCTTCTCGAGCAGTCAAACGGGATCGATGCCTGGGGAACCATCGGTGTGCACGAAAACATCATTGAGGCGAGCTGGGAAGCAGTAGTCGACGGCCTCGTCGTAGGTCTCCTGCGAGAACGCCAGGAATGATGGACGTTGCCTTCAGCGGGATTCAGCCGACCGGTGATATCCATCTGGGTAATTACCTGGGCGCCCTGCGCAATTGGGTGGCTCTACAGGAGTCCTTCGACGCCGTCTATTGCATCGTAGATCTCCACGCACTCACCGTTCCGTACGATCCGAAAACATTCGCGACCGAGCGTCTCGAGGCGGCCAAGGCGGTGATCGCAGCGGGGATCGATCCTGATCGGAGCCTTCTCTACTACCAGTCAGACGTTCCCGCCCATGCAGAGCTCGGCTGGCTGCTCGGGACCATGACGTCGCTCGGGGCACTGAATCGCATGACCCAGTTCAAGGACAAATCTGATCAGGCAGGTGAGTTTCTCGGCCTCTACGCGTATCCGGTCCTCATGGCTGCAGACATCCTCCTCTATCGAGCCAATGCCGTACCCGTCGGCGAAGACCAGACCCAGCACCTCGAGCTGACACGCGACCTTGCCGAGCGGTTCAATCAGCGATATCAGGAGATCTTTCCCCTTCCAGAGGCAATAATTCCGGAGAGGGGTGCTCGCGTGATGTCGTTGAAGGATCCGACGTCGAAGATGAGCAAGTCGGACCCCTCCGAAGCGAGTCGCATACTCATGCTTGACGGTCCAGACACCATCGTCAAGAAAATGGGTAAAGCGGTGACCGACTCGGGAACCGAGATCCGCTACGACTGGGTACACAAGCCGGGTATATCGAATCTCCTCGAAATCCTGTCGCTGTTCACCGATCGAAGCGTCGAATCACTGGTTGATGAGCATGAAGGCACCCAATACGGCGTTTTCAAGAAGACTGTTGCGGATGCGGTAGTTGAGGGTCTCGATCCCGTTCGTTCCCGGTACGCCGAACTCGACGATGGAGAAGTTGCCCAACTGATGGACCGCAACGCGGCCCGGGGGAGGGAACGGGCAGCGCCATTCCAGGATGAGGTAATGCGCGCAATGGGGCTTCGGCCGTAGTAAGTTCTCAATTGAGCCCAACGTCCCATTTGCGACCATCCCGACAGCGATGAGACTGAGGGATAGAGGCCTCGCTGAGGCCAGACCAGGTGGAGGTCGTGCATGTCTGATGACAAACGCGACGCAACCAGGGGACAGGATTGCTATCGGGTGTTTGTCGCTCCATGGGAATCCGATACGGACCGGGAGGAGCGCTCCAGCGCTAGGAGAGTTCCTCGCCCTCGCCGCGGCCGATCGTTGACAGGCCGTCGCCGTTCCTCCCTTACGCGTGCGTCGCAAGACGCTGGTATACGGCCGCCTAGCGATGCTGACGCAAGGGGAGAACCCGGGGTCCAGGAGGAAATCAGATTGGCGGGGCCTGACCGGCCCTGATCGCATCGCACGTTGAGCGTGTGGACTCTCGTGGGCGCCCGTCGCGCGGTGGATGTTGGTCGTGTGCATTCTTTGTGGGTGCGTCGCGTCAACTCGCAGCGCAGGGCGGTCTCTGGCTTCGATTTCCCTGGCATCTCGAGAGATGCCGAATAAAGCCGCGAAATCCTCTCCTCTTCGTTCGTAGGGCGATCGGACTCGCCTGGCTACGATCTGGCACCACCAACCGGGCGCCTGGGGACCAGGGCTGAGCACGATACGGAGTTGAACGTATGGACGCGCGCACATGGAAGTAGATATCGGCATCGGCAAGTCAGGACGCAGGGCCTGGGGTTTCGACGATATCGCAATCGTTCCTTCCCGCAGGACCCGCGACCCCGAGGATGTGGATATTTCATGGCAACTCGATGCCTACCGGTTCGAACTTCCCATGCTGGCTTCGGCCATGGATTCGGCAGTCAGCCCGGCAACAGCCATCGCGATCGGTCGACTGGGAGGCCTTGGAGTGCTCAACCTCGAGGGGCTCTGGACCCGGTACGAGGATCCGGCGCCGGTTCTGGCCGAAATCACGCAGCTCGAGCCCGAGAAGGCGACCCGACGCATGCAAGAGCTCTATCAAGAACCGCTGAAACCCGAGCTGATCGAAGTTCGCATAGGCGAGATGAAAGACGCCGGCATCACGACGGCGGCGAGCATCACCCCTCAAAACACGGAGGCGCTGGCGCCGTTAACGGTGGCGGCGGGCCTCGACATTTTGGTGATTCAAGGCACGGTCGTATCAGCTGAACACGTGTCGACGAGGATCGAGCCACTCAACCTGAAAGACTTCATCTATCACTTCGATCTGCCAGTGATTGTCGGAGGATGTGCTTCGTATGCCACGGCGTTGCATCTGATGCGGACCGGGGCCGTTGGCGTCCTTGTCGGGGTTGGGCCGGGCGCCGCTTGCACGACCCGAGGCGTGCTGGGTGTCGGGGTTCCGCAAGCAACGGCAATCGCCGATGCGCGAGGTGCTCGTATTCGTCACCTCGATGAGACCGGTCGGTACGTCCAAGTGATCGCCGACGGGGGAATGCGAACCGGAGGCGACGTGTCAAAAGCGATAGCCTGCGGAGCCGATGCGGTGATGCTTGGATCGCCAATTGCGTCGGCGACCGAGGCTCCTGGACAGGGCTTCCACTGGGGGATGGCCACCTTTCACCCGACGTTGCCGCGAGGCGCACGGGTCGAGACCAGAGACCTGGGCTCCCTGGAGGAGATCCTGGTTGGACCGGCTTACGAAAACGATGGTCGGCGGAACATCTTCGGAGGTTTGCGGGCATCGATGGCCACAACCGGGTACGCAAACGTTCGTGAGTTCCAAAAGGCTGAGGTGATGGTGGCGCCTGCGCTGCAGACCGAAGGCAAAGACCTCCAGCGAACCCAGAAGGTGGGCATGGGGTGACAACCCGGCCTTCGTTGGGCAGTGCATCTGCCGTGGGCGACTACGACAAAGTGTTGGTGGTCGATCTCGGCGCTCAGTACGCCCAGCTCATCGCCCGTCGGGTCAGGGAGGCACACTGCTACAGCGAGATCGTGCGAGGTTCGATACGGGCCGAAGAGGTGCTGTCACATGATCCGTCCGCGATCATCCTCTCAGGCGGTCCGGCCTCGGTGTATGCCGACGACGCCGTCGACATCGATCCCGAGATCCTGCGGTTGGGTATTCCCGTGCTGGGCATTTGCTACGGTCATCAGGCGATCGCCCACGCACTCGGGGGCGTCGTGGAGCGCACCGGTTCTGGCGAATACGGTCGAACCCGCTTGGACATCGAGGGTGACTCGTTGTTATTCGAGGGGCTTCCCGACAGCCACGATGTGTGGATGAGTCACGGAGATGCCGTCGTCAAGCCGCCACCCGGATTTCGGGTAACCGCCTCCACGGGATCTTCACCCGTTGCCGCGATGCAGGATGACGAGAAAAGACTCTATGGCCTCCAGTTCCACCCCGAAGTTCACCACAGCCCTCGCGGTCAGGAAGTGCTGAGACATTTCCTTTACAAGGCGGCCGGCCTCATGCCCACGTGGACAAACGCATCGATCATCGAAGAATCCGTTGCCGCGGTCCGCGCCCGGGTGGGTGAAGCCAGAGTGATCTGCGCTTTGTCCGGTGGCGTTGATTCATCTGTGGCAGCCGCATTGGTGCACAAAGCCATTGGAAACCAGCTCACCTGTGTGTTCGTCGACCACGGGCTTTTGCGTCATCGAGAAGCCGAGGAGGTGATCGAGACCTTTGGCGGCCACTTTGACATGCGCCTCATCCATGTTGACGCCGCGGATCGCTTCCTCGCCGCCCTGGCGGGCGTTGAGGATCCCGAGCGCAAACGTATGATCATTGGCGAGACGTTCATCCGGGTTTTCGAGGAGGTCGCCGACGGCCTCGAAGAAACCGGGTTTCTGGTTCAGGGCACGTTGTATCCCGACGTGATCGAGTCGGGATCTGGCGAGGCAGCCAAAATCAAGAGTCATCACAACGTTGGGGGCTTGCCCGAAAAGATGAATCTTCAACTCGTCGAGCCGTTGCGGGATCTGTTCAAGGACGAGGTGAGGGCTGTTGGTGTAGAGCTCGGATTACCCGAGGAGATCGTCTGGAGGCAACCTTTCCCCGGCCCGGGGCTCGCCGTGCGCATCATCGGTGAGGTGACGGCCGAGCGTCTGGAGATTCTCAGAGCTGCTGATGACATCATCACCGATGAAATCCGCAAGGCGGGCATGGAGCGGGACCTCTGGCAGTACTTCGGCGTACTGTTGGGTATTCGATCGGTGGGGGTACAGGGCGATGGCAGGACCTATGCTCATCCGCTCATCATTCGGGCGGTAACGAGCGAGGACGCCATGACCGCCGACTGGGCCCGGTTGTCCCACCCGCTCCTCGACCAGATCTCCTCGCGTGTGATCAATGAGGTCGAGGGAATCAATCGCGTGGCTCTGGATATTTCTTCCAAACCACCAGCGACCATCGAGTGGGAGTGAAGCGACGAGCTTCCGCCCCACCTGGCCGATTCGGTCAAGCCCCTGATTCGGTCCGCCGATAAAACCAGTAGAGATTTCTCTACGCAAAGGTTGCGATGGATCTCGCAAATGACCCTGAGCTCATTGAGCTCTACCGAAACGAGATGAGTGAACGCGTCGACATCCTCATGGAGGGTTCGCTCGCCATGGTCGACGACGCCTTCCCGGCCGGGCGCCTCGATGAGATGCGGAGGGAGGCTCACACCGTCAAAGGAACGTCCAGGGTCATGGGAATGCGCGATGCGGGCGACGCCGGTGACATTATTGAGGCCATCTACACCGAAATCCTCGGCGCTCGCCGGGTGCCAAGCATCGGTCTGGGAAGGGGCTTGACATTGGTGTGTCGGGCGTTACAGAGGTTTCTCGTCGAGCCGTTGGGTGACCACGGTATTCCTGAAGCTCTCGAGATTCTCATCAAACTCGCAGATGATCCGATGGCAGCTGACGAGTTGCTGGGGCCCCTGGAGGATGAAGAGGTCGAGGCGGCCCAACTCGCAGCCGGGGCTCCGGGTGCGGAAAACGACTCCGCGGGCGATGACGCAACTGACACATACGCCTTGGATAGTGCGAACGATGTCTCACCGATCGATGTTGAACCGAATGAGGGCGATCAAGCCGTTTTGAACAATGTCGTCCCAATCGGTGTGCTCGATACGAGTCCGCAGTTTTACAACGTTCCACCTAATCCTCGATCCGATGACCCTCTGCTGATTCCCATCAATTTCGAGGACATCGATCTCGACCAGGTCGAAGATGCGATCGCCAAAGACGATCACACCCGCTCCCTCGGCGGGCTGCTCGAAGCGCCGGAGCTGTGGATCAACAGCGAAACCACCGGGGTGGCGACGGCACGCCTGTATGAGATCATCAATCGGGCTGCCGAGCTGCGGTTGGACACAGAATCGCTGATCACGGCCATCGAGCGCCTGGCGCAAGTCGAAGATCTAGATCAGATGCGAGCCATGGTCGGGGCTCTGCGCCATGGCGTCAAGGCGCTTGCTCTGGGAGCCAGTGCCATGCAACAACAAACCATCAGCGTAGTTGCGGTGCCCATGACCAGCGTTTTGAGTTCGCTGCCGGCCCTCGTCCGCTTTCTCGCCAAGAGGACCGGGAAAGATGTGCGATTCGAGATACTGGGAGACGAAGAGACCGAGCTGGATCGTGGGACGCTTGACCGGGTGGCTGACGTGATCCGTCAATTGCTCGTAAATGCGATCGTCCACGGACTCAAGACCCCGGACGAGCGAGCCGCGCAGGGCAAAGAGCAAACCGGAACGCTGACGCTGAATGTGCAACAGGAAGAAGATCATGTCCGCTTGACCGTTACCGACGACGGTACCGGGATCAACTGGAAAGCCGTTCGAGACGCCGCGGTCGAAAAGGATCTGATCGACCCGAACGCCAGTCCGTCTACAGCCGAGCTGCAGACGTTGTTGTTCAACGAGTCGATTTCAACGGCAAGTGAGGACGATGAACTTGGAGGCTCCGGCGACGGCCTTTCCATGGTTTCCACGTACGTTCAGGATCTCCACGGTTCAATCGAGCTCCGATCCGTCGCCGGGGTCGGAACTGAAGTCGAGGTCATCGTGCCGAGATTTCAATCTCTGCAGTCGATAGTCCTGGTGCTCACTGCAAACGCACGGTGGGGAATACCCGAACTCGCCATTCTGGAGAGGACATCCATCGCCGACGCCATCACCTACCGCACCCCGGACGGGCGTAAAGAGGTTTTGTTCAGGGACGGCACCATCCCTCTGGTATCTCTCGGCAAGCTGGTAGGAGACGAAGACGCCGAAACCACCCGGGACGTCATCGTGGTGTCCACGCACGGGGGTCCGCTTGCCCTGTCGGTCCCGGGCACGCTCGGCGTCATGGAAGTTGCACCGAAACGTCTGGGGGGACTGTTGCGATCTGCGCCGTTCGTGACCGGCGCCGCCATGGTCAGCGGAGAGATTGCCATGCTGATCGACACGGATTCGTTGATGGAAGTCGCGAACTCGCTGGCGTTGGAGGAACAACACAATCGCAAGACAATCCTCATCGTCGACGATTCAATCGGCGTGCGCCAGGTACTGGCGGCTGCGCTGACCGCCGGTGGTTTCGACGTTGTGGCGGCCGCCTCATCGATTGGTGCCCTCAATCAGCTTGCGAACAATCCGATCGATGCCATGGTCGTCGACTACGCCATGCCAGGCCAGGACGGCGTCGAATTGGTGACCCGCGTTCGGGAGACATACGGTGACATGCCGGTCGTGATGATCTCGGGCGTTGCCGATGAGGCTGATAGAAAGCGGGCAGAGGCGTCGGGAATCGATGCGTTCTTTGAAAAATCTGACTTTAGAGAAGGCGCGTTGGCGTCGATGTTGATATCACTGCTGAATGACGAGTCTCCGATGGGAAAGACGGCACAATGAAAGTTCTGGTAGCTGACGACTCGCCCGTGTTGGTGCGAGCGTTGGCGAAACTCCTCGATCAGGCGGGCTACGACGTGGTGATAGCCAATGATGGCTTGGAGGCGATCCAGAAGTTCTACGAAGAGATCCCCGATCTCGTTCTTCTCGATATCAATATGCCAAAGCTTCATGGATATGTGGTCTGCCGACTTCTCAAGGAAGATCCATCGGCACGATCGGTTCCCATCCTCATTCTGACGGCGCGCAGCTCAAACGAAGATCGCTATTGGGCCACCAGGTCCGGGGCGGACGGCTTCCTCACCAAAGAATCGATGGGGGAAGAACTGCTGGATTCGGTGCAGTCCGCCCTCGCCAGTCGCGCACTCGCCGATCTTTCGAGAATCGAGCCGCCCACGCAGACGTTGGAAGAGAGCGACGTCCTGGCTCGTGTGTGCGAAGTACTCGACCGCAAACTTTTCGAAGCAAGCATCGTCAATGACATTGTGGCGATTGGCGTTCGTGCCGACGATCTGCATGGAACGATCAACGAGTCGCTGAGCATTCTCGGCCGCCTCGTTGAATGCGATGCCGCAGGAGTCCTGCTACACCTGGAGCACGAGCTCGTGTTGCGAGCGAACAGGCTCATGTCCATCGGCGACTTCGAGGTGTTCCGAGATCTGTCCGCTCTCCGGGGTCGCCAATTCACGACCGTCGACGTCCGCGGCGAAGATTTGAATCTGATACTCCCACCCGGTGTGGACACGTCCGAGATTTTCGACACCACGGGCGCCACGACCGACGGCGGTTGGGAATCGTTCGAATCGATCCCTCTGTGGTCGAAGGGTGAGGTCGTCGCCCTGCTGGTTTTGGCCTCCCACGAAAAGGATGCTTTCAGCGACAACGCTCGACGGAACCTTCGGACGATAGAACCTCATCTTGCCACCGTGATCGACTCGGCCAAGCAGTACCAGCGCATTCTGGAGCAAGAGGCTCGTTCGAGCTTGTCGAGCCTGCTCGACTGATGTAGCCGGCTTCAGCAAGGACCGACGCTCACGTCTTTTTCAGCGGTGCCCATGCCAGCAGTAGCGTCTTCGGGCCCTCGCCGTCGAACTCAACGACGGCTTCTGCTCCGTCTCCTTCTCCGCGGATTTCACGCACCCGACCTTTACCCCAGTACTCGTGATGCACGACATCTCCGGCTGCGATATCCGAAGCTGAAACGGTCGAGCGTTGTGCGGACTCGGTGGCGGGGTTACGAGTGCGGGACCTCTTTGACGTCAGCGTCTCCGGAATCTCTTTCAACAGTCTGCTGATCGAATTGAAGTTGGTGCCTCCGAACAGGGTCCTGCTCGTCGCATTGAGCAGGTAAAGGTGCTCCTGGGCTCGGGTGATACCGACGTAGAACAAGCGGCGCTCCTCCTCGAGTTCGGCCGGATCTCCCAGCGACCTCATATGAGGAAAAACACCGTCCTCGAGACCGACCATGAAGACCGCCGGATATTCGAGGCCCTTGGCGTTGTGGAGCGTCATGAGGGTAACGGCACCCGCTTGTCCGTCGAGTGAGTCGACGTCGGCCACGAGGCTGACCGATTCGAGAAACGCTTCGACCCGCTGGTGGCCGGTCAACTCGGACCACAGAACTCCTTCTTCGTTTGTCGAGCCCATCTGTGTTTCTTCGAAGTCGATCGCAGAGGCGACGACTTCCTTGATGTTTTCCGCACGGCCCAGCGCTTCAATGGTGCGTTCTGCTTCAACCCATTCGAGATATCCGGAGTCCTCGATGATCGCCTGCAATGCCCCCGCCGGACCGTCGTCAGCACGGTCTCTGAGGTATTCGATGAGTCCAACAAACTCTTTGATGCGGGCGATGGCGCGCCCGTTCAGGGCCGTGATATCGTCGGCCTCCTTCAAGGCCTCAAAAAATGTGATACCACCGGCTTCCGCATACCTGTCAACGTGGCCTACGGTCGTATCCCCGATTCCGCGCTTGGGCGCGTTGATGATGCGTTTCACGGCAACCTGGTCTCCGGGGTTCACGGCCACCCTCAGATACGACAGAATGTCTTTGACCTCGCGTCGCTCATAAAACCTGGTTCCGCCGACGACCCGGTATGGAATCCCATACCGGACGAATACCTCTTCCACGACCCGGGATTGAGCGTTCGTCCGATAGAACACCGAAATGTCGTCCGCACTCCGCGACGTCATCAAGCTCTCGATTTCTTCGGCCACGAAGGCAGCTTCGTCCCGTTCGTCCTGAGCCTGGTACCTGACGAGCTTTTCTCCTTCGCCCCGGTCAGACCAGAGATGTTTGTCGTTGCGGCCGCTGTTGTTGGAAATCACAGCATTGGCAGCGTCGAGAATGTTCTGTGTCGATCGGTAATTCTGATCCAGAACGACCTTGCGGGCATCTGGATAGTCGCGCTCGAACTCGAGGATGTTGCGGATGTCGGCGCCTCGAAATGCGTAGATGCTCTGGTCGCTGTCACCCACCACACAGACGTTCTTGTGCTGTTCGGCTAGGAGGTTCACCAGGCGATACTGGGCGTGATTCGTGTCCTGATACTCGTCGACGTGAATGTAGCGAAAACGGTTCTGGTACCGCTCGAGAACTTCGGGGAATGCCCCCATCAACTCGACCGTGATCATCAGCAGGTCGTCGAAGTCCATGGCCGAGGCCTCGAGCAGCCGTTGTTGGTAGAGCCGGTAGACCTCGGCAATCTTCTCGTGGAAGAATCCGCCCTCGCGACCCGCGAACGATTCGTAGTCGATGAGCTCGTTCTTGGCGTTGGAGATCGCTGCCTGAATGTTGCGAGGGGGGAACCGTTTGTTGTCGAGATTGAGGTCGTTGAGACAGTATTTGATGAGCCTCCGGGAGTCGGCGTCGTCATAGATGCTGAAGGAAGCGTTGTACCCCAAACGGGTCGCCTCCCGGCGCAAAATGCGCACACAGGCTCGGTGAAATGTGGAGACCCACATCGCGTCGACCATTCCACCAACGAGGTCGGCGACCCGCTCGCGCATCTCGTTAGCGGCCTTGTTCGTGAACGTGATGGCCAGGATTTCGTAAGGAGAGACGTCTTTATCCCGGATGAGATGGGCGATGCGATGCGTCAACACCCGGGTCTTACCCGAACCGGCGCCCGCCACCACCAGTAGCGGTCCATCGGTAGTGGTAACCGCCTCCAGCTGCGCAGGATTGAGGCCGGCCGTAAGTGTGTTCAGGACCATGAAACCCGGAGTATATCCCGCCAACTCCCGAGAATCTCAGGCTTGTAATTAGATGGGTCGGCCGAGATGAGAGGGAAAGTAAGCGGGGCACCGCGGCCTGCGCCGCCGATGCCCCGCCTCTGCCTGATTCGTCGGACTAAGACGTCTGACTAATAGGTCTGACTAATACGTCAGCGTTCCGACCCAGCTGAGGGGCCCGATGTTGTCTCCAAATGTGACCGCGGAACCGGTAGCCCCGGCGAAACGCCCTGTGCCCCCGACGATTTCTTGAGTTCCTTCGATCACGCCGGGGATGATCCCGGCACCATCAGCGCAACCTTCGTTTTCACACGTCCCGAGGATCTTATCGCCGTTGGCTGCCGTGAACTCAAACGTTCCTTCG
Organism: Acidimicrobiia bacterium; assembly: GCA_041567895.1. Classification (GTDB taxonomy): domain Bacteria; phylum Actinomycetota; class Acidimicrobiia; order Spongiisociales; family SHLN01; genus JABDOU01. Next base: position 16,935 of record JBFGAX010000057.1, read on the forward strand.
GTGCTGAAACCCGTCACGATTGTTCCATCGCTCAGCTCGCATTCCGAACCAAACGTGATGAAGCCTTCGCTCGTTGAGGTCATTTTCCCGAGGTGGGTTGACCTGCCATTTTCGCCTACCGTTGTGAAGTTGCAGCCCGCGAGACCGCAGGTCTCGACGAGCAATGTGAAGATCACCTGTTCACTGCCCTTATACGGTCGCTCGACCTGATTCTTGGCCCCGGCCGGCGCCGCGATGGTGGCCATCATCGCCACGATCAATAGCCCGAACGTCATAACTCTCAACACACGGCGCATGTAACGCCCCCTTCTCTAGGTGTGTGGTCACTCTAAGCGTTTGGCAACGCAGGGTGCGTCAATGTCGACGTGCGACCCGGCGAACGCGTCCGTCGGAGTTCGCCGAGCGCTGGGTGGAGTTGTTCGTGGTGGTTTGCCGGGTTGGTGTGGGGTTTGCGTGGGGGTTTGAGGAACGATGTTTGTTGTCGGCGGCTAAACGCCTGTTGGTTGGGGCGATCCGCACGTATGGGGGTGATCTACGTCGGCCGTGATCTATGCAGAGAGCTACCGCCTTGTGGCCGGACGTCAATGCCACGAACGGCGAGGGCCCTCAGTGCGTAGGTGTCGCGTTGGAGGTCTTGGTGGGAGATTGCCGAAC
>JBFGAX010000058.1:0-17228 GCA_041567895.1 Acidimicrobiia bacterium
CTCAACATAGTGCTGGTTGTGATGGTCGTCATCGTCCTTTTCCTGCCGCAAATCCTCGATCGGACGAGGGGCGTAAAAGACGAGTTCGCTGACTCGGGTGCCGAGGTATAGGCCACTTCTAGCAAGCCGCCCATCTCTTGACGCATAATCTTGTCTTATGGAACGGACCACCCGTCGGGAAGATATCGTCACTATTGCACTGAGCCTCTGGACCGTTATCGGGATCTTTGTCGACGCTTACAACCACGTCGTCAATCCTGAGCTCGAGTCGTTCTGGACGCCGTGGCACGCGCTCTTTTACAGTGGCTTTCTGGCCCTCGCCACCTGGTTGATCGTCATCCGATTTCGCTACAGGTCGGACATCGGCACCGACCTTTTTTGGGCTCCACAGGGGTACCGGCCGGCAATGTATGGCATCGCCATCTTCGCACTTGGCGGGTTTGGCGACGCAATATGGCACGAGCTTCTCGGAGTCGAAACCAGCTTCGATGCGCTCCTGAGCCCAACGCACCTTCTACTTTTCGTGGGTGGCAGCTTGATCATCTCCAGTCCGTTCCGCGCCCGCTGGCGCGACCACAATGATCTCTCACCGACGTTTGCCGATTTCTTGCCTGCTCTGGCATCGTTGACGCTGACCACATCTCTTGCTGCCTTCTTCTTTCAATACGCCTGGGCTCCAGGACAAACCGGCTTGTACCGCATCCCCTACGAACCCGGTAATGACGAGTTTTGGGCCGTCCTCGGCTTTCTGTCCATCATGGCCGCCAGCGTCCTCACGTTTGCGCCGCTGCTGCTTGCTTCACGACGTTGGCAGCTTCCATTTGGAGCGGTGACGGCCTACATGGTGGTCATCAATGCGCTGGTCATTGTTGGCTTCGATAAGGAGTTCGTGGGTTTTCCGGCCGTGGTTTTGGCTGGCGTGGCGATGGACCTCCTGGGTGCTCGTCAGGCCGCCCGGTGGCTAGTGGTCGTAGCGCCTCCTGCCGTGCTGTGGTCGACGTACTTTGCGCTGATAGCACTCGATGGGGAACTCGGGTGGCCCCCGGAATTGTGGGGTGGAGCAATCGTGTTCGCGGTTCTGGCCTCCGGCATTGTGGACCGGTTATTCGATCTGGCTGTCGACGCAGCCGCCAGACAGGTGCGGGTAGACGCCTAGAGCCACTGAACGTGACCAACGACGATCGGATACGATGCACGGGCATGTTGGATGAGTTGATAGCTACAGCCGGTGTTCGGGAGGAACTGACACTCGCGGGCCCCATTGGTGTCATGGCCTTGCACGGTGGACTGGAGTCCGGGACGGCTGAAGCCGCCCGCAAGGTGGCGACTGCCACCGGGGCGAGCCACTACGCAATCGTGCAACCCCACGACATGGCCTGGCACATCCCATCCATCGCTCACAATCCGACGCACAGTGAGAAGTTGCGACTGTTTCTCGAGCACGTCGCACTCGCAGTGTCGTTTCACGGTTTCGGTCGACGGCACCAGCCGAACACGGTTCTGGTCGGCGGTCGAAATCGGAGGCTCGCTAGGGCTCTCGGAGAGTCAATCGAAGGTCGAACGAACCTGCGCGTGATCACTGAACCAGGCGAGATGCCACGCGGTTTAACGGGAATGCATCCCGACAATCCGGTCAACCTGCCCGGGCGTGGTGGGGCACAACTCGAACTCTCGAGAGGAGCAAGATCCCCCGAACATCTTCCTGCCATCGTTGCAGCCGTAACGAATGTCATCGTTGCTGAAATGGGAAGCGTCGATCGCAAGCCTTCATTGAGCTGACCGTTTCGACCCACGTTTGGGCCGCTATGGGCACTAAGGCCCTAGTCAATAGTTCGTTAGTTGCGGAGTATGCAACTATGCAATTCAACCTTCAAAAGAAGACCGAGCTGGCAATGCGTGCCCTGCGGGCCTTGTCCAATGCGAGTACAACCGCCGGCCCGGATCTCGCAACGAAGATCGGGACCACCCCCAACTTTCTGCCTCAAGTCATGGCTCCCCTCATACGAAATGGGTGGGTCACATCGGACAGAGGCCCGAATGGTGGCTATCGGCTCAATGGCTCTGATGTTTCCCTCCTTGACCTCATCGAGGCAGTGGAGGGGCAGGTGCCAAGTAATCGCTGTGTGCTGCGAGGTTCGGCATGTCCCGGGGTCAACGAATGCGCGCTGCACCAGTTGTGGAGCCGGGCCCAGGACACATTGATCGAGGAGTTGGGTCGGATCCCGGTTCTCGCGACGTAGCAAAAGGAGATCGACATGGTTCAGGTACTCGACCGACCAAAGGTAGAGGAGGAAGATCGGAAACATCCGCCGCCCGAACGACCTCTGGCTCCCCATCCCCACTACACCCTCGGTTCGGTGGCGGTCATAGGCGTGCTGGTAGGGATCGTCGGCGTGATCCTCGCCGTAGCGGCGTTGTGGATCACAGCCAGCCGCAATTCGGTTGATGATGCTTTGGTAGCGGACAAGGTCGATTCTCTTCTCGCTGACGTCCAGCTTGACACCGGCCTGGAAGCCGGCTCGAGCATCATCCCGGAACTGACGCCGGTTGCACAGCTTCAGCTAGCGCCCAGCTCCGAGGTAAACGTTGCGTACGCCCCGGACATGCCACCGCCGTCCGGACGCACGACTCAGGCAATCGTTGAGGTCCATTTCGAGGTCGTCGAGAACGTCACAACCATCGATCCAAATACAGGTACGCAGTATGAGACCTGGGGATACCGGGTCGATGGCGATGCGGGTGTTGTAGCGGGTACGCCTGGACCCGTGATACGAGCTCGGGTTGGCGACCTTTTTCGATTCACTCTGACCAATCCGGTAGAGAACACGCATCCCCATAACGTCGATTTTCACGCCGTGACAGGCCAGGGCGGTGGCGCTGCGGACCTCGTGGTGGCGCCGGGCGAATCCAAGACGATTGAGGGCAGGCTGCTCTACTCGGGGTTCTTCATGTATCACTGTGCGTATGACGATGTGCCGCTGCACATAGCTCACGGTATGTATGGAGGAATCCTCGTAGACCCCGCCGAGCCGCTGCCTCAAGCCGAACGCGAGTTCTACATGGTGCAGTCCGAGTATTACACCGATGGCACCGGAGCCGGACTTGTGGAAACCGACCGCCAGGCCATCACGGATGAGAACCCGAGTTTTGTGGTTTTCAACGGGGCTGTCGGGGCTCTCACAGGCGATAACGCCCTGAAGATGTCGGTTGGAGAAACCGCCCGGATCTATTTCGTGAATGCAGGCCTCAACCTGGATTCCAACTTTCATCCGATCGGTTCCCATTGGGATACCGTTTATCAGGAGGCAGCTCTCATCAATCCGCCGCTCCGCGGCTCGCAAACCACCCTTGTCCCGGCCGGAGGGGGAACCGTGGTCGAGCTGATCGGGCAAGTACCGCAGACGGTCGTCCTGGTTGATCACGCACTGAGCCGGACGTTCGACAAAGGCGCGTTGGGTCTGATCGTGATCGAAGGCGAGTCCAATCCTGAGATCTTCTCGGCCGTTTCGGCGGTGCCGGAGCCGGCACCCGAACCGGAGGCGCCTGCGCCGGTCGGCCCGACAGTATCGATACTCCCCGGTTCGGGTGACCTCCAACCCATGGATGCTTCCGACGAGTTCCTGGCAAACGAAAACCCGGCTGATTACAGCGAAAACGTGCTTCGGATCAAGGTCGGTGACTCGGTAACGTGGACCCAGGATGATCCGACGGCCCTCCACACGGTGACCGCGACGGACGGCAGTTTTGATTCTGGATTTCTGGATCCGGGCGAAAGCTGGTCCTACACCTTTGACGAGGCTGGCGAGTTTGAATATTTCTGCACGCCTCACCCATGGATGAGAGCAAAGGTGATCGTCGAAGCATGACCCTCACGATGGGATAGGAAGCGATGGCATCTGTCGCTTCCTATCTCATCTCTCTCAATCGTTCTTCTGCGGAGGGCTATTCGGCTGTAAACGCCTCAACCTCTATTGCACCCGTATTGCCGCCGCTGGACGCATTGACTCTGTAGGTCACTATCTGTGCATTGAAAGTGACCTCGGATGCGAGGTCTCCTGCCGGAAATGGTCCAAACGTTTCTCCGTTGGCTTCGACGGTGAATTCTGAGGTGACAGCAGATCCGTCGCTCATGGAGCGGGTGCGGAATGCCACCGCATTGATGGTGGTCACCTGTCCGAGGTCGATGGTTATGAAAGCCTCGTCCCCATCGCCTGCCGAAGACCATTCTGTAGCGAGGTCTCCGTCGACCGCGTTCTCGCCTGCAAAGCTCGACGAGAATTCAGAGCTGACCTCAACCACGGTGGCGCCAATAGCTGCATTGGAGCCCAGGTCGTTCTTTAAAGCCGCGGGTGTGGTGAAGGTGAAGATCTCGCTTTGGTACACGAAGCCGTCAGTGGCGACTCCCTGGAGTCGATACTGGTATTCGGTCTCGGGTTGCAGTCCGGTCATGAGGGCCGAATGGTTGTCGTGTCCGCCGCCTGCTCCCATGTCTGTGTCGGTTGCGATCGATCCGAATGGCCCATCAATTCCGTAGGCAACCGCACACACCGCGTCCTGGTTCGTCGTCACCCGCAGCGTGGCAGCCGTTCCCGATGGATCAAATTCGATCACGGGATCGGATTCAGCGATCTCGGAAAAGCTCCGGATGTCTCCGTTGGTCGTGTTGGCCGAGCAGCCGGCGACAACGAGCGCCATGAAAACGAGAGGAAAGAATCGGCGAAAACGCACGACCGCATGCTATCGCGAGAGTCCAACCTGGAGACAGCTCGAATATCGGATCTGTCATCGTTGACAAATGTCCTTCGGGACTCAGCGAGCTCGCATGATGGGCGGCAGCAAATCCTTGCCGGTTCCGGCGCGATAAACGGTGGCGGGTGCGCCGCCGCTTTCAGAAATCCTTTTGTCGTTCGTGGGTGTGACAAAGCCCTGCGTCGCCAGCACCTTCCTACGAAAGTTGGCGATGTCGAGGCTCTCCTGCCAGACGACTTCGTAAACCTGCCGCAGTTCGCCGAGCGTGAACGTGGGTGCAACCAGCGAAGTGGCGAGCGTCGTGTACTCGAGTTTCGATCGGGCACGTTCCAAGCCGGCTGTGAGGATCTCCATGTGGTCGAACGCGAGCGTCTGGCCCTCTGCCGCCTCGACCGGCATCCACACCGCCTCCACAGCACCGGTGCCGGCGGTCGGGATTGGTCTGAAGCGGCTCAAGGCGAGGTACGCGACAGACACCACCCTCATACGCGGGTCGCGCTGCACGTCTCCGAACGTGCCGAGCTGTTCGATGTGCACTCCAGGTAGCTGGTCGGGAGTGAGTCCGGTTTTCTCGCCGAGTTCTCGCCTGGCTGCATGCTCGATGGACTCCTCGGGTTGCACAAAACCGCCTGGCAATGCCAGGAAATCCTGGAACGGTTCGGCGCCGCGACGCACGAGCATGACCTCTAGTCGCTCTGTGACCGCTAGCAGCACGATGTCAACGGTCACAGCAAACTGTGCATGGCGCTGAGCGTGCTCGGTGTTCACGTGCGCCTGCCGTTGGTGTCGGAGGCCCATCCGGAGAGCCCTAAAACGCCCATTGGCAGCCGGACGGAAAGAGCCGCCTGAACGTTGCGCACAATGTCACGTCGGCTGACGCAGCCAGTGAACCGGGGAAGTCAAACGATCGAGTGTCTACGATGGCCCCTCGTCCTGCCGGGCCAGGATCCGAGTATTCGGGCGTCAGGGCCGCCATTGATTCTCCTTCAGATCAGAGGCTCGCTCTGAACGGTTTCATCGATGACAGCGACCGCCTCTTTCAAGCGTTTGGACTGATCACCGGTGAGTTCGATGAACGGGACGCCTGTGTTGGCGATCAGCTGCAGAGTGTCGAGGTGCATGGAATTCCGGTAGTTCGGAGATTCCCTTGTACCGTCGTGAACCCATTCGAAATCCGGAGCGCACACAAAGTAGAGATCGGGGAGAAACGCATTGACCAGCTTCTCGAGTGGGGGATTTTCCGAGTCGAGATAGCGGCGATGCCAGACTTTCGTCACCAGAGCGTCGGTGTCGAGGATGACCAGGCCATGAGCGGATCTTCTGGCCAAATCTGCTTCGCCCTGATGATGGGTTATGGCTATGCGCACGAACTCGTCAGCCGTCCACGTTCGATCCTTCAGTCCCGCTCTGCCGTCGGAATACCAACGCCCGTACTCGGGAACCCACACGGTCTGGTAATGGTTGGCGAGATCTATTGCCAGCGTCGATTTGCCGGTCGACTCGGCTCCAGCCAGCACGACTCGCTTGGCGAGAGCAGCACGGGCGGCTGGAACCAGCCACGTGTAGTGCTCCCTGGGATTGGAAAGGATGCCGCTTTCACTGACCGGGAACCGGGTCCGGTCGAGATCGATCGTGACATGCCGAACTCCGATCGCATTCACCCACGCCAAGTCCTGCTCTCCGAACGTGAAGACGACAGTCGGTGGCTCGGGCAACATCTCGAGTGTGCGCTCTGCCGGCAGTTGGTCAGCCCCTCGTGCATCCTGATGTGAGACGATGAACGTTGCCTCGGGAACGGCGTCGGCGAGCCATTCACTACGGGTCGTAACGGAGATGGTTTGATCGGAAACACTGTTTACCAGAACGTAGAGGCGCGCGACCTGTGCCAGCGCCGACTCGATGACGTCTACGTGACCCAGGTGGGGTGGGTAAAACTCCCCGACGACCACGCCGATTTCAGTCGAAGATCCGATCGTCATAGCACAATTATAGTCAGTTCGACTAATAGTCCTATCGACCAGGAGTGTCGCAAAATGCCCAGCATCGAACCTCCGCCCGGTAGGTGGGCGCTTCAGTGCCGATGCTCACGCTGCAGCGCTGGAGTCGAGCCACGATTCGGCTGCATCCAGCCGTTTCGAGATGGCGACGGGCCAATCGACTTGTTGAGATCGAAACGGGGCCGTTGAAAAGCCGACGATCGCGGCAGCGGTCCGCAGGCGGAGGCTGGTCCGGTCGACCTGCGATTCGAATCCCGACATGAGTCGAGCGCCGTACGAAGCGAATGTTGTATTCCCCGAGGTCATCGCACTGGTGTAGAGGTGGCCGAGCAGCATCGCATAATCGTCGGCCCGATGCCCGGAACCCAATGTGTCGATGTCAACCAGTCCCACGATCGATCTACCAGACACCATGACCTGAGCTGCGTGGAAGTCGTTGTGGGCTGCAACCACTGGCTCGGTCGAAGCGCGAGCGATGTCATCCACGATGCGAGCGATTCGGGTCGACTCGCCCGGGGCAAGGACGTCCAGGAGAAGACGGTGAGCGTGCACGCGTTCGACGAGTCCCGGCGAGGTTGTGGGGACGTGCGGCAGATCATCGAGGATGCTGGTCAGGTTCTGACTTGTCGGAAGTTGGCTGATGCCGGAATCCAGACTTTGTCGTAGCGAGATTCCTGGAAGGGCCTCGAGGATCGCGAGTCCCAGATCCGGCGACCAGCCGAGGCTTCTGGGAACCCGAAGAAACTCGGCCGCAACCTTATGGACGGATTGCAAATCGGCAACCCGCACCGGTCTAACCACCTTGAGGAACAGTCGGTGACGCCGGGTTGACACCTCAACGACGGCTCTTCGTCGTGGTCGATATGACCGAACGTCGATAGCGGTGATCGGCTCATCGATCCCCACCTTCGCCAGCATCGGTGCCAACAATTCGGCCCGTGATGCGTGGATGAGTCCAGGAAGCGATGGATCGTGTGGGAAGCGCCAGACGGCGATCTCGGAATCACCGTCGCTGACTATTGGTGCAAGGTCTGGCAGTCGCTTCCCCGCGTGGGCACAGACCGTTAGTGGTGCGCCCTTCGAGTTTCTCGCGGAATAGCTGGCTGTGACGTAGGTTCCCGGGCGGTATCGAACCTGCCTGGCAATCACGTCGGTCAGTTTCTCGTCGAGTCCCGCCTCCAAAATGGGCTTCGCCTCTCGGCCGAGAAGGAGCGAAAGGGCAGGCAGCCCGGCGTCGACGGGGGGAGTGGATGGCTGGGGGATCACCCAATCTTCATCGACGCCGGAGCCTGCCTGATTTACGAACTAGTCGGACGATTCAACGCTCACGCTTTCGGCCGACGGAACGCTGACGGAATCAACGGACTCCGGGGAGTCAACCGAGTCCGGGGAATCAACCGACTCGGCGGATTCGACGGAGACAGACTCTGCCGACGGAATGCTCTCAGATTCCACACTTGGTTGTGACTCTTCCTCGACCGATTCGGCGCTGATGGCGCTGTCGAACGGTGACTCGACCTCAGGCTCATCGTCGGCTTGCAGAAGTGTCGCGACGGCCGATTCGACTGACGCGTCCAGTGGCGTCAGGGTCGAGATGTCGACAGCCTCTTCAATGACCGTGGACGACTCCGCCTCCTCATCTTCGCCTTCCTGGGCGATGGCCGAAGTGGCCGAGAAGGCGACCGCCGCCGACATTGCACTGGCGACGACCTTCCATTTCCTTGGCAGAACCATTCCTTGCTCCTCATCTTCTGTCCTAACCACTGTGAGTGGTCAACAACTGATGAGGGTTTTTCGACCGGCTGGCAAAAAACTTGAGCTAAAGGCATCGAAATCAAGCGCCCGACAGATCTGTACGCGATATGAATCGGTGGCTCATGGGTTTGTGGATTGCCACACGTAGTGGTTCTCGAGATCGTCGCGCCCTCGCGTAATGTCGGTATGTATGCTCGGAATTGGTACGGGCGTCGCGCGCGCTCGTTTTGCAAGAAAGGAGGTCTCCCATGCCAGTTGTCGAGGAGACCATTCTCATCAAGCGCAGCCCCGAGGAAGTTTTCGACTTCGCAACGGACCCGGCCAATGTCCTGCTCTTTAACTCGAACCTCGTCGAGTTCGAACAGACGTCGGATGGTCCCGTAGGAAAGGGAACGACGAACCGCGGTGTGACCAGAGTGGCCGGGAGGCCAATCGAGTGGACATCCGAGATCACGGAGTTCGATCGGGGCCGCCACTGGGCCAGTCGGAGCATCAAGTCTCCGATGGCGTGGGAAATCGAAGTGCAGTACGAGGACGACGAGGGAGACACGCTTGTTCGATGGCGTCAGGAGACAGCGACGTTTGGCGGCTTCTTCGGAAAGTTGGCGGATCCCCTGGTAATCCGCATGTATTCCAAAGACGTGAAGTCGAATCTGGAGAAGCTGAAGGAACTACTGGAAGCCTGAGCGCTTCTCGGCGCTACATTCACAAGAATGGTGGCACGCGGTCTCGATGGCATTGTCGGGAGGCCGTCACCTGGAGTCTTTTGCAAGTCGGACAGCTTCGTCGAGCGTGAGGCCTGCTCCCGATCCGCGGGCAGTCCGGGTTTCTTCCTCGCCTAGCACCCGGATCAACCGGGATTCGGAGTCTTCGACACCAATCATGAGCGGTGTCCATCCTCCGCCCAGCTTCTCACGCGCGGCCGAGGCGGCTCCCGACAGCTTTGCCGCGCGGTCGATCTCGCCCGCTTCTACCAGCGCAGTGGCAACCCACTCAATGGACCATGCCGTCAAGAACCGATCGCCTAATTCTTCCCCAAATTGGAGTCCCTTTCTGGCGTAGTGGAGCGCATCGTCGATCCGGCCCTCTTCCAAAGCGACGCCGGCACTTCCGAGCGAGGTCTGACCCGCATACAGCCGATGTCCGGCTTCGGAATACAGCTCGAACGCACGATCGAAGTGTTCTCCTGATCCCTTGATCTCTCCGGTGTTCAGGGCATCGAACGCTTTCGCAGCGGCCACATGAGCCAAACCTCCGACATCGTTGCGCCCTTTGAAGATCTCTTCAGCTTTTGCAAGAGGCTTCCAACCCGAGGGGTCTGAGTTCATGATCAACGAGGTTGCCAGACCATACAAAGCTGACGCGATGAGCGGTTCGTCTCCTACCTCCTGGGCAATATCCACTGCGTCCTCGTAGTGTCTGATGGCCGCCGGCGCATCTCCTTGCCAATACACGGCGGCTCCCCATGCCATGAGTCCCTTTGCTCGTTGAGGGGTCTTTACCGCTGAGCCGGACAGTGCCTCGAATCGTTCGAGCCACATCACGAGTTCTGAGAGGTGCCCCTTGCCTTGAAAGAATCGCCAGGTGTCGCCGAGGATTCCGTGACCGCTGACCGGATCTCCAGCGGATTCATAGAAGCTCAACGTGGCTCGCAGATTGTCGAATTCCTCATCGAGGACCGCCAGCCAAAATGGCAAGCGTTCTCCTTCCAGCTCTACTCCGGCGGTGGTTGCTAAATCGCGGAAGTACCATGCATGTGCCGCGGCGATGGCCGGTAGTGCCCCGCTGTTTTCAGCAATCTCCTCAGCAAACAGACGAATCGGTTCCAGCATTCGGAAGCGGGTGGAAGAGAGGCCCCCCGTATCTCGCATGAGTAAACCGTGGTCGACGAGATCCGCGATAATTGCCAATGCATCAGTCGTTCCGATGCGACCCACGGTCTCTGCCGCCTCGAGCGTCATGCCCCCGCGAAACTGGGACAACCGCTGGAGGGTTTCTTGTGAGTCTGAAGCGAGGAGATCGTAACTCCATGCGATTGCAGTTTGGACGGATCTATGGCGCTCCGGGGCGTCTGACGCCCCGCCGGCAAGAAGGCCCATTCCGCTCGTCAGCCTCCTGGCGATCTCGGTGGGTGTCATCAGATTGATGCGGGCGGCGGCCAACTCGACTGCAAGGGGAAGTCCGTCGAGCACCCCGACGAGACGTTCCACCTCCTCTGCGTGATCCTCCAGGCGGAACGATGGATCTATGGCCTGGGCGCGATCGGTGAACAGCCTTGCGGCGTCGGATCCCGACGCAGCGAATGATGAAACAGTCCCTAGAGGTGATAGGGGATAGAGCCGCTCTCCGGCGATCCGCAGCGGCAGTTGAGAAGTCGCCAGAATCTTGAGTCCCGGCGCGGTCTGTAGCAGTGTCGCGATGTCAGTCGATGCTTTGATTACCTGCTCGAAATTGTCAATGAACAAGAGAGTGGGATCACCACCGAGGTGTGCGGCGATCCCCGTGAGCGAAGGATCGGTTATGCCTAATAGGTTCCCGATCACGGCGACGACCAGTTGAAAGTCCTCAATCGGTGCCAGGTCGACCATGAATACACCGTGGGCGAAACGAGGCAACTGATTACGGGCGATTTCGAGGGCGAGTCGCGTCTTTCCGATTCCGCCGGGTCCACTGAGGGTGACGAGCCTGTGTTGTCCGAGTAGGTCCGAGATCTCGGCCATCTCACGAGACCGGCCGACGAGCGTCGATGTGCTGGCCGGAAGGTTGTTTGCGGTGCCGCCCACCGAGCGAATCGGGGGGAACGACATCGGAAGACCAGGAACAACGATCTGAAAGAGTCGTTCGGGCTCCGGTAGATCTTTCAGGTGATAGTCGCCGAGATCGACATATTCGGCGACCGCTGGTGCCAGAGCCCTCGTTGTGGCCGACGCCAGGACCTGTCCGCCATGTCCTGCCGCTGAGATTCGGGCACCTCTGTGCACGTCTATACCGATGTAGTTGTCGTGTCCCATCTCCGCTGTCCCGGTATGCAATCCGATCCGGACCCGAACGGCTCCCATTTCTGGCCAGCGTTCGGCGGCGAGTGCCTGTTGAATCTCGACGGCGGCGGAAATCGCTGCTGCTGCTGACTCGAAAACGGCAAAGAACGAGTCGCCTTCCGTACCGACCTCAACACCCTGGTGATGAACCAACCCCTCGCGAACGATCGCTCCGTGACGCTCCAAAACCCTGCGGTAATCGGGCCCGAGCCGCTGCACCAGCTGTGTTGAGCCCTCGATGTCGCTGAAAAAGAAGGTCAACGTTCCTGTCGGGAGACGTCGATCCGTCGCCAGGGGTTGAGCGTTCGAATCCATCTTTCGCGAGATCCTCCACCTGCGAAGCTATCCGAAATTGATGCGGCCGAGCATCGAAAGAGAAGGCTCGTTCAGATTCGCAGTGAGTCAGCTGTGATCTTCTTCCAATTGACCGACCACCTTTTCGGCGATGACGGCGAGGGTTGCGAGTTCCTCCGGATCGAGGAGATCGATCATGTGTTTGCGTACCGCCGTCATGTGTGCCGGAGTGGCGGCAGCAATGGTTTTGAGTCCCTGGCGGGTCAGGACGACCATCGCTCCGCGCCCGTCTTCCTCGACTTGCTCGCGTCGGACCAATCCCCGGTTTTCCATGCGTCGAATCTGATGGGAGAGTCTGCTTTGCGACCACTGCATGCGACGGGAAAGTTCATTGACCCGCCATCGGCGACCCTCGGCTTCCGCAAGGTTCGAAAGCACCGAATAGTCCGCCATGGACAGATCGGTGTGGTCGGCCAGGTCGCGAGCCAGGTGAGCTTCAAGCAATGTGAACATCCGTCGAAAGCCCCGCCACGCCCGGTCTTCGGTTTCGTCGAGCCACCTGGAGGTCATGGAGCGATTCTAGTGGGAAGTTATTGACATGTCATCTATCTTCCTGTATGGTATGTACATGACACATCATGTAATGAGAAGGGAAGTGACGACATGACCGTGGAAGACATTCAGATCCTGGCCATCCCGGGAAGCCTCCGGACCCGGTCGTACAACAAATCAGTTCTTTATGCAGCCGCCGAGCTGGCGCCCGTTGGTACTTCGGTCTCGGTGTACGAACACCTCGCCGAGGTCCCGCTCTTCAATCAGGATGTAGCCGACGTTGAGACTCCCGCCGGTGTGGCAGCACTCCGTGACGCACTCTCAAGGTCTGATGCTGTTCTGATTGCCACGCCGGAGTACAACCAGGCTGTGCCGGGTGTGCTGAAAAACATGATCGACTGGCTGTCGATTGGTGAGGTTTACGAGGGTCTCGAAGGTCGACCCATTGCTGTAACCGGGGTCACCACCGGTCCCTGGGGAACCCGTCTCGCCCAGACGATGCTTCGCCAGATGCTCGTCTCGAGCCAGGCAATCGTGTTGCCGCAGCCAAGTCTCTATCTCCGGCACGCCACAACGTTGTTCGATGAAGCCGGAAATCTGACGGACGACGAAACCCGAACACGTCTTGCGGCTCTGGTCTCCGCGTTGAGCGACTGGGTCAGGTTGCTTCAGGGCGATCGTAGCCTGGACGCTCGAGTTGACCTCGAACGCGTTGCGTCCTGACGTCCGGACCGTCCGCTGACGTTTCCGTGTTGAGCTACGAGTGGACATAGGCCTGGAACGGACGGCTATGAGCGGAACCGACAGTTCGCCTGGTCCGTACTGATGGATACCCATCAAACGCCGAGGAGGAAACCGTGATACTGCTCAGAGCGAGACTTTGGTTGACCATCGCCGGTGTGATCATGCTGGCAGCCTGCGGGGGCGACGAACCTGCCAGCGAGTCGACCGCCGCCACAACGACGACAACTTCCGCTACCACTTCAACCGATGCGACCACCACAACCGGCGCTCCTGTCGACGACATGGTCATCGTGACGAGCACAGCTTTGGGAGACGTACTCGCAGACCAGGATGGCAACGTCCTCTACCTTTTCCTGCAGGACGCCCAGGGGCCGAGTGTGTGCAACGGCGATTGCGCTGCGGCCTGGCCGCCGTTGCCGGCCGGGTCGATGGCCGGGGCTGGGGTAGATGCAGGGCTGATGGGCACGGCTACCCGGGAAGACGGCACCGAGCAGGTCACCTATGACGGCTGGCCCCTCTATTACTTCCAGAACGACTCAGCACCGGGCGACACCAACGGCCAGGGAATCAACGACGTCTGGTTCGTTGTCTCTCCGGACGGCGAAGGTGTGGGCATTCCTGGGCCCCAAGCATCGGTAGTTGTGACGAGCTCCGGCTTGGGCGAGATACTCACCGACGACCAGGGCAACACGCTGTATCTGTTCACGCCTGACGAGCAGGGCCCGAGTGTTTGCTATGACAATTGCGCGGTCAACTGGCCTCCACTTCTGGAGGGGCCGGTGGCAGGAGACGGCACGGATCCATCGCTGTTCGGGACGGTAGACCGGGACGACGGAACCACACAGGTCACGTACGGCGGATGGCCCCTCTATTACTTCGCGAATGATGCTGCCCCGGGGGAGACCAATGGTCAAGGAGTCAACGACGTCTGGTTTGTAGTCGACGCCGCAGGGGAGGCGATCGTTGGCTAGGAACCAATAACGCCTTTGCATCGTATTGAATAGGTGAGATCCAGGGAGGGTCCATCGAGGAAAGACGGAAGGCATCATCGGCATTGGTCCGGCGTTTTGCAGCCGGCGATGCCGACGCGGTCCGTGAGTTCTATCGCCTGTACGGAAGAGCGGTGTTCACTGTTGCATTTTCATCGCTTCGCGACACCGGTTTGGCCGACGAGGCGGTACAACTGACGTTCCTCAATGCATGGAAGGCGGCCGGAAGTTTCGACATCGAACGCGATCCGGCACCCTGGCTCTACGCAATCGCGCGCCGTACCGCAGTTGATGTCTACCGAAGAGAGAAACGTCACGGGGGACGGGTTCCTCTCCACTCCGAAGCCGATATCGCCGTTCTTCCACAGGATTTTGAGCAAACGTGGGAGGCGTGGGAGGTGCGTTCCGCGCTCGATCAGATGAGTCCTGAGCACAGGGAGGTGGTTGAGGCCGTTCACTTTCACGGCCTGACCCAAGCCGAGACAGCGAACAAATTGGGGGTGGCGCTTGGAACGGTGAAATCGCGTTCGCATCGAGCTCACGAACGTCTGGCCTCCCTTCTATCACATCTGAGGGAGGCTTCGGCATGAAATGCCGCGATGCTCGAGCGATGTTCCTGGCAGGAGAGGCAGGCCAGGCTGAACTCGATCATCTCGCCTCGTGTGCGGATTGCCGCGAGCAATGGAGCACTCTCGACTCGGTGCGATCACGTCTCGATGACCCGGCCATCTGGAAAGAGCCATCGCCCGGATTGGAGGATCGGGTAGTAGCTCTCGTGAGCGGCTCCCCGGGATCGGGGTCCGGTCGTAGACGCTTCGACCGGACAGGATGGTGGTCGGTCGGAGGGGTTGTAGCGGGAGTGATCATTCTGGCTGTCTGGGTTGGCGCACAGCTCGCTTCACCCGACTGGAGAGTCGCCCTCCCGGGGACTGAAGCTGCGCCCCAGGCGTCTGGGGAAGTTCTCGGCTGGGTCGAATCCGGCGGAACCAGAGTTGTGCTGGAAGTCGAGGGGCTGCCACCCGCTCCGTCAGGATCGGTTTACGAGTTCTGGTTTACGAAAGACGAGGTTCATATATCCGCGGGCACATTCGTCGAACCGGCTGGAGTCGAGCTCTGGGTGGGTGTCTCGCGCCGCGACTTTCCGCGTCTGTGGATCACGCTCGAGCCCATTGACGAGGATGAGAGCCCCTCTGGAATCAACGTGATGGACACCGGCTAGGTGGCCGAGCCGATCTAAGGTTTTGTGCGACCAAGGGAGCATGCATTGAAAATCAGGATCGGGGCCACGCTGCCCCAGCAGCATTCCACATATAAGGAGTTGCGAGCCGGCTGGGCCATGGCCGAGGAGCTCGGGATTGACGTCCTGTACAACTGGGATCACTTCTATCCGCTCCGCGGAGAACCCGAGGGACTGCATTTTGAGGCGATGACATTGCTCGCCGCCATGGCTGAAGTAACCGAACGCATCGAGTTCGGCTCGCTCGTGTTATGCAACTCCTATCGCAACCCCAATCTCCTGGCGGATGCGACGCGTACCATCGACCATATTTCGGGAGGCCGACACATCCTCGGCATCGGTTCGGGGTGGTTCGAAAAAGACTACGTCGAGTATGGCTACGAGTTCGGAACGGCCCCGAGTCGGCTTCGGGATCTGGATGCCAATATGCCGATCATCAAAGACCGGTTGGCCAAGCTCAATCCTCCCCCTTTGCGCACGATACCGATCCTCATCGGCGGCGGTGGAGAGAAGGTCACATTGCGCATCGTGGCAGAGCATGCCGACATCTGGAACGGAGGCGGAGATCCAGCGACCCTCAAGCACAAGAATCAGGTGCTTGATGACTGGTGCGCCAAAGTGGGCCGTGACCCGGATTCCATTGAAAGGTCAGTGGTGTTGATGGATCCCTCCCAGTACGAGCAGGCCGACGAGTATCTGGCTGCGGGCGTTACCCAGCTCATCGGCAGTCCAGGCACTCCGCCATCGGACTGGGGTCCATTGAAGGAACTCCTCGCATGGCGGGATCAGCAGAACGCCTGATCATGCGGTTTGGTCACGACGGCCTGGTCGAGCATCATCACGTCGTGCACTCGAGGCTCAGCCGGTTTTGTAGTGGGGTTTAGCCGAACAGAGCTCGAACGTTTCCGGGATCAGACGGTTCCCGATCTGGTCGGTCCGGGTTTGCAGCTGCTGTTTGTTGGGATCAATCCGGGTTTGTGGACCGCAGCCACGCAGACCCATTTCGCGCATCCCAGCAATCGCTTCTATCCGGCCCTCCTTCGGTCTGGCCTGATCGAGCGCGAGATCGACCGGTCGGCCGGTTTTACGGACGAAGATCGACGGCATCTCATCGAGCGGGGGATAGGCATCAGCAATCTGGTGAGGCGAGCGACTGCCAGAGCTTCCGAACTGAGTGCAGTTGAGCTGAGGGAGGGCGGGGCCGCGTTGGTCGACAACGTTGAAGCGTGGCGCCCGAGAGTCGTGGCGGTTTCCGGGATCACAGCGTATCGCACCGCCTTCGGGCAGACCCGCGCCTCGCTTGGTCTTCAGAATCAGCGTATGGGATATGCCACACTTTGGGTGGTACCGAATCCCAGCGGACTCAATGCACACGAGACGATCGGCTCGCTTGCTGAGTGGTTCACGTTGGTGGGCCAGGCGGCAGGGTTGCTTCCCGAGTCCTGATCGGTGCCGGTCCCGAAGGTTTGGTTTCTAACAGGGCGGGAAATAACCGGGCATGGATGAGGAATCTATGAGCCCGTCGTCGGTGCCCTTTTCGGGCAAAGTGAAAGTGATGGGTGTCGACGGCAAAGTGTGGGACATCGTCACCGCCGAGCTCGAACCAACCGGGGATCCGGGTTCTCCATTCACAGGCTTTCTGTATCCGGAAGAGGGGGCTGCGATCACCGAATGGGCCGGACGAGTGCAACTCCTCAAACCCGATGGGGAAGTGCTCGAAGCGATGATCTCTCCTAGAGCGCGGGTTGGCGAGCACCGGGCTATTGAGGTCACAGGTCTCGACGGTCAGCCCTGATTCGTAGCCAACGGTCGCTATCCGTTCCCTAGGCATTCGGGCGTCGTGGGTGGCCTGGCAGGAAACGACTTTCGTCCA
>JBFGAX010000059.1:0-16686 GCA_041567895.1 Acidimicrobiia bacterium
GCTACCGGTCAGTTTTCGGCCAATGTTCGACACGAAGGTCGAGTAGTCGGGGCGACCCCCGGCAAACCGACGAGCCGTCCTTACGGATCGAACGGATTGGCAGCCATCGACCCCAACGTACACGCCATGTCTTCCACCCTCCCGTTGTCCACGCCGATCGCCCGGTATGGGCGATAACGAGCGCGACCTCAAACCGAGCCGATCGGCACCTCGGCGCTCGGATACGTCGCCCGCCAACGAAACAGAAACGTTGTCACTATCACAACCAGTGGGCCTAACAGGGCAGAACGCGAGCCATCTCCACGATCTGCGCTAGCGCATAGTGCCGAAAATGGGCGGTTGCTTGTTCTCGCCACGCGAACTCGCCCGACAGGCTCGGCACGCTCATGACAAGGTGAGTTTCGCCTCGACCGTCGAGATGCTCGCGTGGTATGGGTGGGGGCGAGGAGGCGCAAGATGTATACCGGATCTGTCGGGGATGCGCTACAAGCGGAGGTGGCCGGAACATAGAAGTGAGCATCTGGTTCATCGTCGTCTTCGTGATCATGTGGATCTTGGGTCCGGCGACGCAAGTCCTTCAGCTAGTGGCGCCCAAGCTCCACAAACGGCTCGGACTCATGGAAGCTGCTGCGTACGAGCCGGAGTTCAGATGGTTCATGATTGAGCAGCGGGCCATCGCCTACGCCGACCTGACCTACCTGTTCGCCGGCGTGGTCTTCGTGGTGTTGGCGTTGTTGGACAACGAGTGGGCCGCGCTCTTCGGGATCTACACCTGCGCCTGCTACGTGTACTTCGTGGCGATCTGGATTCCCGAGACTCTCATGCTCATGAAGGACGACCTAAGCCCGGCAAAGAGGGAGCAACTCCCGTTCTTTACGTGTACGGGTTCCTCTTCGCCGCGTTCGGGCTCTATGGGATGTACTACCTGTGGGACCTGACACAGAGCTGATCTCGGTGGACGCGGATAGCTCTCGTCACTGCGATCACGACGGCTACGGGCGTGGCGCCTGGCTTCGCACCAGCCACTCCCTTGTCGATGTGGGGGACTATGAAACCGCCCCGATAGCGGCACATATTGAGCGCGTCAGGTTCAAACGTGTCCTGTCGGATACCTAACGGGACGTACTGACCGCGGCGGCGCTTTCCCAGAGGTCAGGACGACGTTTCACGGTTCGAGCGAACCGCAGTGGGCCTAACAGGACAGAACGCGAACCACATCGTGGACCTACAGCAGATCGTTATCGCAGCTGTTTGCAAAAGCAGCGATGCTCGACTATAAGTGATCTCTGCGCAACAGACGAGACCTGAGACCTGAGGAGATGTCGCGTGACCGAGTCCAGGAGCAGCGACGGCGACGACACGCCTGATGGGCACACGCATAGCGACCACGCACCAACAGATTACGACCACAGCCACGGGGATCACGACCACAGCCACGGCGATCACGACCACAGCCACGGGGATCACGACCACGGACATGGCGACGGTGTGCTCTCGAGCGTGTGGCACGGGATCAGTGACTTCCTCGGTCTGCATTCACACGATCACGCCGACGCAATCGACGATGCCTTAGAAAGCAGCCAACGAGGCATCCGGGCGCTGGTGATCTCATTCACCGTGCTCTTCGTGACAGCACTGATTCAGCTGGTCATCGTCGCGATCACCGGCTCGGTGGCTTTGTTCGCAGACACCATCCATAACTTCTCCGACGCTCTCACCGCCGTGCCGCTGTTTGTCGCCTTCAGACTCGGACGCCGGGCAGCCACTAGGCGCTATACGTACGGATATCGGAGAGCCGAAGATCTCGCCGGTCTCTTTGTCGTATTGATGATCGCGGGATCGGCGGTGCTTGCGGCATGGGAGTCGATCGACCGTCTCATCAATCCGCAGGAGATCAAGTTTCTCGGCGTTCTGTTCGCAGCCGGAGTCGTTGGATTCATTGGAAACGAATTGGTAGCCCTATATCGAATCCGCATCGGTCGCGAGATCGGATCGGCGGCACTCGTCGCCGACGGCCTCCACGCTCGGGTCGACGGTTTCACCTCGCTAGCGGTGGCCCTGGGCGCATTCTTCGTCTGGCTGGGATTCGAGCGCGCCGACCCCATCATTGGGATTCTCGTTTCGATAGCGATTCTCGGAGTGCTTCGCTCGGCGGCGCGAGACATCTATCGACGACTCATGGACGCCGTCGATCCACATCTGGTAGGTCACATCGAGGAGATCGTGCCAACCGTTCCGGGAGTCGAGGCACTCGGTGTTGCCCAACTTCGATGGATGGGCCATCGACTCCGCGCCGACATAGAAATCCGGGTTGACGCGAGCATGTCTGTCAGCGACGGCCACGAGATCGGCGAAGCTGTCACTCATGCCCTCAAACATGGGATAAAGCACCTCGACCAGGTGTTTGTACACGTAGACGGTGTCGATCCGTCGGGCCCGGTGGAGGACGGGTCGCGAATCGAGGCAGGCCTCGGGCAACATGGGTAGAGACGATACGAGGACAGCGCTGGCTTAGAGGGGCTTCCATAGGCTCCGGCACCCATCGGACGGAGATTTCCGAGAGGTGCTCGATCGGTGCTGAGCCGGAGGTGACATGGGTCGCTACATGATCAGGCGAATCGGCCAGGCCATCTTGGTAGTCGTCGCGGTCGCGCTTGTCGTCTTCGTTGTAACCAGACTCATTGGGGACCCCGTCGCAGTGATGCTGCCCTTTGAGGCGACGGAGGAGAATCGAGCGGTTCTCGAAGAACAACTGGGCCTCGATCAGCCGTTGTTGGCTCAACTTGGCGACTACATGGCGGGTGCAGCTCGGCTGGATTTCGGCGACTCGCTGTGGCAGCGGCGACCGGCAGCGGACATCATCTTCGAGGTGTTGCCGGCGACTCTCTTGCTCGCGTTCACAGGCTTCGCGCTGGCGCTGGTGATCGGCGTTGCTCTGGGACTTGTGGCGTCGCTGCGGCCGGGCGGTTTCGTCGATCGCTTCGCTGTCGTCGTCGGGGTCCTGGGCCTTTCTCTGCCACAGTTCTGGGTCGGCCTCGTCCTCATTGTCGTCTTCAGCGTCACGCTTGGATGGCTACCCACGTCGGGTTCGGGTGGGATCAAGCATCTCATTCTTCCCGCCATCGTGATTGCCGGTCCGATCGTGGGACGAATCTCCTTGGTTACCAGATCGGCCATGATCGACGAACTCAATGCGCCTTACGTGAGGGATGCGACGGCTCGAGGGCTGTCTCGATCGCGAATAGTGGTGTCGCACGCCTTCAGAGGTGCCGCAATCGCGGTCCTTACCATCGCCGGTTGGGAGTTCGTCGGAGCGTTGGCAGGAGCGACAGTCATTGTCGAGACGGTATTCGCATGGCCGGGTCTCGGGTTCACGGCTTTTCAGGCCATCGAAAGACAGGATCTGATCCTCCTCCAGGGGGTTGTTCTGGTCGTTGCGGTCATGGTCGTGGTCGTCAACCTGCTGGTCGACCTCGCCTACAAGAGAATCGATCCACGGGTGAGGCTCGAGTGAGATGAGCAACGTCGCGGGTCATGAAGACCGGGCCTCAACATCCGGGAGCAGCCGAGTGGCGCGGCACGGAATCGTGGCAGCTTTCCGGAATGTCTGGCGCGATCCGGTCGGGTTGTTTGGCGTGGCCGTGGTCCTGTTGATCGCGATCGCCGCAGTCTTCGCCCCGCAATTGGCGCCCTACGATCCGAATCTGCAAGACCTGTCGGCGAGGCTGACCCCGCCAATCTGGCAAGACGGTGGCACATTCTCCCATGTCTTGGGCACCGATCAGCTGGGTCGTGATGTCCTCTCGAGGATCATCCACGGAAGTCGTGTCACGCTGGTCGTACCGCTCTTGACCGTGAGCCTCTCCGGCGTCATGGGCATTTCTCTGGGTCTTCTCGCCGGCTACAGAGGCGGTGCAACAGACTCCATCATCATGCGCACGATCGATACTCAGTACTCCTTCCCGGGAGTGCTCCTGGCGCTAACGATTCTCACCGTGGTCGGGCCCAGCCTCGGTGCATTGGTAGTGGTGCTGTCGCTCAGGATCTGGATGGCCTTTGCCCGTATGGCGCGCGGGCTGGTACTAGCTGCCAGGGAGGAAGAATACGTGGATGCGGCCGAGACAATCGGCGCCTCACCGGCCCGAATCATGTTCCGCCACATTGCGCCCAACATTGCCGCTCCGTTGATCACGGTCGCGGTGCTCGAGTCTGCCCACGTGATGCTTTCTGAAGCCGCTCTGTCTTTCCTCGGTCTGGGTATTCAACCGCCACTGGTCTCATGGGGACTCGACGTGACGAGCGGCCGCGAGTACGTCTTCTCCGCACCGTGGCTGATCCTGCTGCCCGGCGCCGCGATCGCCATCGCCGTGCTCGGGATCAATCTTCTCGCGAGCTGGCTGCGCGTTGCCACAGATCCAAAGGAGAGCGCCAAACTCTTCGCAGCTTCGGTCCAACGTCAGGGAAGCGACGCACTGTGAACGCAAGCGCGGGACACCTGTTTGAGATCCGGGACCTCGAGGTCGCGTTCCATACGCGGGCGGGCACCGCTTCTGCCGTGCGCGGCGTCTCCTTGGCGCTGGACGACGGCCAGACGCTTGGCCTCGTTGGCGAGTCTGGATGCGGCAAGAGCACGACGGCCATGGCAGCTCTCGGCCTGATACAGCTACCCGGTGAGGTCATCGGCGGTGACGTTCTGTGGCGGGGCGAATCACTCTTGGACAAGAAGGTGGCCGATCGGGTCCGGGGCAAGGAGCTGGCCATGATCAACCAGGACCCGATGTCGTCTCTCAATCCCATCATCACGGTTGGCGCTCAGATGGCTGAGCTCATGACTCGACACCTCGACCTAACGCGAAAAGCTGCTTGGAGCCGCGCTGCCGATCTGCTCGAGATGGTCGACATCCCCAATCCGGGACGACGTCTCAAGCGATATCCGTTCGAGTTCTCGGGCGGAATGCAGCAGCGCATCCTCATCGCAATGGCCCTCTCTTGTGAACCCAAGTTGCTGATCGCTGATGAGCCCACTACCGCGCTGGACGTGACGATCCAAGCCCAGATGCTCGAGTTGATCGCTTCGCTGCAGGAAAGCCTCGACCTGGCTCTGATGCTGATCACCCATGACCTGGGTGTGGTGGCAGGTGTCTGCGACAGAGTGTCGGTGATGTACGCCGGCAAGATCGTCGAGAGTGGCACCACTGACGAGATCTTCCTCGACCCACGACACCCCTATTCAGCCGCGTTGGTGAGCGCAACTCCGCGCCTCGATATGAAACGGCGCCGCCTGCCAGTCATCGAAGGGGTTCCACCAAGTCCGATCGATCCGGCTCCAGGGTGCAGTTTCTACCCCCGATGTGGCAATGCCACCGCGGAATGCACGATTGATCAACCGACGCTCGAGGCACTCCCCGGCGGACGCCAGGCCGCCTGCATCCACCCCATCACATTGGACGAGGCAGCCCCGAGCACCGTCGAGCAGAGACATGGCTGAGCCGCTGTTGCGTGTTGACAACCTGAGGGTCCTGTACCCAGGCGATCGAGAGGGCTTCTGGGGCCGACGGCAGAATCACGTGCATGCCGTAGACGACATATCTTTCGAGATCCGACGGGGCGAGACGTTCGGCTTGGTCGGCGAATCGGGATCCGGAAAGACGACTACGGGCCGCGCCATTCTGAGAAAGCTCCCGATCACCAGCGGCGAAATCCGTTACAACGGGCGACTCATCAACGACATCGGAGGGGCCGACCTCCGCTCACTGCGTCGCAACATGCAGGCTGTTTCCCAAGACCCGTTCGGCAGCCTCAACCCGAGGTGGAAGGTGCTCGACATCGTCGCCGAGCCATTGGTGGTTCATAAGATCGTCCGATCGGCGAAACGTGCAGAGTCTCGAGTGGTCGAGTTGCTCGAACTGACCGGCCTGTCGGCTGACGACATGCACAAGTATCCACACGCGTTCAGCGGTGGGCAACGCCAACGGATCGCAATTGCCCGGGCCATAGCGCTGGAGCCTGAATTCATCGTTGCAGATGAGCCCGTCTCGGCACTCGACGTTTCGATTCAGGCTCAGGTCGTGAATCTCCTCCAAGACCTGCAAGAGCGACTCAGCCTCACTTACCTATTCATCGCACACGACCTTGCGGTGGTTCGACACATTTCACACCGGATCGGCATCATGTACGCCGGCAAGTTGGTCGAGGTCGCCGATGGCGATGCGGTCTACGAATCGCCGATTCATCCGTACACCGAGGCCTTGCTCTCAGCAGTCCCCGCCCCGGATCCGGTGTTGGAGCGGCAACGCGCTCGTGTGGTCGTCAGCGGGGAGATCCCGAGTCCAACCGACCCTCCCCCAGGCTGTCGCTTCCAGACTCGCTGCCCCATTGCCGAGGATCGGTGCCGGACGGCAGAGCCACCACTCGAGACCAAGGTGGACGGGCACGTTGCAGCGTGTTGGGTGCGTTGAAACGATCCACTCGTACGAGGATTTCGTGCTGCCCACCGGTCCGTGAATCACGGATTGCCGATCAGCACGATCATCACTCGACGTTGACTGCACCTTTCCTCTTGGCGACGTGGGGATGATCGGGTAGCTCGTCGCAGTCGTCGGCACAGTGCCCAAGAATGGCGAGGTGGTGCACGCTGGCGTGAAAGCCATACTTGGCGTAGAAGTGCTCATATAGCGGTTCAACTTCCGACCAAGGTACGAGAGTTGTCTTGCCACATTCCTCGCACACGAGGTGCTGGTGATCGTCCTCGGATGAGAGGTGCCAGGTACCAGAAACCTGTGGCCCCACGTGAACGTGGTGAACAAGCCCTATGGATTGCATCTCGTCAAGGGTTCTGTACACCGTCGACGAGTCGATCTGTCCGGCAGAAGCCTTGACGCGCTCGATGATGGTCGCCGCGTTGATGAATTCGTATCTGCTGTCCGCCAGAACGCGGCTGATCAGCCGTCGTGGCAACGTAACCCGCAGACCCGCCTCGCGCAGCTTGTTGAGCAAATCGTCCTCAGTGATGTTCTCTTCAAATGCCATTCCATAACAATAGCACCGAAGTCGTTATTGCAAATGATCTGCAATGCAGCTGATGTCGGATGCAGCACCGCTAGTCGGCACCGCCGACATCAACCTCGAGACCGCCGCCGCAGGGCCGAAACGGCGCAGGCGGACGTCATTATTCCGAAGCATTGGACGTGGTCATCGAGCGACACCCCCACTGCTCCTGTCCCATGTGGCTTGATTCCAGCTTCTCGCCAGGACCTGCCCGGCGCTACCACCTGGTCCTTGCATTCGCAATCCGTTGCAGAAACAACGCGAGGCGATTATGGTCAACCGTCACGCGCCATAGCACTGGTGGGAGACCAGAGCTATCAAGCGGAGGAGGAGGCGCGATGACAAGCAAAGCACCGAGGTTCCGAGACCGTTCGGGTTCCCGTGCCGTGGCGCCGGTGATAGTGGCACTAGCGCTCGTCTTCACGGCCTGTGGCGGCGACGACGACGCAGATACGACCGTCACCACCACAACCGAGGCACCCGGAGATGTGACAACGACTGCCGGAGAGGATCCCACCACTACGACGGTGGCGCCCACGACTGTCGCTCCGGAGGAGGACACGGCAGTCACTCTTGGCTTTGGCACCGAGCCGACGTCCCTAGACCCGCAACTAGTCGATCAGTTGGCGATGTTCAACGTCGCCGAGAACGTGTTTGAGAAGTTACTGACTCGCGATGCGGACGGCGCTTTGGTTCCAAGCCTTGCAACCGACCTCGGTACCACTCTTGACGACACGACCTGGCAGTTCACGCTTCGCCAGGGTGTGACATTCCACAACGGGGAGGCGTTCAACGCCGACGCAGTCGTGCACAGCGTCAATCGAATCCTGAACCCGGACCTTGCATCTGAGCTAGCCGGGCAAGTTCAGTCGATTCTCGGCGCCGAGAAGGTCGATGACTTCACGGTCAACATCCTGACCGATGGGCCCGATCCGATTCTTCCCGCTCGGCTGGCGGCCTATTTGTACATCGTGCCGCCTGAGGCTTCAGCGAGCGAAGACTTTGGGTCGAACCCCATTGGGACCGGACCGTACGCCGTTACGGAGTGGGTGCGCGGGCAGTCCATTTCCATGGCAGCGAATGACGACTACTGGGATGGCCGGCCCAGCATCGATCAAGCAAGAATCGTCTTCTTCGAGGAGTACGGCACTCGTTTGGCAGCCCTGCTGGCCGGCGAACTCGATCTCATGCTCGATCTGCAGCCCGATGATCTCGAACGTGCCCCCCAGTCGTTCCTGACTCCTGAAGGCCTCAAGCAGTTCGTCGTGATACTCAACGCACAAACTGGAAGCCCGATCGAGGACGTCCGGATTCGGCAGGCTCTCAACTACGCCGTGGACAAGGATTCCATAGCGAATGACCTCTTCCAGGGCACGGCGGCCCCGTTGCAGGGTCATATGCTGAACGCCAATTGGTTCGGCTTCAACGATTCGCTCGAGCCATACCCGTACGATCCGGACTTGGCTCGTAGCTTGCTCGAGGACGCCGGTGCCGCCGGTATGTCGATCCAACTCTTCGGGCTCGAGGGCAACTCGCTGTTCGACAGAGAGACGACCGAAGTGGTCGCCGGGTACTGGAACGCAGTAGGGATCAACACTGAAATCATCATTCCCGAGTTCTCGGAGTACATCGATCGGCTCATCGATAGGGAGACTCGTCCCACGGCGATGTTCGTGCCCCACGACAACTTCTTGCAGGATGCAGACCGCACGTACTCGAGCTACTACCACGGCGACGGGTGCTGTGGATCGATGGACGTCGACGAGACCTCCGCGCAGATCGATGAGGCTCGGAGCGAACTCGACGTCGATAGGCGACAGGAGCTGTACGAGGCTGTGGGCCAACGCGGCTTCGATGATGCCTGGTACGTGTACTTGGTAACGGTGAAGAACATCTATGGAGGCTCAGATCGAATCGTCTGGTCGCCTCGGGCCGACGGTCTGATCCACATCAACACGGTCGGGCTGACGGGATAGGAGCGCAACAGAAGGTGGGTCTTCTGTTCTCGTTGGCGAGAACAGAAGACCCACCTTTGACGTGGCAACCTCCGTTAGGAGCAGGACCTCGAGCCCGCAGGCTTCCTCGAATTCGCCCGGCGCTAGATCACCGGCCACGGTGACGGGGATTCGACGCCGGCAACCTTGGCTATCCGACTGCCCGCCTTCTCGACACGTTCGATCAGGCCGCCAAGGTCGTCGACAAAGAGCGGACGCCCCGATTCAACGATCACGCGGCCATCGGCGATCACCGTGTCCACAGATTCGCCCGTGGTCGAATAGACGAGATTGCGAACCGGATGCAGCAGCGAACGCCAGTCGGCTCGGAGCGTGTCGAACAACACGAGATCACCCGCCTTGCCGATCTCGATCGACCCCAGCGAATCGCCGGTCTGCAAGGCGCCGGCACCGGTTCGCGTTGCCAGCTCGAGAGCAGTCTCCGCCGAAACGAGGCTCCGGTCGCCACGAACATCCTTGTAGATCGTTGCCGCCAGCCCCATACAGCGCACCATGTCCAGATAGTTGGAGCTGTTGACCGAGTCGGTCCCCAACGCCACGCTCACCCCGGCATCCAAGAACTCCGGGAGCCGTCCTCCACGGGCGGTATTCGCCCCGTTCTTGAGGACCGTGCTCGGACAGAGCACGACGCGTGTGCCGGTCTCGGCGACGATGGCAATGTCCGACTCCGACATATCCATGCAGTGCGATAAGACGACGTTGGGACCCAGAACGTCCAACTGCGCAAGCCGCTCGGTGGGCGTCGGGCCACTCCCGTCGCCACCTCCATGGTGGATGGTCATCGCCGACCCATGCTCGTCTGCGATTCGTTTGGCGGCGATGAGTAGATCCGGGCTGCAAACCTCGACGGAGAAGGGCATAGTCCACGCCCTCATACGACCAGATAGCCGGCCGTGGAGCGCCTCCACTGAAGACTGCATTCTCCTCACGGCGTCGGAAGTGTCGTAGACGGGAAGATTGAGCTGGTTCGCTCGATCCGTCACCTGCTCACCGATCACCACTCGGCAGCCCGCTGCCTCGTACGCCGCCATACAGGCTTGGGGGAACCGCGTCGTGCCCGGATCAACCAGCGTCGTAGTTCCGGTTCGGATCAATTCGACGAGGCCGAGCAAGGTCGTGTCGTACTCCTCCTCCTCGGTCATCACCGACTGCATCGCGAAAACCAGAGCCAGCCTGTTCTGTACATCGTCGGCGAAGATGCCCCGCACGGGGTGGGCGTAGCTGAGGTGCATGTGACCGTTACAGAAACCGGGTGTAACCACCTTGTTGGATGCGTCGATGACAACATCGGCCCCAACATGATCGAGTTCCTCGGCCTTACCCACGTGCGTG
Source organism: Acidimicrobiia bacterium (assembly GCA_041567895.1). Taxonomy (GTDB): domain Bacteria; phylum Actinomycetota; class Acidimicrobiia; order Spongiisociales; family SHLN01; genus JABDOU01. The sequence goes on from JBFGAX010000059.1 coordinate 10,395, forward strand.
ATGTATCCGCCCTGGATCACCACGGAGGCATTGCGGATGATCCTCCTACCGCCGTCGACAGTGATCAGATAGTCAGCGTTGTCGACCTTCAGGCTCGCATCGGCCATCGTGCCTCATCCCCCGAAGCCATCAGCGAAACAGTGGTGCTCGTTCACTACGACGTCGCCGTGTTTGTCGTCGCTTGCTTCTGGAGTTGCGCCCCCTTCTTCCCCAACTCACCCGTATCAATGAGGTTCTGCGACGAGAGATACTCCGGGTCGTCGTACCTACTGAGCAAGAATGCCTTTGAGTACGCGGGGAGTTCCGCTCCAAGCACGTGGGCCCCCACGAGCTCAGCAGCACCGGTTGAGATCATCACTCCGTAACCCGACATCGCCGTCACCAGGTGGAACCCTTCGGGACCCGCCGGACCGAGCAGCGGCAGATTCTCGGGGGTCTTCATGACATATCCGCCGTCGACAACGGAGTAGGGCAGCCGATCGCGGTACTCGGAGAGACACGGGAGCATGGTGGACATCCCCCGCATCACTGCCTCCGCGAATATCTCGTCGGCATCGGGGAAGGGCATGGTTGGTGGATCTCTCAGGTCGGTGCGGTATTCCCATAGCGCCTCGAAGAACGGAGATTCGAACCCGCCCTCGGGGCGCCCGAAGACCGGGGTCTTCACCTCACCCAGAAGTTCATCGAGTCCCTCGTTGGCCAAGGCCTTTCTCTCGTCCTCGGTCCAGTCGATTTTCTGGGGGTCGGTCCAGACCAGGAACGGCGCATCTCTGGGGAAGGCGGACAGGCTGTCCTTGAAGGACACCTTGTGGTGCACGGAGCCCTTCAGGGGAAGGTCGACTTCCACCAGCCGGGCGATCTGCTGTGACATGGGTCCGGCTGCATTGATGACAACCGGAGCATCAACCCTCTCGCCCGACCCCAGAGTGACACCGTCAACTCGCCCGCTGCTCGTCCGGATGTCGACCACTTCGTCGCGAATCAGCGTTGCCCCCTTGTCGCGAGCCGACTCGAGCATCCACGCTCCGAGCTGCTGGGCACTCAGCCAACCGCCGCGCCGAACATGGACACCTCCAACAGATTCGGCGGTCAGATAGGGAAAGCGGGCCAGCAATGACTCTGATGACTCGAATACATCGAAACCCCAATCCTGCTCGACCACTTCTCCCTCCAGTTGGTGCCGCCTCACCGGACCGGCTCCGAAACTCGAGCTCAGGTCGGCGGATGCTGCGAGGGATGCCAACTGCCGTTCGTCGGCCGTGACAAACAGGTACCCCCGACGGGACATGTTGAAGATATTGCCGGTTTTCTCCTGCATGGCATCAAAGATGTCGATGGAGCGATTCGCCAAGTCGACCATCGGCTTGGTGGGGAAGAAGTTGCGGTAGCACTCCGACGACTTGTCCGAAGTCAGCGTGAGTGGTGGGCGCGGGTCGACAATGACGGCACGGCCCACTCCCCTCGTCACGGCGAGCTCGAAACCCGTGGCGACTCCGGCAATGCCGGCGCCAACGATGACTGCGTCCGCTACATGTGCCATCTCAGCGCGGCAATCCGTTCAACGGAATCAGTGCTCGTTTGGACCGTGATCGTGCTCATCGTGATCGTGCTCATCGTGGTGGTGGCCATGACCACCGTTTCCTATGGCACTGATCAACACTGTTTTCGCCTGATCTGTCAGTGCCTTCACGTCATGCTCGAGGCCCCTCGGAACCAGATAGCAGTCACCCGGGCTGAGAACGTATTTCTCGCCGGCGAACGTCATCTCGAGCTGTCCGCTGACGATGTAGCCGATCTGCTCGATGTCGTGGGTGTGATGCGGCGCCTCAGCGCCCAATGCATAGACGTACTCCTCGAGCAGCAACTGCTCTCCGCTGGTGGGGACCTTCTTCGAGATTCCCTCTATCACACCTTGCGATTCCATCTCACTTCCGTGCGATACAACCTTGACCAAAGTCCACACCTCCGCAAAGTCGAGACAACCTCAACCTACTAGAGAGAAAATAGCTGTCGCAACTGTTCGCATCTGCGATGGCTAGCTGTAGCATTCGTAGTCGAGAAGGGTTAGGGTGGCGACAACGACAGGAGAGCTGAAGTTGCGCAAAGGAGCGTGCTGACCGTGGCGGGAATCTACGGAGGAAAAAGAGCGACTCCCCTACCCGAAGGCGTCGCCGATTTCTATAGCGACACCAAGTCGAAGCCTTCTCGTGAGATGCGGGAAGCTGCGCTCGACGCCCGCATAGGGGACGAGCAGAAGGGCGAAGATCCAACTACGACCGAGCTCCTCGATCGTGTTGCGCAACTACTGGGCAAGGAAGATGCCATATTCCTGGCGTCGGGAACGATGGCCAACGAGATTGCCCTTGCCGCTCACTGTCGCCCTGGTGACGAGGTCATCTGCGACCGAAGTTCTCACATCGTCAACTTCGAGTCGGGCGGACCGGGAGGTCTCGCCGGTGTTCAGACGCACATGCTGGACGGCGAACGAGGCATGTTCACGGCCGATCAGGTCGCTGCGGCGCTGCGACCCAAGGGAAGTTTGTACCTGCCGGAAACCGCGCTCGTTGCAGTCGAGCAGACGGCAAACATGGGCGGGGGTGCGATTTGGCCTCTGGATCGGCTTCAAGCCGTAGCCAAGGTCGCCCAAGCGGCAGGTGTCGCAACACACATGGACGGAGCGCGGCTGCTCAATGCCGTCGTAGAAACCGGCATTTCCGCAAAGGAATACGCAGAACCATACGATTCGGTGTGGATCTGTTTTACGAAGGGTCTCGGTTGCCCCTTCGGAGCTGTGCTCGCCGGATCAGAGGAGTTCATTCAACGCACTTGGCGAATCAGGCAAATGATCGGTGGTGGCCTCAGGCAATCCGGGTTCATGGCTGCACTCTGCCTATACGCTCTCGACCACAACGTCGAGCGACTAGCCGAAGATCATCGGAGAGCCTCGCGGATAGCGGACGCTTTGGAACAGCTCGAACTCGTGTCCCAAGTTCTCCCGACCGAGACCAACATCGTCATCTTCGATATCGCCGAGGAGGGACCCACCGCAGCGGAGCTGGTTGGCCGGCTCCTGGCCCGAGGCTTTGCGGTTGGAGCGTTCGGCCCCCGCAGGGTCCGAGTCGTCACACATATCGATGTCGACGATCAGGCCACTGACCGCCTCTGTGAGGAGCTCAAGCGGTCTCTGACGCCTTGAGGCTCCGACCGACGCGCGTCAGAAGCCATTTGCGTTGGCGTGGCGGCGGACGTGGTTCAAACGGCCGGAGTTGGCATTTCAAGGTCGTCTCTGCCGAAGACACGACCGGCCGCCACCAGAATCAGGACCGAGACAACCCCAATGAGAGCGCTTGCCGTGAGTACAAGAGCAAGCTCATCGATGAAACCGAGCGCGATGAGGACAAAGCCGTAGAGCATCCGGCCAAAGACGCTACCCATGGACAGAAACGTGGCCCGGTGATGCTTGGCAAGGTGAGGAGATGCTGCGGAAGCCGTCAAGACCGGAGCCACTGCGGGTTGAGCGCTGCGCATGGCCAGCAGTGGAATCAGCCATGGTGACATCACGATCGCCATCCCGACAAGCAGCAAGGCCTCGATGGAGGCCAGAATGATCAGGGCGCCGCGTAGGCCCGCGGCGCGGCGCAGTTGATGGCTCTTCGCCGCCGCAGCGGCGCCGACAATGGAGATCGCGGCGATGATCACACCGCTGTAGAGGGATGCGAGACCCGGATCGGCGAATGAGCCTCCCGTAACTTCTGTGAGCCACGGTTGGATCAGATCCAAGGCCAACCCCTCCAGCGGCTGCTGGAGAGCCATATACACCATGAGCCATGCCAAACCCGGACGCCGCAGGTACCGCAGGGTCGCTCTGATCTGACCAGGACTCTCCCGATGGGCCCTCGCCGGTAAACCCGCTGCGGGGGGAGGTTCGACCATGCGCAGCGTGAGCATCAGTTCGTAGCCGGCCGCCACGAGTGCTGCCACGTAGGGCAACGCCAGGTCGATCAACCCAAGCGCGCCTCCGATCGCGGCGACCACCGTGGTCCCGAGAAACCCATTGCGGGCCGCTCGCGCCTCTCTCTGCTCGAACTCTGCAGCTCGATCGAGCGCTTCGAGTGTGTCGTAGTGAAAGGAGCTGTCGGTCCCAGACCGCGACGCTTGCCCGAGAGCGAGGAAGACCTGAGCTACCGCGAGCCAGGCGAACGACGACCCTGCCATGAGAAATGTCGAGAAAGCAACGAGCCACGAGAGAGCCGCAATGCGAAGCGTCAGGACACGCCCGAATCGATCGCTCAGCCAACCCGACGGAATCTCGAGTACTACGACGGCCAGAAAGTAGATTGCCGCCAAGCGGAAGGTCGCAGCTAGCCCAACTCGCGAGAGAAGGAACAGGATCGACGTCGGAAGCCAGAAGTAAAGGTGGGCAGCAATCTTGTACCGGCCGTAGCGCACGAGATTCGCTGCCAGACCTGTCGGGAGCGATCGCGAAGACAACGAAGGCTCTACACGGAGTGGGCCACGTCAGCCGTCGAACACAGTGGACTCATCTTCGTCCTGACTCTCCCAATGATTGCAAGACTCTGCAATAGAGAATGGATTGTAATATCGACTGTACTGCATTAGCCGGTGGGCGGCAACGTTCTCGTGAGACAGGCACGCGCCTGAGCAAGGCCGAGGCGACCTCGTCTCGCAACGTGTCAACGAAAGCACCATCGGTCGCCTGGTTCGAGCATGTCGCATTGGGGTACCAACAAATACATGCATGTGACCTGAGAGGCAAGAGGAGGCGCCGATCAGCAAATCCGGCCCACGAACGAGCACTTCGGACGGTGACCGCTATCGATGCCTCTTTGTGTCAAGGGGGAGTTTCTCTGGTTTGGTGAGCGCGGCGGGTTGGCCCGTGCAGCGTTGCCGGGTTGGTCGTAGTGTTGGTGTTGGGTCCGGGAAGTGACTTATCCGAAGTGCCGGTGTATCAGGGTGTGAGCCGGCCACGCTGGATTCAGAGTCGTCCCTGGGTGTCCTCCCGGGCCCGCTACTTGTTCGGCTGCTGGTGTTGTCTGGCGTCGGCTATGAGTCGCCGATAGACCACATCTGAGATGCGCCGTTTGAGCGCCCGGAGGGCTTCCTTGCTGGTTTTGCCCTCGGCGATCTTCTTGTCGTAGTAGGTGCGGCCCTCGCTGGGATAGCGGAGCTGAGAGACAGCTGCCATATGCAGGACATGGTTGAGTTTGCGGTTCCCCCTTGGGTTGAGGCGATGCCGGTTCCTGTTGCCTGATGACGCCTCGATGGGGGCGGTGGCGTTGTATGACGCGAAGTGCCCCGCGGTGGGGAACCGCCTGGCGTCTCCGACCGCGCCCAAGATCATGGCTGCTCCGATCGGTCCGATCCCTCGAATGTCACACAGGCTGGTGCCCGATGCGCTAACCGCTACCCGGATCCTCTTTTTGGACGCCCGCATCTGGCTGTCTAAGCGGACGATGTCATCGACGAGTTCATGGGCAATCACTACCCGCTGGTGGACCACCTGATCAGAGGGATTGATACTGGCAAGCAGTGCATTCGCTTTGTTTACAGTCATTTCCGTGGCCAACCCGCCAGCAATGAGCTCCATCAACAGGGCATGGAGACGGCACGCCGCCTTGTTCTTGAGCCTGGCAATATCACGGTGTCGCTTCGCGAGCAGGCCCAACACTCGAGCATGATCATCGCGGCCAACTATCGCTAGCCCCCCATGGCGTAACGCGGCGATCGCCACCGACCGGGCATCATTCGGATCGTTCTTCTGGGACTTGCCAGAACCCAGCACTCGCACCCGCGATGCCATCATTGGAGGCACATCTACTACCCGTTCGCCAGCTGCCACCAGCTGCTGGGCCAACAGATAGCCCAGTCCCCGAGCAGACTCGATCGCCCAACATCGGACATCGTATTGCGACGCCCACTCCCGAAGACGAACCGATTGATTAGCCGATGTCCTTACCCGGATCTTGTCGATTACCACCTCGCCGGTGTCGACCACAACCGCGGTGTGTGACCCCTTGTGAGGGTCGATGCCGATCATCACACTCATTACATGCCCTTTCTGTCGGCAACGGGGGACCGCAGCGGGCAAACCTGATTGGGGGCGATGTGCTCTCGCCTCTTTCGAGCCACGCCACGGCCGAGAACACCAACCGGTAGGCACCTCGTTAGAAAGCCAACCCGCAAAGGGTGGCAGGCACTTCAAGAGCCAACCGATCAGCGCCTCGACGCTACGGGAAGACCCCGCAACATGCCCCCAGTCTCAATCAGGCAC
>JBFGAX010000060.1:0-16621 GCA_041567895.1 Acidimicrobiia bacterium
CCCCCCCCCCCCCCCCCCCCCCCACAACTCGAAAGCCGAAGCTCTTACATCATGCCGTGCATGTCTCCGCCACCGGCTGGCATCGCCGGGGCTTCTTCTTTCTCTTCAGCAACAATCGCTTCGGTGGTAATGAGGAGGGCAGCGATCGAAGCTGCGTTCTGCAGCGTCGAACGAGTCACCTTGGCAGGATCGATGATCCCCGCCTTCATCAAGTCCTCATAGTTCCCGGTTTGTGCGTTGAAGCCCTCGTTGCCCTTGAGCTCCTTGACGTGGGCGGCAATGACGCCTCCCTCGTATCCAGCGTTCACCGCAATCTGGCGGAGGGGCGCTTCGAGCGAGGACAGGACAATCCTGCGACCCGCCTTCTCGTCGTTGGTGCCGCCGCGCAGTTTCTCAACCGCTTCGGACGCACGGAGCATCGATACGCCACCGCCTGGCAGGATGCCTTCCTCGACCGCAGCCTTGGTTGCCTGAATGGCATCCTCGATACGGTGCTTGCGCTCTTTGAGCTCAACCTCGGTAGCAGCGCCAACCTTGATGACGGCTACGCCGCCCGACAGCTTGGCGAGACGCTCCGAGAGTTTCTCACGATCCCAATCGGAATCCGAGTTGTCGATCTCCCGGCGAATCTGGGCGACCCGGGCATCCACGTCCGACTTCTTGCCGGCACCTTCGACGATCGTTGTGTCGTCCTTGGTGATGACAACCCGACGGGCGTGTCCGAGCAGGTCGAGCGTGGCGCCGTCGAGCTTGAGCCCGACTTCCTCGCTGATCACGGTTGCACCGGTGAGGATCGCAATGTCCTGCAACATGGCCTTCCGGCGTTCGCCAAAGCCCGGGGCCTTGACTGCGACCGACGAGAACGTACCGCGAATCTTGTTGACAACCATGGTGGCAAGGGCTTCGCCCTCGACGTCCTCGGCAATCATCACGAGCTGCTTGCCGCCCTGCATGACCTTCTCCAAAACGGGGAGCAAGTCATGTACAGCTGACACCTTCGAGTTGACGATCAGGATGTAAGGATCCTCGATGACGGCTTCTTGACGATCAGGGTCCGTGATGAAGTACGGCGAGATATAGCCCTTGTCAAACTGCATGCCCTCGGTGAGCTCGAGTTCGACACCGAACGTCTGGCTGTCTTCCACGGTGATCACGCCTTCGCCGCCGACTTTGGACATGGCTTCGGCAATCTTTTCGCCAATCGCATCATCGGCTGCCGAGTTGGCTGCGACATAGGCGATCTTTTCCTTGTCCTTGGAAGCAACTGACTCCGCGGCGCTGAGGAAATACGAAACCGCGGCTTCTACCGCCTGCTCGATACCTCGCTTGAGCTCCATCGGATTGGCGCCTGCCGCTACATTGCGAAGACCCTCGTGGACCATCGACTGGGCGAGCACGGTTGCCGTGGTCGTTCCGTCACCGGCTACGTCATTGGTTTTATTGGCGACCTCCTTGGCGAGCTGAGCTCCCATGTTCAGCCATGGATCCTCGAGCTCAATCTCCTTGGCGATGGTTACACCGTCGTTTGTGATGGTCGGTGCGCCCCACTTCTTTTCGAGGAGCACATTGCGGCCCTTGGGTCCAAGTGTCACTTTCACCGTGTCGGCGAGGCGATCTACGCCGGCCTGCAGGGCCCTGCGCGCTTCTTCGTCAAATTTCATCTCTTTAGCTGCCATGCATACTCCTATTCAGCGACGGCGAGTACGTCACGGGAACTCAGAATGAGGTAATCGGTGCCCTCAATCTTGATTTCCGTTCCGCCGTACTTCGAGTAGACGACCATGTCGCCCACTTTGACATCCATGGGGATACGATCCCCGTCCTGGAACTCTCCAGGGCCCACTGCGATCACGGAGCCCATCTGCGGCTTCTCTTTGGCTGTGTCAGGAATGACCAGCCCACTGGCTGTCGTCGACACTTCTTCTTCCCTGGGCTCGACCACGATGCGGTCTCCCAATGGTTTTAGCTTCACGGGTTTCCCCTCCTCGGCTATAGGTCTCAGGCCAGCAACTGGCCTCTTGTCATTGGTCTCGACGGTCGGGGCTGCCAACCGTGACGGCTCATCTCACAAAGCGTGATTGAGTGCCCGATTAGCAGTCTCGAACGTCGAGCGCTAGAAATATAGCAGTCTCACTCGGAGAGTGCTAATACCTTCCCGGCCTCGAGGATCAGGGGTGGTCATGGCCTAGACGCATTCCGGCGTCAACATCTCCCGTCCACGAAACGGGCCTGCCCCACGTGAGCGCCAACTGTCCGGCGAGCGCGATCATGGCCCCGTTGTCTGTACAGAGATCTGGTGAAGGAAGGGCCAATGTGATTCCTCTCTTCTCGGCTTCCTCTGCCATGCGAGTGCGCAATCGACGGTTGGCCAGGACCCCACCGCCTCCGGCAACGGTTTGGCTGCCCGTTTCATCGACGGCATTGAACGTCTTCGCCACCAGCACATCGACGATCGCCTCCTGGACTGAGGCCGCAACGTCAGCGATGGGGACTTCGGCTCCCGACGCATGGCTGTTACGAACCCAATTGATCACGGAGGTCTTCAATCCTGAAAAGGAAAAGTCATACGGGCTGTCTGGAAGGGCACGAGGAAACTCCACGGCCGAGGGGTTGCCTTGGGAACTCAGCCGATCCATCGCAGGACCGCCTGGGAAACCGAGACCGAGAAACCTCCCCAGCTTGTCGAACGCCTCACCTGCTGCGTCATCGATGGTTCCCCCCATCATGTTGTAGACCCCCCATTCGGGCATATGCACGATCTGGGAATGCCCGCCAGATGCCAGAAGCACTACCGCGGGAGGCTCGTAACCCTCGTGCTGAAACATGGGTGCGAGTAGATGCCCTTCCATGTGATCGACCCCGATGAAGTCGACCCCGAGGGTCCACGCCATCGCCTTGCCGAAAGAGAATCCGACCACGAGGGCTCCCGACAACCCCGGTCCCCGGGTCGCCGCAACAGCCGTGACATCGTCTGGATGCACTTCGGCCTCGGCGAGTGCACGATGAGCGAGGCTCTTGATCGATTCGACGTGAGCGCGGGCGGCGACTTCGGGAACAACTCCTCCGAACCGGGCGTGAATCTCGACCTGGGAGGCGACCACATTGCTCCGGATTTCGCCACCGACGACGACCGCCAGCCCCGTCTCATCGCAGCTCGTCTCGATTCCGAGAATGACAGGCTTAGCCACGTTGACCGCCCGGTTGTGAATCACGAAATTCGCCGTCGATGTCATGAGCGAACATGATGATCGCGTCGTCGTCGCCGTAGTAACCCTTGCGCACTCCAGCTTCTCGAAACCCGAACCGCTCGTAAAGGCTCCTGGCCGAATGATTTGTAGCCCGCACCTCCAGCGTCAGATGCTGAGCCCCGTTGTTGCGGGCTTCGGTGAACAGCGTGTTCAGCAGGTCGGCACCAAAGCCGGTGCCGCGATGATCAGGGTGCACCGCGAGCGTGATCACGTGTGCCTCGTCAGGCGCAAGCATCAGCCCTCCGTACCCAACGATCTCTTCTCCATTCTCGGCGATGAAATACCGGCGTGATGCGAGGGTTAGCTCTTCGATGAAGAGGCGCTCGGGCCAGGGTTTGATGTACGAGGCTTCCTCGATCGCCACTACCTGTTCGAGATCCTGAGGCTCCATGCTACGAATCACGCAAAACCCTCCCCCCGGAAGTCGGTCCAGTTGATGGCGACATCGGCTTCGCGCAGATACATGGGACGCACATCGTCTGCCAGCGGCACGTCTCCTGACTCGAGCGTTCTCAGCGCCAGCTCCATCCCCAGGTCTGCTGTGGGATAACGCGGGCGGCCGAACTTGACATGCCTGGTTTCGTGCAAAACGTGTTCGCCGAGGGCTTGATAGTCACCAACGACGAGGGCCTCCGACTGTCGAGCCGCGAGGTGAGCCTGGAACTCATTGGGCTTCATGAGCTGCACCGGTCCTTCGCGAACCACACCCCCGGGCAGCGGCTTGTACGGAGCAGTTGCGATCTGTCCGCGACGAGCATCCACGATTGGCCAGATTTCACGGCGCCCGGTGCTGGCACGAAGCGCAAGAACGTCGAGAGCATTCACCGGAACTATCGGGACACCCGCTGCCGCAGCAATGCCCTGTGCCGTGGCCAGCCCTGCTCGAATACCTGTGAACAGCCCGGGTCCGACATCGACCACCACCGCGTCGATATCTGATCGCTTCCAGCCGGCTTGCGCGAAGCAGAAGTCGAGAGCAGGAACGAGAAATGACACATGGCCACGCCGATCGACACGGGTGGCGATGGCCTTGATCTCTCGATCCACACCGAGACACACCGACGATGCGGAGGTTGCAGTATCGATGGCAACGATCCTCATAGTTCCAGCTCCTGGAGGGGCCGGCTGCGCCAGGAGCCCTTCGGAAAAAGACTGATTTCTCGCTGCTCGTCAGCGGTCACATCCAACGTCACGAGCAGATGGTCCCGGGGCACGGAGGCAACGACGGCCGGACCCCACTCGATCACGAGAACTCCATCTGCTGCGTCTTCGACCAATTCGAGGTCTTCGAACTCCCCCGAGGACTGGAGACGATACACGTCAACGTGTGTGAACGGTATGAGACCCGTATATGTGCGGACGATCACAAACGACGGACTCGTGACCCGCTCTTCGACACCGAGGCCTTCGGCGATCCCCGATGCGAAGGCTGTCTTACCTGAGCCGAGGTCTCCCGCCAGCAGAATGACGTCACCGGAGTGCAAGAGGCTGGCAAGTCGTCGCCCGAGCGCCATCGTCTCGGCGACCGAAGAACAAAGGACCTCGATCATGGGAGCTCAATCACGAAAAGAGGCCGAGCTGCTCGGCCGGGCGAGCGTCTGCCACTACAGATCTCGCAAGCGCGATGTCCTGTCGTATCAAGTCTGTCACGTTCTCTCCACCTCTGAGAGCGGCGGCCGGATGAAACGTGGGCACCACATGCCTACCCCACCACGGGTAGACGTGACCGCGGAGTTTGGTGATGCCGGTGGCTCGCTTCAAAAGCAGCTTGGACGAGAAGTTCCCAAGGGTCATGACGACGAGCGGGTCGACGAGCCTGATCTGATCGACCAGGTATCCCTTGCAAGCATCGATTTCATCTTGCTGGGGATCTCTATTCCCGGGCGGTCGGCATTTCACGACGTTGGATATGTAGATGTCAGAGCGCTGCCATCCGGCGTCAGCCAGCAAATCGGTGAGGAGCCGGCCACTGCGTCCCACGAACGGCTCCCCCTGTGCGTCTTCATCTTTCCCGGGACCCTCGCCAATCACCATCAGGTCCGCATCGGGGTGTCCGGAGCCGAACACGACGTTCGTCCTTCCGTCCGCGAGACGGCATGCAGTGCACGTGTCGGCAACGTCTGCGATGACGCGCAGTCGTTTCACCCGTTCTTCGGGCATCAAGGGGTCAGGCATGGTCCCGTAGTCCTCGGCGGTTTGATGGACAGATCGTAACGCCTGGGCCGCTCCATGGAAATCACCCGACGGAGGCGATCGCCTCCCCGACGCACACGAAGGCTGCCTCCGCCACGGCATCGGCGCTGACGGTGTCCGTTCCGGTCGACACGGCGAAGGTCATGTCGCCGTCGTAGCGTGTGTGGCTTGGGCGAATGCATGCTCCAAGAGCATCGTGAGCGCGAATCATCACTCGTCCGAGCCCTGCTCGGTCCACGGCCGCCGTCGTTGCAACTACCACGAGCGTGGTGTTCTCACCGATCGGAGGGGGCTCGGTAGGCCACTCAGGACGATGGGGGCCGCCCGTGATGGGTGTTCCTTCGAGAGTGAAGAGGTCACCGACAGCGTTTGCGACCAGCAACACGCCAACGACGGCTCCCTGGATTTCCATAGAGAACGATCCAATGCCCCCGGGGATCTGCTGCCCCCGCCATCCGGCGACCGTGGCACCCATTCCCGCACCGATCCTGCCGGTCGTCACCGGAGCATCACTGGCCATTCGATAGGCGGCTGCGCCCTCTTCCGGGCCCGGACGCACATCCGGGCTGCCGACCGCAAGGTCGTATACGACTCCGGCGGGCACGATCGGCACCCTTCCGACCAGCGTGGGATGGCCGCGACCGTCAGCTTCCAGCTCCCGAACCACACCGTCGGCAGCCGCAAGGCCGAAGGCACTGCCGCCGGTCAGCACAATGGCCTGAATCGACTCGACTGAACGGCCGAGCTGGAGGAGCGCCAATTCGCGGCTTCCCGGTGCTCCGCCCCGCACCTCGGCTGCGGCTACGTTCGGTTCTGGTAGATCAATGACGGTGACCCCGGTTCGCGCTTCAGAGTCGTGCCAATGGCCAACCTTTATCCCGGGCACAGATGTGAGTGTCATCGGGTCCGAGTCTGGCATATACCGGAGCGCTAGACATATTTGCGGGGAAGGCGTTCCCCGAAACCGCATACCACCTCATAGGTAATGGTGTCCAGCCACTCGGCCCACTGCTGGGCCGGTACGAGGCCGTCTCCCTGGGTGCCGAGCAACACCACCTCGTCTCCGATCTCGACAGGGTCCGAGCCCATGTCCAAGACGACATAATCCATGGTTACCCGACCTGCGTAGGGTCGCCGTTTGCCACCGACGAGCGCTGCCCCCTTAACAGTCGCCAACCGACGGGTCACGCCATCCGCGTAGCCAATGGGAACGGTCGCAACATTTGATGTAGATTCCAGTTCCCGGATGCGGCCATAAGACGGGCGGGCGCCCGCAGGCAGACGTCGAACGTGAACAACCTGGGACTTGACGGTCATCGCCGGACGTAGCTTGATCGGCAGGGGGGTTCTGGGAGCGGGATGCAACCCGTACATCGCGAGCCCCACCCGGACCATGTCAAGGCGTGAACGTGGCACGAGCAACGCCGCCGCCGAGTTCGCAATGTGAACCAGTGGGATCCTGAGTCCCGTGTCGCGAGCGGTCGATACGAATCCGTTGAAGAGATCGAGTTGCTGATTGGTGAACTCCGCGTCGCTGTCGGCGTCTGCAAAGTGGCTCCAGATACCTTCGAGTTCAGCTTTGGGAGACCGGGCGATAGCTGCCGCGAGCCTCTGGACCGTTGCGCCATCGGTGCCGAGCCGGTGCATGCCGGAATCGAATTTGATGTGCACTCTTGGTAGCTGTTCATCGATTGCAGCAAGAAATGATTCGAGGAACAACGGGTGGTAGATGGTGGGCGACAGCTTCCAATGGAGAACATCGTTGATGTCTTCCAGTGGAGGCTGGGCGAGCAGGAGGATTGGCTGGGTGATGTCTGCTTCACGAAGCCGGGCGCCTTCTTCAACCGTGGCGACCGCCAGCATGTTGGCGCCTGCCTCCAGAGCGGCCTTCGCGACCGGCACATCGCCGTGACCGTAGGCGTTCGCTTTCACCACCGCGCAGAATCGGGCAGGGGCGACTAGATCGACAAGCGCGCTCACGTTGTCTTTTATGGCCTGAAGGTCGACCTCGACCCAGGATGGTCTCATCTACTTGCCGCCAATCCTCAGCCCCGCGCACGTAGCCGATGACCATCCATCACCGGGTGCCAGGTATCAACGGCAAAATTAGTCAGGGGCACCTGGATCCCCTGGCACTGTCCGTCATGTCCTCACTGCCATTGCCATGACGAGAGCGGATGTGTCCGTGTGCGTTATGGTCACGAGCACCTTGTCGACGCCCAGTTCCGCGGCACGAGCAGCGGCGGTGCCCGACAGATTCACTCTCGGGGCACCGCCCCCGGTGATCTCGATGTCCTGCCACATGATCTGGCGGAAACCGCGCCCAAGCGACTTCATGACCGCCTCCTTGCCGCCGAAGCGAGCGGCCAGCCTGCGACCGGGCTTGGCGAATCGAAAGGCATATTCCTGTTCATGCGGCGTGAAGCATCGTTGGGCGAATCGTGGATACTTCTCCAGCACGGCCTCTACCCGGTCGATATCGGCCAGATCGATACCGATCCCGATGATCTCCATACCCTGCACCTTAGGCGTGACTATTCGACGGTTACCGACTTGGCGAGATTCCGAGGCTGGTCGATATCGAGGCCACGGAGGCGAGCGACGTGATACGCGAGCAGTTGGAGAGGAACCGCGGCCGGCACGGGCGCATACAGATCTTCCACTCGTGGAATCCTGATGACCTCATCCACATATCGATCGAGCTGGTCGTCGTCTTCGTAGCCGACACCGATGACGTAAGCGCCGCGAGCTTTGACCTCCTGCACCGCAGAAAGGGTCTTGTCGTACGTCGCTTCCTGGGTCAAAACAACCACGACCGGAGTTCCTTTGGTGACAAGCGCCAGCGTGCCATGTTTGAGCTCGCCGGCCGGCATCGCTTCGGAATGAATGTATGAGATCTCCTTCAGCTTCAAAGATCCCTCCATCACGACTGCGTAGTCCAGACCGCGCCCGATGAAGTAGATGTCCTCCGCGTTCACCAGGGTCTCGGCAACCCGGGCGATCTCATCGTCGTGGCCGATGATGGTCTCGAGGGCACCCGGAAGCTGGATGAGACCGGAGCCGAGTCGCCGCTGGTCATCGGCAGAAAGCGTTTTTCGGCGCTGTCCGAGGTCCATCGCGAGCAGGTATTGCACCACGACCATCGCAACGTACGCCTTGGTGGATGCGACCGAGATCTCGATCCCAGCCCGTGTGTAGATGGTGTCATCGGCCTCATGACTCAAGGCACTGCCCGGGACGTTGGTGATCGCCACCAATCGGCCCCCCAATTGCTTGGCCAATCGGGCGGCGACAAGGGTGTCAACCGTCTCTCCCGATTGGCTGATGGCGATTACCAGATCCCCCGGTTCGATCAGTGGATCGGAATAGCGGAGTTCGTGGGCGTAGACCACTTCGGTCGGGATCCGGAGAAGCCCCTCGAAGAGTTGCTTGCCGACGAGACCGGCGTGGTAGGCAGTGCCACAAGCCGTGATCCATATCTTCCTGAGATCCGTGGCGAATTCGTCGGTATATCCCACCTCGTTCAGATCAACGTGATCTCCGTCGATCCGGCCCATCAAGGTTTCTGCCACCACCTCAGGTTGCTCATGGATCTCTTTCAGCATGAAGTGATCAAATCCGCCTTTTTCGGCCGCTTCGATGTCCCACTCGACGTCGACCGGTGAACGGTCGACGGGTTCTCCACCGATCGTCGTGACAACCGCTCCATCGGCGGTGAGAGAGACCATTTCGCCGTCTTCGATGACCATCATCGAGCGGGTGTGTTCGAGAAGCGCAGGAACACCTGATGCGAGAAACATCTCACCGTCACCGAATCCGACTACGAGCGGGCTGATCATGCGCACGGCAACGATGTGGTCTGGCTCGTGGGACGTCATCACGACGAGGGCGTACGCTCCGACTGCCCTGTCAACCGCCTTCCGGACCGCTTCTCTGAGATCACCGTCGTAATACTGACCAACCAGGTGCGCCAGCACCTCGGTGTCGGTTTGAGAAACAAACTCGACCCCGGATTCCTCGAGTTCAGCCTTGAGGTCGGCGAAGTTCTCGATGATCCCGTTATGGACCACCGCAAATGTGGCCTGCATATTTGTGTGCGGGTGGGCATTTGAATCCGTAGGGGGTCCGTGAGTTGCCCATCGGGTATGGCCGATGCCGAGCGTTCCTTTCGGATTGCCGTTTGAGAGCACGGCGTCGAGATTTGCGATCTTGCCTGCAGCTTTACGTACGGTGATTCCGTCGCCTTCGATGATCGCCAGGCCTGCCGAGTCGTATCCGCGATACTCGAGTCGGCGCAGACCCTCCAAAACGATGGGGGCCGCCTGTTGTGGGCCGACGTAGCCCATGATTCCACACATATGTCTCCTCCATCGCGATGCCGGTGGCGCCGTGCTCGACGCTTCAACCGACCAGGCGGATCCCGAAGGATTCCACCAAAACACGAGTTCTGGTTCGTTTGTTTCTTCCAGTGAGGAGACGCGGCTGGATCCGCTCCACATCCGATTGACGCTTTGTTCCGGATGTTGCCATCCGATTTTGTCGTCATCGTCACGACCGTGGAAGCCGAGAGGGCACCCGCCGAAGGGTTCGATTCTCCCTCTACCTCGTCACCTGGAAGCAGCTCGTGCCGCATCCCAGGCCTGGCGCTAGGTTCGTTTACGTTGTCTCCGACTCATCAGAGTAGTGCGAGAATGCACGCACACTGTGGCAGACTGCGGCTCGTGACGTGCCAATCCGACCATTCTCCAGCACCGCCCGCACCGTGCGGGCAGTGCCAGGGGGCGGTGCAATGAAGCCTTTGCCGCCATTTGCCCTGGAGCGCTTCTTCGATATCCATGAATTCTCGACTGAGATCTTGCTGTGTGCATCTGACGTCGAACCCTGGAGACTCGCGGACTTGTTGGAGTTGGCTTCAGATGATCAAAAGGCTCGTTGGGAAAGCCTCTCGCTCGGCTACACCCACGCCGCCGGCCATCCGTCACTTCGAAACCAGATAGCCAAGCTCTACGACTCGCTCGAGCCCGACGACATCATCACGTTTTCTGGAGCCGAGGAAGGGATTTTCGCCATAACCAACGTGATGCTCGGCCCGGGCACACACGCAATTGCCGTCGTCCCGACCTACCAATCGCTGTTTGAAGTGGCTTTGGGAACCGGGGCCGATGTCACCAAGGTGGCGTTGGGTCCGGATTGGTCGTTTCCGCTGGACGAGATCGCGGCTGCCATTCGGCCGGAAACCCGGATCGTGATCCTCAGCTCGCCAAACAACCCCACGGGCGCCGCTGTCTCTGGCAAAGACCTCGCAGAGCTTCTAAGGCACTGCACAGATTCGGGAGTCACCTTGTTGTGCGACGAGGTGTACCGGTTTCTCATGCACGGCGAACCTCACCCGCCCCCCGCGGCTGATGTGTCGCCCCTTGGCGTATCGCTCGGCGTCATGTCCAAGTCCTTCGCGCTCGCAGGATTACGAATTGGGTGGATCGCCACTGCCGATCGAGAACTCCTTGCGCGGTTGGCCGCTTTCAAGGACTACACCACGATTTGTTCGTCTGCCCCATCCGAACTCTTGTCCGAAGTCGCTCTCGACAATGCAGGCACAATCCTCAAGCGGAGTCGTGAGATCGTGGCCGACAATCTCAGTGTCGCCGATGCTTTCTTTCACAAATGGGATGGTGCGTTCCGATGGACCAGACCCACGGGCGGCACGACCGCGTTCCCCGAGTTCACATCTCCTTACGACATCGAAGAATTCGCACAGCAATTGGTTCGGGAAGAAGGCGTGCTGCTTGCACCGGGTTCCTTGTTTTCGTGGCCCGGTAACCACTTTCGACTTGGCCTGGGACGCTCGAACTTCGCAGCAGGCATGGAACGCCTGGATCGGTTCACCGAGACTCACTTCTCCTGAATGACGAGTCAGCTGTCGGCCTTGCTCACCGATTTTCGGCGTCGATACAGGGTGCCTGGAGCGGGTGCCGGGTTGCTCACAAGGGAGGGCAGCCTTTCGGCTGCGTTTGTGGGAACGACGACTCGCGGCGGAGGTACGCCGATCTCGGAGACCGAGCTGTGGCACATCGGATCCTGTGCCAAGTCGATGACGGCGGCACTGTATGCCCGCCTGGTTGAAAGCGGAGATGCGAGTTGGAACGCGCCGTTGGCCGCGATGCTCGGCGAGCCCGACAGCCACCCGGGTTGGAGCACCATTTCCGTGGACGAGGTTCTGCGCCACAGAGGCGGTGTACGACCGAACATGAGCCCGGCCCGCATGGACGAATCGCTCCGATCAGCCACGCCGATTGTGGACCAACGGCGTGACCTCGCACATGTCACACTCCGGGAAGCGCCCCGCAATCCAGGAAAGACTCGATACTCGAATCTCGGCTACACGCTCGTGGGAAGTGCTATCGAGAAGATCACCGGCACGACATTTGAGGAGGCATTGACCGCTCATGTCCTCGAGCCACTCGGTATTCGCTCGGGCGGATTTGGTGCACCACCAAGTCCATCCGGGCACCGGGGTCGATTGGCGTTGGGCGGTACGCACCTGGGCCGGGGGCGGCCGGTACCTGCGTCTGATCCCCGGTCGGACAACCCTCCGATCATGAGCCCGGCGGGTCGCCTCCACATCAACGTCCATGATTGGGCAAAGTTTCACCTGGTCTTTCTCAATCGCGGCGCCGACTTTCTCAAACCATCGAGTATCGATCACCTGACCTCAGTTCCTTCGGAACACCGCACCAACCAGGCCATGGGATGGGCTCCTGGGCCGCCGAAGAGCAACATAGCTCTCGGACAGCAAGGGTCCAACACGATGTGGATCGCTACCGCACTCATCAACAGGGATCACACCAAAACGGCCCTGGTGGTCTGCAACGATGGACGAACCCGGCTGATTCCGGGATCAGGACGATTGGCTACGTCGCTTCTGGAGCTTTGATCAGATCAGGAGCTGGCTGAGCGTGTAAATGACCAGTCCAGCGACTCCACCCACGACGGTACCGCTGATTCTGATGAACTGGAGATCACGACCAATGAGGTTTTCGATCCTCCTGGTCGTCTCGTCTGTGTCCCACGACGCAACCGTCGCCTCAACCAGATCCGACACATCCTCTTCGAATCGTTCAACGAGCTCACGGCTGATGTTCAGAACCCGATCGTCGATTCTCCGGCGCAAATCTTCGTCTTTTCGAAGCGACAACCCGAATCTCGTTACGGCCTCCTCGATGCGAGCCACGAGCTCTCCCTGCCCGGCTTCGGCTTGCTTTTGAAGGTCGCTCTTGGTCGACTGCCAAACTCCGTCCAGCAAGCCTTGCACGGCGGGATGTTGAACCAGTTCCTCCTTGAACTCTTCGAGGCGTTTTTCGACGAGCGGATCGGATTCGAGGCGTTGCACCTGATCGTCGACCATCGAGGCAAACGTGCCCCGAAACGGATGATCAGGATCCTCGGCAACATGTTTGGCGAAGCGGGCCACCACGTCCACGGCTTGCTGCATGATCACCGCGTCCACCTGTCTCGGTACCCACCACGGAGATGCCTCCGAGAGCGCAGCCTCGAGCCGATCCTCATTGCTGGCGATCGCAGAGACGAAATATGGCATGACGCTGTCAAGTAAGCCATCGACTCGACCTTCAGCGGTTGCCAGCGCGGCCCACTCACGGACCAGCGGGGTTATCGGCATCGAACGAAGACGTTCGACGACAATGGTGCGAAGAGCCTCGGCGATGCGATCGTCGTCGAGATTCCCGGCCACGGTGCCCAACCCATCGGCGATCCTCACTGCCATCCGATGCGCGGCGCCTGGTTGTGCCAGCCATTCTGATATGCGCTGAGAAACATCGATATCGCGAATCCGGGTTTCGATATTGTCCGGGGACAAGAAACTCTCCTGCATGAAGCTGCCGAGAGCCCGTCCGAGCTGGTCTTTTCGGCTCGGGATGATCGCCGTGTGAGGGATTTTGAGACCAAGCGGGTGGCGAAACAGCGCGGTGACTGCGAACCAGTCGGCGAGAGCTCCAACCATGGATGCCTCGGCCGTCGCCCGGATGAAGCCGACCCATGCATAGGTCTGTTCGACCCAGAGGGCGATCAGAAAAACAAGGGTCATCAGGATCAAGAGACCGGTTGCCAGCCGGGATACGCGATTTGTGTCGTTCATCGTCTGACCGCCTGGCCGCCAAACCACCGGCACAGCGCAACCGTCAAACGCTCGAGAGTCACAACGTGGGTTTCCTCCGGCTGCGTCTTGAGAACCCGATCGGCCCGGGCGAGGGCGGCAATTGCGCGACGGAGCTCGCTGTCCGAGGTCTGGGATCGCTGGCGCCACGCCTTCTTGGCCGGATAGTTATCCGGCTGAACACCCAGCCAGGTCGTCAGGGTTCCCAGATCGGGGGCGGCGGCCGCCAGTGCTCGCCGCCGCAAATCGCCCTCCAGATATGCAAGCAAGATGAGCGGATGCGAATGCGTGAGAAAGTCGGCGAGACGCCGAAGCGACTCTTGTACATCTCCGGCTGCCACTGCGTCTGAGAACAACCACACCGGTTCTTCCGGCCGGTTCTTGAATCGGTCGCGAATTGATTCGCCGGTTACCGGACCGTCGGATTCGCGAAGCTGGTCGAGTGCGGCACCGATCGACGCAAGGTCGGTGCCAAACCGCGAGATCAGAGCTTCCCGGGCTGCGGCGTCAAGCGCGAGATTCCGTTGTTTTGCCTCGGTCGCAAGCCATCCGATCGCATCACGTTCACGCAGGCGTGCGACCCTTTGGGTTTTGCCATGCTCTTTGACGGCCTTGGCCAACGGGGCGGGGAGCGAACCGGTTGCCACCAGGATCAAACGAACACCTTCCGCGGGCGGGGACACCATCTCGCCAATGATCGCTGCCTCAGCCGCCTGGAGATTCTGTGCGTCAACGAGCAGCAGCGGCGGAGTGGCCCCGAACAAACTGCCGCTCTGCAGTGCGGGAATCACCGGCTCCAGGATCTGGCGCATCGCCCCCTCGCCTGCCGGCTCACCAGAACCCTTTCCCGGAACGTCGATCCGCATCGGATCCGGGCCGTCGCCTACAAGAGCCGTCGCCTCCTTGAGCATCATTTCTCGCTCACCTGGACCTGCATCCCGGGGCCCAACCACTGCTACCAACTCCATGGCCTCGGACGTTAGTCGAAGGCTGAGCAGCCGGGATCGTCGCAGCGCTCGACTTCCCATTCGAAGCCGTTTTCTACAAATGTGAAGGTGATGTCACCGTGAACATCCGTCCGTAGCACCTCGGTTCCGGCGCTCTCCAGAGCAGCGATGATTTCGGCAGACGGATGACCAAAGGTGTTCTTTCCGACCGGAATTATCGCGACACTAGAACCAATTGAAGTGAGCCAATCGGGATCGCTTGTCGAAGCCCCCTGGTGCGGAACTTTGAGCACATCTGCCTTCACCGGCTGCAACTCGGATTGCGCAACGAGCTCGACATCGCCGGTGAACAGCAGCGAACGCTCTCCTACACTCACCTTTACCACGAGCGACTGATCGTTCGGGTTCTTGTAACGCCGGAGCGGCGCAAGCACCTCGATCGAGAAGGGTCCGACATGTTCGATGGTGCCAACGGGGGGAACCCGGGTTGGAACATTCAACACTGCCGCCTGCTCGAGAAGGTCCGCATGGGGGCCATCAGCTTCTGGATGCCCGGCATGCCACAACGAACCCACGGAAAGCGCGCTGATCACCGGCACGAGACCCGTCACGTGGTCGGCGTGCAGATGGCTCACGATCATGAGGTCAACGGTCGTTACGGACATCGCGGAGAGCTGCTGCAATGCTCCGACCGGATCGGGCCCACCGTCAATGAGAACCACCTCTCCCCCGGGTCCCCGAAGAATCGTCGAGTCTCCCTGGCCCACATCGACGAATACGACCGTTGGATGTCGGGGGGGCGTGGCCGACGCCCGGCCGAGGATCAAGCCGACTACGACCAACGACACGACCACTGGTCTCAGCCGTACGGAACGGATCCCGAATACCCCGGCAAGCACGGCGAGAAGCCCCGACCAGGTCAGCTGCGGGCCGCCAAACACGGCCCAGGCCACCGTGAGCACCCGATCTGCCAACCAGGCGGCAACGCCCACCAGAAACTCGCTTCCGATCAGTACGCCCACCATCGAGACGACCGTCGAAAGCGTGACCAGCGGTGCCGCCAGCAGGTTTGCGACCGGGGCGAGCAGCGGGATGGTTCCGAGGCGAAGGAGCAGCGGAGCGACAGCGAGCTGAGCTCCCAGCGTCACATAGAGCGTCGACCACAACCACAACGGTCGCCGTTCCGGTCGAGGCGCCGCCATCACACCGGCCGTAGCTGCCACGGAAAGCTGAAATCCGAGAGAACCGGACAACTCAGGGGACACCAGCAGGACGCAAACAACTGTGAGCCCCAGCGCCATCCAACGGTCCACCGGCCAGGTGATGAGACGCCCGACCAGCACCAACGCTGCCATCCCGGACGCACGGACCACAGACGGTTCCCAACGCGTCGCAATCACGAAAACCCCCAGCGCCGCAAGCCCGAGCCAGGCTCGCAAACGTGAGTCGAGTGACAACGGCAACGTCACGATCCACCAACCTGCCAGGAAGAGAGCCACATTGCTCCCGGAGACAGCAACAAAGTGAGAGAGACCGGCCTGTCGCATTGCCTCAATGTCGGCTGCGGCAACGCCGCCGGTGTCGCCGATCAGGAACCCGGCAACGAGACTTAGACCGGATCCGCCGCCGGCGGTTGCGTCCGTCACCCTGGCTCTCACGGCATTGCCGACCTGTACGAACGGGTTCGGGCTCGCCCGGATCCGCAGGTATTCGTCAACCTGTACCGTGCCAGAAACGGGCCGACCCCGCACGTGCGTCGGCTCCGGCCTCATCGAACCACGAATTGTGAGGACATCACCGACCGTGGGGTGCGGAGCGCTGTCGAACACAGCGGCTACTGGCGGACCGTGCCAGACCGCCGATCCAAGGGCACCAGGCCTCACGACATATCTATGCGCCTCTCCGAAGCGGTATGGGCCCGCCAAAACGCGCACTTCCATGGAGACCGGCCCCGCGGGCAACCACGCCTGAGAAACGGCGTGGTCGCGAACCTGAGATGCGAAACCGCTCGCGAGTCCGACAAGAACGACGACGACCCAGAACGTCAGCCTTCGTCGCGC
>JBFGAX010000061.1:0-16528 GCA_041567895.1 Acidimicrobiia bacterium
CATATCGCCAAGCCGTTTCATCGCAGCGAGCTGACGTGCCATTCGATGGTTATCAGCCAGCCGATCGCTGTTTGAGTCGAGGAAGTTCCAATACAACGTGGTGAATGGGCATGCGTCGTCACCCACCCGGTTCCCGGGTTTAAATCGGCAATCGCCGCAATAGTCACTCATCTTGTTGATGTAGTTCCCTCCGGCCGCGTACGGCTTGGTAGCCATGTTTCCACCGTCGGCGTAGAGGCTCATGCCGAGTACGTTCGGCAACATGACCCATTCGGCACCGTCCACGAACGAAGCCCACATCCAGTCGACCATGTCGGAAGGTTCAACGCCCGCCAGCAGCGCAAGATTGCCAAGCACCATCAGGCGTTGAATGTGATGCGCGTATCCGTGCTCCCGCACCGATGAGAGGCACTCGGACACGCAACGCATGTCGGTATCGCCCGATCTGAAGACCGGTAGCAGCGGACGGGTGGCCCGGAGTTCATTCAACTCTGCATATTCGGGCATCCACAGCCAGTAGACACCCCACACATACTCGCGCCATCCGATGATTTGTCGAATGAATCCTTCCGCCGAAGCGATGGGAACTTTCCCGGCGCGGTACGCCTCTTCCGCCGCTTCGCATACCTCGTCCGGGTACAGCAGTCCGAGATTGAGGTACGGACTGAGCAAGCTGTGAGCCATCGACCACTCCCCCGTGAGCATGGCGTCCTCGTGCGGTCCGAACACAGGAAGAACGTTTTCCACCACGTGGCGGAGGCGGGCAAGCGCTGCCCTGCGAGAGGTCGCCCAGGTGCCATCCGGGTTCGCACCGAACGCTCCGTCAGGAAGGGAATCGATGATTTCATCGTCCAGTTCATCCAGGCGACTCCGGACGGGCTCTGGCCACGCGCGACCATCCGTGGGTGGCGGCTCGCGATTGTCGGCATCGAAGTTCCATGCACCGCCGGCCGGTCCGTCTCCGTCCATGAGATAGCCCAGCCGCTCCCGCTGCATCCGGTAGAAATCCTCCATGACCAATCGTTTCCGGCCCTCCGCCCACTCCGCGAATTCCTCGTAATGGCAGAGAAACTGGTTGGAGCGAGTGACTTCGACATCGAGTTCAGAGAGGCGTCCGAGCATGCGATGCGACATCGGCTCCATCGCAATGACCCGGTCCGGGGACATCTCCCTGCGATGATCGTTCAATCCGGTGGCGAAACTGTCGGCCTGACGGTAGTCGACTTCATAACCCAGGCTTTCCAGCTCGCCTGAAAAGCGCCGCATGGCCGCGAGGACCAGGTGGAGCCGCTGGCGATGGTACGGCTTCGATCCAATTTTCGCCGCACTCTCGACGAACAGGACCCTGGTGTTGTCAGGCGAACGGCCTTCGAGGCTCGAGATCCTGCGGTTGAGCTGGTCACCGAGGACCCATACGGTATCCATGGCGCCCGAGGCTAGGAGAGAGTGACCGCCTGGCTCAACATGACGACCACGATGACCCCCCGAGCACTCCAAAGGACGGTCCTGAGCCAGTTCGACCAAACCAGTCTCCGATGCAGTCGAGAAGCGAAACCGCGTGAGAGTTCGCCGTGGATCGGCGCCTGCCACGCAGCCGTAGACACCCAAAGAGCTCCCAGCATCGCCAGGCCGAGAATGGCCAATCGGCCATCCATGCCATCCGGCGGATCAAGCACGAGCCACAGTCCCGTCACCGCCTCGAGCGGCATGAACATGGCGACCACCCAGGTCGTGGCGCGGGTGTGTCGAGCCTCGTATCGAACGAAGGACGATTCGTCAACCGAGGAGAAAAGCGGATAATGGACGAGCTGGACAAACCAGATCAATCCGACCATTGCCCACGTGGTTGCGGCGTGGAGAAGAAGAACCATCTCAGCCGCGGGGGCGAACCGATCCCAGTCCCCCGTCAACGCCGAGGATCTGGCCGGTGACCCAGCTGTTGGCGGGGTCGAGCAAGAACACGATGGCCGACGCCACGTCGTCGGGGGTCCCCAACCGACCGAGGGCATGCATTGCTACGGACACCTGCTCGGCGGCTTCGCTTTCGGTCAATCGGGCGGTGAGCGGTGTGCGAACGAGGCCCGGAGCAACCGCGTTCACGCGTATGTTGTTCGGGGCGTACGTTGCTGCTGCCGAACGGGTGAGTCCGATGACGCCACCTTTGGCTGCGGCGATCGCCTCGTGATTGGCCAGTCCGGTTTGTGCGGCCGCAGATGAAACAAGAACTATCGAGCCGCCTTGCTTGCGCATCGACCGGGCGCCCGCTCGAACGGCTCCGAACGCCGAGGTCAAATTGGTGGCAATAGTGTCATCCCATTCCGCGTCGGTGGTGACATGGGCCGGCTTGAGCAGCAGCGAGCCCACACAGTTGACTATTCCGTCGATGCCGCCAAACTCTGACTCGGCCCGGTTGACGGCCTCGGCAATCTCATCCGGGTTGCGGGCATCCAGCGGGACAGCGATTCCACCGACTTCGGTTGCCAGTTCTCCAAGTGGACCGGCACTCCGTCCGGCCAAAACCATGTTCGCCCCTTTTGAGGCAAGCTGTCGCGCCAGCGCCGAACCGATGCCACCTCCGGCACCCAGAATCACGAATGCGTTATTGTCCACAGGTCTCCAATCTCTCAACCACATTCGAAACCAAAGGGACCTACGGATGAAATGGAACCATCCACGGAACACTCCGGCTCCGGATACATACTGATGGATGCCTATTCGCCAACGACACAGGACCCGGTGCGTCGCCCGATCATGCTGCAAGGTTGGAAGGACCTGTCGTATATTCACTGGCCCTACGACCCACCAGTTGTGCAACGCCTTCTTCCGGACCACCTCGAAGTCGACACCTTCGAGGGGCAAGCCTGGGTGGGCCTGGTGGCATTTCGTATGGAGGGAATTCGAATTCCCCGCACTCCGGCGATTCCGTACTTCGGCACTTTTCCCGAAACCAACGTCCGTACGTATGTTCGCGGACCGGACGGCCGACCCGGCGTGTGGTTCGACTCACTCGACATCAACCGCCTGCTCCCGGTCCTGGTAGCGCGAGCTTCTTACCGGCTGCCATACATGTGGTCGAAGATGACAATCGAACACCACGGCCATCTCGTGTCATATCAAATGCAGCGCCGGTGGCCCGGTCCCAAGGGCATCGTGAGTAACTTCACAATCAAACGGCACGAACCAATAGATCCCGCTGACATCACACCCCTCGAGCACTTTCTCACGGCACGCTGGGGTTTATTCACCCAACTGCGATCTCGCCTCGCCTACGCCCCGGTCGATCACCCGGCGTGGCCCCTCGAGCAGGCAGAACTGCCGCAGCTCGACGACCAACTAATCGCGGCTGCCGGATATCCCCCTCCATCGGGAGACCCGCTCGTGCACTACTCGCCGGGGGTTGACGTTCGCATCGGCCTTCCTCACACCATGTCAACGACGCAGACGCAGAAGACGGATCGAGATGCCTGAAGGCCACACCATCCACCGATACGCTCGCAAACACTGGGAAGCCCTGGGAGGGCAGGCCATTACCGCCACGTCGCCCCAGGGGCGATTCGCTCTCGGCGCCGAACATATCAGCGGGAGGAGGCTCGAAGCGATCGATGCACTCGGCAAACACCTGTTTTACCGATGGGAAGGCGGCGAAACACTCCATATCCACCTCGGACTGTTCGGCAGGTTTCGGACCCATCGAGGTGACCCGCCGCCGCCTAGCGACGGCACCCGGCTGGCCCTGGCTGGAGACGATGCGACGATCTACCTGTCGGGTCCGACCATCTGCCGGATGATCGACCCGGAGACCGAAAGAGCCTTGCTGTCGCGTCTCGGACCTGATCCGTTGCTCGAGGATCCGCACCGCGATCGGTCTGCCGAATTCCAGACAAACCTGGCCAAGCGGAGAATCCCGATCGGAGCTGCACTTCTCGATCAGAAGGTGATTGCCGGAATCGGAAATGTCTACCGGGCCGAAGCACTCTTTCTCGCCGGGATCGATCCTCACGTGCCGGCGAGAGAACTATCCGAATCGACAGCCGAGAACCTCTGGTCGATCAGCGCCGGGTTACTGAAGCGGGGCGAGCGGGCAGGGCGCATCGTCACCGTTGATCCTGCAGACGTCGGAGCGAAGAGGCGAAGTGACTTGCGTAAAGCCGAGCGTCTATACGTGTACAAACGCCAGAGCAAACCCTGCCGGCGATGCGGGACTCCCGTATCAATGACCGATATGGCGAATCGACACATCTGGTGGTGCGAATCCTGTCAAGGCTCGGGACACGAATAGGGCGCCACCGGGCTGTCGCATCCATCCCTGATCGGACACGAGCCGCCGATGATCCGATGCGAGTCCGCTGATCACGGCCCGGGGCTCAGCGGTCTGCGTACGGCGAACGCACAGGACCTTACGAGGGCACCTCGGCCGCCGCTTGCACGGCTGCGGCTACCGCTGCGTGCACCTGCTTGTCCAGTGGATCCGGTAGAAGTCCATCGTCAGGCGCCAGCTGCGCCAGGGTTTCGGCGGCCGCCCTTCGCATTTCAGGAGTGATGCTGCGGACGCCGGCATCAATCGCACCCAGAAAGAGGCCGGGGTACGCGAGCACGTTGTTGACGATGGCACCATCCGCCGCAATTGCAGCTCCCCCGGCTTCAGCGTCGACAATCGAGATCTCGGGTTCGGGATTGGAGAGAGCGAACACAACGCTGCCGGGACGAACCTGTTCAGGAGTGATCAGTCCGGGGCGACCCGTAGCCATGACGAGGATGTCGGATTCGGCGATCACCTGCTCGAAATCCGCGTCTGTGGTCCCTGCTTCCACTGCGGACCTGCGATTCGGCTCGACTCGATCCGTGAGGTGGGCTACCGCTTGCTCGCCCGGATCGTATGCCCTGATCCGGGCGAAGCTGAAGCGTGAAGCGAGCGCAGCGATAGCCGACCCTGCGGCCCCCAGGCCAACCTGGCCGAACACGAGATCTTCCAGAGGACGGTCGAGTTTGCGAGCTGCGCCAAGCACGGCGCCGAGCACAACCGTTGCGGTTCCGTGCTGGTCATCATGCATCACCGGGACCGGAAGCCTTTGATCGAGGTCGCTCTCGATTCGGTAGACACCGGGACTTGCGATGTCCTCGAGGTGGATGGCTCCGAAGCCCGGCGCAATGCGTATCACCGTCTCAATGATCTCGTCAGGATCCTGAGTGTCCAACATGATCGGAACCGCGTTGAGACCGACGAGCACCGGGTAGAACAATGCCTTGCCCTCCATCACCGGTAGGGCGGCCGCCGGCCCAATATTGCCGAGGCCGAGAACCCGGCTGCCATTCGATACCACGGCGACGGTTCGTTTCCGCCACGTGTATTGATCAGCCAGCGATTCGTCGCCTGCGATCGCGATACAAACACGAGCGACGCCCGGCGTGTAAATCTCGCGCACGTCCTGCAACGTCCGAATGTCCACATTGGATACGGTGGCAATCTTCCCACCCTCGTGCTTGTGAAACACCTTGTCACGCCGAGCCACGATCTCGACGCCCGTGACTGTCGTGATCGCTTCGTAGATGCCGGCGACAGCCTCTTCGCTGGGAGCGATGACCGTGACATCACGAATGTTGAAATCTGGCTGGATAGCAATCGTTTCGATGTCGCCGATATGAGCCCCATGCTCGGCAATCGCCGCGAGCACCCTGGCCAGGGTCCCGGGTTGCCGCTCGGTCTTCAAACGAAAGACTTCGTCACGTTCAATCAAAGTGCGTCAAGTATCGCACCGTCGTGCTGGTTTCGCCGTGCAAGGCCTGCTTGTGACGTTTCATCTATCTCGACTCGACCGAGTGGATCGTTGCCAATCTCGCCTGGCGTCCCCCCTGATTTCGGCAGCCGAAACATCTATCAGAATGCGAAGGCCCTTACGACGAGACCCCGCTGCGTAGCGCGAGATGGCGCTCGCCTTTGAGCGGTACGATGTCGCAGTAAGCAAGGAGCTCGCACATGTTCGATCTGGTTATCAAGAATGCCGAGGTTGTCCGTCCTCATCGATCAGAAACGGAGCGGCTCGATATCGGCATCACAGAGGGCAGATTCGCCGGATTGGCCCGGTCGATCGAACCTGCTGAAGGCAAGGAGATGTTCGACGCCGACGGGCTGCTCGTTTTCCCCGGTGTGGTCGACGCCCACATGCATTTCGGAATCTACAACGAGTTGTCGGAAGACATCAGCACCGAAAGCCGGGCATCCGCGCTGGGGGGCGTGACCACCGGCATCAGCTACATGCGCACCGGCCAGTACTACTTGAACAAGGGCGGTCCATATGCCGATTTCTTCCCTGAGGTACTCGAGCTGACCGACGGCCGGTCGCATGTGGACTACGGATTTCATCTTTCACCCATTCAAGGCATCCACATCGACGAGATCCCTGATCTGATCGACACCCATGGAATCTCGTCATTCAAGATCTACATGTTCTACGGCGGACATGGACTTCATGGTCGGTCCGACGACCAGGCGTCATTCTTGATGACTCCGCCTGGCGAACGGTACGACTTCGCCCACTTCGAGTTCATCATGCGCGGTATCAAGCGCGCAGCCGAGCAGTTTCCGGACAAGGCCGACTACATCTCCTGTTCCCTGCACTGCGAGACAGCCGAGATCATGACCGCCTACTCCAAGATCGTCGAAGCAGGTCCCCTCACCGGGCTCGAGGCCTATTCCGCCTCGCGGCCGCCCCATTCAGAAGGTTTGGCCATCGCCATCGCCGCCTACTTGGCGCACGAGACCGAGTGCGTGAACATCAACCTGCTGCATTTGAGCTCCGGCAAAGCTATCGAATCGGCGATGCGCATGGCCGCCGCCTATCCCCACGTCAACTTCCGACGGGAGGTGACCGTCGGGCATTTGCTCGCTGACATCACCACTGCCAATGGCGCCTATGGGAAGGTGAACCCTCCCATTCGACCCCGTGAGGACGTCGAAGCCCTCTGGCAGGCCGTCGCAGATGGCAATGTTGATTGGGTGGTGAGCGACCACGCCTGTTGTCGGCCAGAATTGAAGCTGAATGCGGAGCATCCCGACGACATCTTTCTGGCCAAAGCCGGCTTCGGGGGAACCGAATATCTGCTGTCAGGCGTCCTGAGCGAAGGGCGCAAACGAGGCCTGTCGTACAGCCGAATCGCAGAATTGCTCTGTTGGAATCCAGCGCAACGTTTCGGGTTGCTCAACAAGGGCACCATTGCCGAGGGCTTCGACGCCGACCTCGCCGTCGTCGATCCCAACGAATCTTTCACTGTGCGGGCTGCCGACTCCGAATCGACCCAGGGGTACACACCGTTTGAAGGCCATGAGCTCACAGGCAAAGTGAAGCATGCGTTTCTGCGTGGTCACCAGATTCTCGACAGCGGAAATGTGGTGGGTCAACCCACCGGCCGGTTTGTCGCCAGGCCCACATCCCCGGCAACTACGGGGTAATCGCTCCCGACCAGCGGAGATACCTCTCGGCCGATGCACTAACGGCTTCCTGGGCGTTTTCGACAATACTCCGTCCCCACCATCCCCCGTAGATCCGGTCATACGAACAGGGTTCGATCGCCGCCAGTATGCCTCTTATGGCGTCGGGATCGAGCGGAATCAGGTTCGGGTAGGACCGCATGAAGCTGGCAAATCGCCGGTCAAGGACCACCTGGATGGTGTCGCCGGTGAGGAGCACTCCCCGCCCACCAGCTCCGTCTGGCCAATACAGAACGGCGCTCCCGTCGAAGTGGCCACCGCAACGAATCAGAGTTGTCCCCGCCACCGGCAATGCCTTATCGGCATAGAAGACGTAGCTGGGGTCGTCACGACACAACCATTCCCGATCGGCTTCGGGCAGGAATATCGGCGCGGAATCGAAGGCATGGCTCCACTCGACCAGGGCTCCATAGAAGTGGGGATGGGAGGCCGAAATAGCCTGGATTCCTCCGAGCTCGCTCAAGACCTCAACGGTCGCATCATCGATATAACTGATGGGGTCCCAGAGAATGTTGCCGTTATTCGTTCGTACGACGAGCGATCGATGACCAATCGCAAACTTCGGCTCGGTACTCATCCCGATCAACCCGGGTTCGATCTCTTCGATCCGATTGCGGTAGCCGTCGTGTCTCATTCCGGTCAGCGTCTGCCACTGCTGACCTTCCCACCCAACGTACTGGCGTTCATCATCGCAGATCTTGCAGCCTGCTTCGGTATCGGAATGCTGCACGCCACACGTGATGCAGATCGGATGGCTCATCATCACCAACCTATCTCGTTGGGTCGCGTTTCGTAGGATGCGGGCACGGCCACGTAGGAGCGCAATATGGAATCCGGATCAAGAGTGAAAGCGATCCTCGGTTACGACATCGCCGAAGGAGTGTCTGTTGACGAATATCAGCGTTGGCTGTGGCAAACCCACTACCCGGACCTTTTGGCAAATCCCTATCTCGACAAGGTCGTGTTCAACAAGATGATCGAGCCCATCAATAAGACCAGCGCCGGCACGCCCATCATGGACACCCCGGAGGCGTTCTACGCAATCGCCGAGTTGCATTACGCAGACCGGGAGGCTTACGACAATTATCTCAGGTGGTTTGAGGACAACCCGATTCCGGTCGAGCGCAGCCCGGCGGGTCGCAGCGAGTTCAAGTTCTACGTGCTCACGGAGGTAACCGAGGCCGTCCGGGAGGATTAGACGCCGGGGAGCCGGAGAGGCCCACCCCTGCTTTCATCCGAAGAACCGAGTCCGATCAGAGCGATCTCCTCTATCAGCAAATCTCCGGTGGGTCCATGGGACTCCAGCTCGCCCACCCTGGCGATGATGGCCCGTGTGAACCCTTCTTCGGTGCAGTGCACTTCTTGTGCTCTGGCCAGCAGGCTGCTGACACCGAAATCAAAGCGCTCCTCGAGATCGGCCAGCTCCCCCGGTTGTGCCGTTCCGATATCATCGAGGCTTCGTTGCAGAAATGCGACGACCGATCCGGCTCCCGCTTCGCATCCATTGAAGATCGGGGAAACGCCTATCTCCTCGCCATCACCACATGCGGTCACGACCAGCAATACGGCCAGGCTCAGTGCGATCAGGCGCTGCATGCCATGCCCGACCTTCGGGTCACGAGCGGTCGGCTGCTCCGGAGGCAATGTCTTGTTCCCATTGGTTGAACTCTGCCAACCCAACCACCTGGTTGACGTCATCGAAGCTCGCCATGTGATCGAGCCAGCCCGCGGTGGTTCCCTGCGATCTCAGCTCTGCCAGCACCTGGCGGGCCGAGCTGGTGATGGTACGCATAACAGCGCCTGGATAGATGATGAGAGAGAACCCCAGGGTGTGAAGTTCATCGGCCGGCAGCAACGGTGTCTTGCCGAACTCGACCATGTTGGCCATGAGCGGCCAATCCGAAAGCTCGGAACCGATGCGCTCCAATTCGTCACGGCTGCGGGGGGCTTCTACGAAAAGAACATCGGCGCCTGCTTCACCATAGGCCCGGGCCCGGTCGATCGCGTCGTCGAGGTCGATCGGCCCTCGGGCGTCTGTGCGGGCGATGACGAGAATGGAGTCCTGGGAGGCGCGGGAGTCGAGAGCGGCCCCGATCCGCTCGAGCATTTCTCCTTTGGAGACGACTTCTTTTCCCTCGAAGTGACCACATTTCTTGGGGAATACCTGGTCTTCGAGCTGTATTGCGGCCACCCCCACTCGCTCATATCTGGCCACGGTGCGGGCAACGTTATGGACGCCGCCATAGCCCGTATCGCCGTCGGCTATCACGGGCACGTCAACGACCTCACACACTCGCTCGGCCACCATCACCATCTCGTCCATCGTCGCGATGCCCAGATCGGGGCGTCCCAGCAGCGAATTGGCGACCCCGGCTCCTGACAGGTACACGGCCGGGAATCCGGCTTCGACAATGAGGCGAGCAAAAAGGGCGTTGAAAGCTCCCGGTGCCACGACCGGAGCCTGGTCCGCCAACAGCCGACGAAGCTCTGAGTCACCGTCCCCGATCACGTTCTCCCTCCAATTCTCAGTTTGAGGAGCGGTTCGAGTCCACCGGCCTCGAGTATCTCACCGATTTCGGTCGGCAGTTTCAATGCGTGATGGGAGATACCAGTCTCGATCACGGTGATCTCGCCCGCCACCGTATCGATATGCAGGTGCTGGCCTTCCTCGATTTCCCAGGCGGTCGGGCATTCCAGTGGAACAAAACCGACATTGATGCAATTTCGAAAGAAAATGCGGGCAAACGACTCGGCAACGATCGCCGAGATACCGGCGGCCTGGATGGCCCGCGGTGCGACTTCCCGACTCGAGCCGGTACCGAAGTTCTTACCACCAACGAGGACATCGCCCTGGTTCACCAGTTCGACGAAACCGGGACGAATCCCTGCCATGACGTGCTCGGCGATCTCGTCGATGTCGCCGATCAGATACTTGCCGGGCACAATGACATCGGTATCGACGTTATCGCCAAACTTCCACACTTTGCCTTCGATGATGGTCAAACCGGCACCGCCAACATTTCGCGAGGGTCAACCACGTGGCCTGCGACAGCAGCGGCGGCAACCGAGTACGGCGAGCCGAGCCAGACTTCGGAGTCGGGACTGCCCATGCGCCCGCGTGCATTACGGCTGGTAGTCGAGATGCAGACCTCGCCGGGACCGAGAACTCCGGTGCCGATGCCGGGACAGGCCCCGCACCCGGTCGAAAGGATGTGAGCCCCGGCGTCCATCAACGTCTGGGCCACTCCGCTTTCCATGGCTTGTCGCAAGGCCGCTCGTGACGCCGGCGCCACCTGCAATAGCACGCCGGGCGCGACCTTCCGCCCGGCAAGGACTTCCGCTGCCATGGCCAGATCACCGTATTTGGCGCCAGTACAAGCTCCGATATAGGCCCGACTCAGCGGGGCTTCGCCGGCGTCCGCAGCCGGAACGACGTCATCGTGCTTGTGCGGTCGCGCCACCACAGGCACGACTGCGGATGCGTCATAGCGCCAGGTGGTTTCGAACACGGCGTCTTGATCGGAAACAGGACCGGTTGGTACGTCGATGTCTCGATCGGCAAGATAGGCGACGGTGGTCGCGTCGGCCGGGACGATCCCCGACTTCGCTCCGATTTCGGCGCACATGTTTGTTAGTACGCTGCGCTCCTCGATGTCCATTGCGGCGATGGCCTCTCCATCGAACTCCAGAACGCGGTAAAGCCCGCCATCCATCCCCTGTTCGCCGATGATGGTCAGAATCAGATCTTTGGCGGTCACTCCGGTCGACAGCCCGCCATCAATCAGTACGCGGATCGTTTTGGGTACCCGAAGCCAGGTTTGGCCGGTGGCAACGATGCCGAGCATGTCGGTCGAGCCGACTCCAATCGCCAGGCAGCCCAGAACCCCGGCGGTGAGACTGTGTGAGTCGCCTCCCACGTACAACATCCCGGGACGGACATAGGCCTTCTCGACCATCAGCGTGTGGGAGATGCCCTCTGCCTCGTGAAAGCGAGTGATACCGTACTCCTTCACGAACTCACGGGTGGTCTGCAAGATGCGGGCGCTTCCGACGTCGGCGGCCGGGACATAGTGATCGGCCACTATCACGAGCTTTTCCGGGTCCCACACCCCCACACCCAGCTCTTTCAGAGAAGGCCAGAATCTGCGGGGTCCACTCGAATCGTGCGTCATAGCCACATCGACCTCGACCCAAAGCACATCGTCCGGGCGTACAACGTCGCGACCACTGGCGCGGGCGATGATCTTTTCGGCCAGCGTCATTCCCATGGCTTCAGCCTAGATCTCGCGAGGTAGATACCGTCCCCGGCCTGGTGAACCTGTGAGCCGGCCATCCTTGGCTATTACCTCGCCCCGGGACAGCGTCATCACGGGCCACCCTTTGAATGTCATCCCGGCGAAGATGGAAAAATCCGAATGGGCGGCCGTAGCCTCATCGCCGACTACGTGCTCGGTTTCGAGATCGACGAGAACCAGATCGGCGTCGGATCCTGGTGCGATCGTGCCCTTCCGGGGATACAGACCAAAGATGCGGGCGGGATTCTCGGCCATGATCTGGGCGATTCGTCCGAGGGGCAGGCCCCTTCTGTGATAGCCACCCGACAACAAGGACGGCACGATGAAACCAACACCGTCGAAACCTGGTTTCACGTTCCAGAAGTCGCCATCGCCCATTTTGAAGTCGAGCATGATCGGATTGGAATCGCTGCCCACGGTTTCGAGCCGTCCATCGGCCAGCCCCTCCCACAACGCGTCTTGATCGTCCTGATGACGAATCGGCGGGCTGACGGTTGCCAAAAGGCCGGGACCATCCTCGGCCGTGTGCATGAGATAGTGCGGGCAGGTTTCGCCAATCAGCCGTTCATTGGCAGCCCAGTCGAGCTTCAGCGCGTCCATCGTGAGCTTGGCGCTGAGGTGAACCAAGTACGTGGTCACTCCGATCTCCCTCGCGAGCAGCATCATGCCAAGCACACTGTCGGTCTCGCTGAAATCGGGCGCCAGTTTTTCATAAAAGATCAGGTCTGGAGTCATGTCGTCGACGAGCCTCAGCCTGGCTTCGTTCTTGAGCTCCTGATTCTCGCAATGGACATTGAGCACCATCCGATCGGGGTCGATGTCCTTCATCGCCTCCATGACCGACCACACCCATCCGTTGTCGACCGGCCGATCGCTGTCGAAAACCGCCTTCTCCCTGCCCTTCCAAGCGAGGTTGATCTTGTAGGACGTGATTCCGAACTGCTTGGTTGTCTCCGCCAACTCTGTCAAATGCGGCTGGGTCAACAGCTGGAAATGGAATGCACTGTCGATATAGGAGTTGGCCTCGAACGTCTCAATGTACCTGGGAGCCATGTCCAAATAGGACCCGGTCTGCTTGAAGTAATTGACGAGTGTGGTAACGCCACCGAGGGCGGCGAGTCCCGTTCCCGGCTCGGTATCGACCTCCAGGGACTGATAGCCACCCAAATGAATATGCGGGTCGATTGCACCGGGAAGAACATGCAGTCCCGTGGCATCAATCGTCTCGGCAGCAACTGGAGCTTCACCCCTGGGATGAACTCCGGTAATCGTCCCACCCTTGATTGCGAGATCAGCGAGCTTGGGATCCTCGCCAGGAATCACGACTCTTCCATTTATGATCGCAAGATCGGTCACGGTTTTCCTCCCTCTCCGGTGCGACCAGCTTCGAGGTAGTCGATCACCGACCTCGAATCCATGACGTCGGTGTACTTCATCCACATATCGAGCAACGCCACCTTGTGCGAAGCAACAATCCGATCTGCGACAGCATCCGCCACCACTGCAACATTGAATCCCCGGCTGACGGCGTCCACTGCGGTGGCCCGAACACAGCCTCCCGTGGATACTCCGGCAAGGATCAACGTGTCCGTACCAAGCCCGACGAGATAGTTCACGAGAGGCGTACCGTAAAAGGCGCTCGCGTAACTCTTGTCGAGGACGAAGTCACCTTCATGCGGAGCGATTTCTTCAACAATCCGGCTGCCCTCGGAATCATCCAGTGTTTTGCTGTGATCCCACGTGGATTTCCCGGCAAACGAGTCGAAGCGGACCGTGCGCTTCTGAACATTGCGGGTGTAGATCACAGGAACACCTGATGCGTGGGCGGCCTTCAGCAACTCCCCGACCACCCGGACCGCCGCCCATGCGTTTTCGCCCCCACCTGCCGGCCACCGGTCCTGTTGTCGTTCCACAGGCTCATCGGCGCCTATGTAGTTGTATTGACAGTCAATGACCATCAACAGTGGCGACCCACCGAGCCCGCGGGTCTTGCCGTACCCGGCGTTGACAATGACCTGGCGGTCGGCATCGGTAAGGATGTCGTCCCAGATCCATTCGACGCCGTTCGGCTTGGTCAGCGGATCAAGATCCATCTTCTTCACCACCGGTCGTATCGGGTCGCATGAGCACGTCGTCGACGAGCCCCTTCGCTGCTTCTTCGATCTGTGCCTCCATGGGTGCCCGATCAAGGACAGCGTGCAAGAACGCCTTCGTCCGCTCATGTGTCGGGTTCTGCAAAACGTCAGCCGCCGACCCTTGTTCAACGATCTGACCGTGATCGATGAAGAGGACCCGGTCAGCCACTTCGGCAGCGAATCCCATCTCATGGGTCACCACCAGCATCGTCATACCCTGTTCAGCGAGCCGTTTCATCACGAGCAGGATCTCACCCGCCAGCTCGGGATCGACCGCCGATGTGACCTCGTCGAACAGCATCAGCGTGGGATCCATCGCCAGGGCTCGAGCGATCGCCACCCGTTGCTGTTGCCCTCCTGATAACTGCATGGGGTACGAATCACCCTTGTGCCCCAAGCCCACCGCTTCGAGCAGTTCGTGCGCCCTGGCCGTTGCCTGAGCCTTCGGGACGTCCTTGACGGCCATCGGGGCTTCGATGACGTTCTCAACGGCGGTCATGTGCGGAAAGAGATTGAACCGCTGAAACACCATGCCGATATGCTCTCGCGCCTCTCTGATGGCCGCTTTGTCCGCGAAGGCCATCGACCCGTTGGTCTGTTCTTCGCACAACACGCGGCCGTCGACCTCGATCCGGCCGCCGGTGGGTCGTTCGAGCAAGTTGACGCAACGCAGCATCGTGGTCTTGCCGGAGCCGGAGGGGCCGATGATGGAGACCACCTCTCCTCGCTCAACCTGGAAATTCACACCTTTGAGCACGTCGATTTTGCCAAAAGACTTTCGCAATCCGCTCACGTTCACGAGTGCCACGCTTACACCTTCAATCGAAATGTTCGTTCGGTCACTTGCTGTATGACCACAAACACAGTGGTCATGGCCAGATACAGGAGCGCGAGAGCTGCGATCCGCTCCCGGAACTGAAAGTCGTTGCTGAAGAGGCGCTGAGTGAGCAAGGTCATCTCAGGGACGGTTACAAGCGTCGCAAGGGACGTCTGCTTGAGAAGCGTCATGGCGTTGCTCGTATACGGAGGGATCATGATCCGCACTCCCTGCGGAATAATGATCCGGCGCATATACCAAGCCTTGGCCATGCCGAGGGCTTCGGACGCCTCCGCCTGACCGGGGTCCACGGCAATGATCCCGGAGCGGATCACTTCGGCCTGGTAGGCCGCAGTCCAAATACTCAATGCGGCCACAGCAGCCTGGAAGGGCTCGAGAAGAATCCCGTCGACAAAGCCGAGATTGAGGTCCGGGAGGGCGAAGAAGGCAAAAAAGAGGAGAATCAGCAACGGTATTCCACGAAAGAGCCAACCGAAACCGGCAGCAAACCAGCGCAGCGGCTTGATTGTGGACAAACGCATCAACGCCAGGGCCAGAGCACCGATCGTTCCAAGCCCGAGTGCCCACGCAGTGAGCGAGGCGGTCGTTGATGCGCCCTTCCAAATGAGTGGTATGGCTTCCCAGACGAGGTCTAGATCCATGCTGCTGTCCTATGTCTTGAGCGCATAGCGACGCTCCAGGAATTCTTGAGGGACGACCAGCAACGTCGTCAGAACCAGGTAGATGAACGCAGCGGCAGTGAATAGCTCAACCGGCCGAAACGTCGAGTTGGAAAGCTGACGAGTGATGCCTGTGAGCTCGACCAACCCGATTCCAACTGCCACCGACGTGGCTTTGAGGAGCAGGATGGAGTTGCTCATGTACGTCGGTACGATCACCCGGATGGACTGCGGAACAATGATGCGTCGCATGTAATGGCGTTTCGTCATTCCCAGCGCCTCGGACGCCTCATGCTGACCGGGGTCAACTGACAGCAGACCGGCTCGAATGATCTCGGCCTTGTAGGCAGCAGCATCCACCCCGAGCCCCAGCATGCCCGCCTGAATGGGCGTCAACCAGCTCAAGCCCGGGAGATCACGGGCCACGAAGAACGCGAACAACAGTGTGACGAACACCGGTATCCCCCGAAAGATCCACACGTAGCCGGCTGAGATCCAACGTAGGGGACTGATCGACGACATCCGCATGATGGCCAGGATCAAACCGACAACGGTTGCGAGAACCAGAGATACTGCGAAGAGCTGCAGCGTCAGCTTGGTCCCCTCCATGAGGAGATCCCATGACCGTCCCACGACGGGCCAATCCCAATCGCTCATGAGCCAGTCATATTCGATCGGGGCATAATCAAGCGGGCGGGAGGAAACCCGCGATCGCGGGTTCCCCCCTCCGGTTCAATGTTGCCATAGGTTGGCTTATCAGCAGTCGCCTCCTGGCAATGTCTCATAAGGCGGATCCTCGTTGATGTCGGCCGGGACCGGGATGCAGCTGTTGAACCACTTCTTCTGGATCTCAGCCAGGCTCCCGTCGGCGATCATGGCCTTGATAGCGGTGTCGATCGCATCCCGCTTGGCCTCCTGACCGGTCTGGAACGTGATCGACAACGGATGAGCCTCAACCGTCGGACCGGCGACATCGAGATCATCGAACGTAACAGACGCAAACCCGGCCACCAACGTGTCCTGGCTCAGCACGTCCACCCGACCCTGCCGTAGCGCCTGCAAACCCTCGGCCGCTCCTGTGAACCCGAGATACTCGTCATAACCAAGCGCATCAG
>JBFGAX010000062.1:0-16527 GCA_041567895.1 Acidimicrobiia bacterium
CCAGAGCATCGCAGGCAAGGTGCTCGTCATGGGCCACGGCCGCGGCTCGAGCGGCGCCAGCAGCGTCCTCAGCGAAGCCATCCGCCTCGGAACGGCGCCCATAGGTATCGTGCTCGAAACGGCTGACCCTCTCATCGCGCTCGGATCGGTCGTGGCCGACGAGCTCTACAACAAGAGCATCCCCGTGATAGTGGTCGATGACTTCGAGAGCGCTCGAACGAGCACAAGCCTGTCGATCGCAGGCGGCCGACTTTTGCTGCAAGATTGAAACCCCCGCAAACGTGTGCGATGGCGCCGAAACTGCTACCCGGATTCTGGCTGAGCTCAGAACGCTGAATACCGGACGGTCACCAGATCATCGCGGTCCCGATACTCCTCGGGAACGAGCGAATAGGGCTTGATTTCGTCAACCCATATGGAAATATCTCGGCCTCGCATTGTCCTTCCACACCACTGCTCGTCCGACACTTCAGAGCGTTGCATCGGACCAAGGGATATCCCAAGATCGGCGTAGAAGGCATCGATCCGATCACAGATCGACGCGACGTCAGCGGGCGCTACGTAGGCCCTGGCGGCCTCGCGCGGCCGGCCACCGGCCAGGAAGCTCCCGTCGTGCTCCCATTGGTCGACAAGCACGAGCTCTGCCGGGACCGGAATCGCTTCGAGTTTTTCCGTGAGAGCGGCCGCATCCTGACGGGCCTCCGTAACCCAAACAAACGCCCACAAGGCCGCGATTACGATCAAAACGAACAGAACACCAAACAGAACGACCTTCGCGCCGCGTGTCATGTCTTTCGTGTCCATCGCTCTCTCGCTATTGCGCTCGTGGTCATCGTTCAGCATTTCAGCATCTTCAGCATGTATCGGTTGATCGGTTGATTCAGCCATTACCCAGTGTGGTTAGCTCTATTCCCCCCGCCATCCGGAATTTCCCTGATTCCCTACACCCGGCCCGACCATCGCCGGCGCGCCGGGTGGTCGTCGAAGCTCTGAAGCCCGACCAGGCGCGCCTTTTACAGGAGGCGGGCTACGACAGTCTGCAGTACGAACTCCGCCGCGAACAGGATTCACGCAGGGGGTCCCCGCCCGGTGACGACCCGACCATCATGATCACGGTTCATCGTCCAGAGCCCTTCGTGCACCATGACGTGGTGGCGCCTGCATAGGAGGACGAGGTTCTCCAGGTCCGTTCGGGGATCGTCTTCGTAGAAAGTGAGATGATGGGCGTCACACCAGCGATGATCACGAATACACGAAGGGAACACGCACATCTCATCACGCACAACGAGCGCCGATCGCTGTGGCTCGGAAACGAAGCGGGTTGATCGTCCGACGTCGAGCACCTGCGAGGGCCCGGCGGTGATAACCCGTGTGAGATACGAGTCACACAAGAGTCGGGCAATCGTTTCCCGGGCCACCGGGCCGATGCCGACCAACTCGGCCCGTGACCGCGGCGTCCATGCATCTCCCTGCAGCGTCGGAAGATCAACGATCACGTTTACCGAGGTGCGCACCCGCGACGAACGCGCCGTCGTAGTTCCGGCTTCGGCCTCCTCGACCAGATCAGTCAGCGCATCAGCTCGTAACTGGGCAGCCGAGCGCGGATCGGGATCATCAGCCGGATCAGGGGTTATGCGTGCTTCGAGAGCAGCTTGCAACCTGGCGCCGGCTTCGGGATCCAGCATTCCATCGACAGCTACCGCGCCAGCAAAGGTCGTTGAGAGGTGCAGATAACGGTGCTCGAACATGTGGCGGGCATCGGCCCGACCCAGCCGGTCGTCGGCCATGGACTGCCACCGTTTCACCACTACGCCAAAGTCATCCTCGTTCATGAGCGATGCAGCATCCAGCAGCGTCTCCTCATGTTCGGCGAACAGTTCCCCGCGGCCGCGGCTTTCGGCCCGGGAAAGATGCTCAACCTGTGTCACAGACACCACGCCTTCGGCCAATGCTTCAGAGGTCGACTCATGGTCTCGAATCAGACGGGCAGTCCGCAGCGACTTGTTCGCAGCCGGACTGGAGACGGGGGTGTGGTGGGCCAACCAGGCTGCCGGACTCAGTGAGCCGTCGACCGCCCACGCCTGCCACCGGTCCCAGTCGGCGATGAGCCGCACGTATTCGGCTTCGAGCCGCTCTCGTACCAGCGCCATGTCTCGTAGCCGATCCGATAAAGCCTGAGGCAACCACTGTCTGCGATCCTCGTTCCGTACATCCTCGAGCGCCCCTCGGATACGCTGAAGCGGATCGATCTCGACCTGATCCGACGCCATTGCGCGTACCCTGTTCCGATCAGGCTCCGCGGCCGTCATCACCGAACCAGATTCCCATTCCCGTTGTGCCATGAGGCGAACGTATCAATGAGGTGTGACAAAAAACCACTCTTTGTGCGTCTCAGAGTGAAATTCCCCAACGACGGCGCTCTACCTCCATCAGGACAAACACCGGCCCGAAACCATCACGAATTCGCAAGACGAGGTCCGGTTTCGCATGTCGCGTGACCGTTGGCTCCGGGGGCGCACAACTGATTCGGCGCCCGCATCAGCTCCGTAGGCTGGCTGTGATGACTGCACCGATCCGGATTGACCGTCAGCACCTGGATCGCGACGACTATCGGGCATGGGGCACCGTGGCGGCAAACAGCTTTGGCGGTCCGGCCGGTCAAATTGCCGCGATGCATGATGAGATCGTGGAACGCCGTGGCTGGGTCGGCGAGTCGTCGTTCCTGCACGCCCTGAACTACTGCATGTTGCTCCCCGGACCCGAGGCTCAGCAGCTCGCAACCTATCTCGGTTGGCTCCGGAAAGGGGTGCGGGGAGGACTTCTGGCGGGCGGACTCTTCATCGTGCCCGGCTTCGTGTCGATCCTGGCTCTTTCCGTTCTGTACGCCGAATGGGGAAACGTCGGGTGGGTACAGGGCCTCTTCCGCGGCATCGGGCCTGCGGTGATCGCGATTGTCGCCCACGCGGTCATGCGCATCGGTCTCCGGACGATCAAGAACCCGGCGATGTTGACCATTGCGGTTGTGGCCTTTGTCGCGATCTTCTTCTACGAACTGCCATTTCCGCTCATCGTGCTGCTGGCGGGTCTCATTGGATTCGTTGGTGCCCACTTCAGCCAGGACACCTTCGTCACAATCGAACAACACCACGTCGAAAGCGACACCACCGCACCGAGAATCGGCTGGCGTCGTACTGCGCGAGCCCTGGGGTTGGGGCTCACGCTCTGGCTGGTGCCAATCGGCGTCATCGCTCTGGTGACGGGAACAGATTCGGTGTGGACGGATATCGGTGTGTTCTTTTCGCAGGCAGCGGTGTTCACATTCGGTGGCGCCTACTCGGTCCTGGCATACATGGCCCAGCAGGCAGTCGACGTTTATGGCTGGCTCAACCCGGGAGAGATGGTCGACGGTCTTGGCCTGGCCGAAACAACTCCGGGCCCGCTCGTCCAGGTCGTGCAATTTGTCGGTTTTCTGGGTGCTTACCGAAATCCAGGCACCTTGTCGCCCGTGGTGTCGGGCGTGCTCGGCGCTCTCCTGACCACCTGGGTCACCTTCGTGCCGTCCTTCCTTTGGATCCTCGCCGGTGCTCCCCATGTCGAACGCCTGAAGAACCGGCCAGCATTATCCGGTGCCCTCTCGACGATCACTGCCGCCATCGTTGGTGTCGTGCTCAACCTCGGTGCCTGGTTTTCGATCTATACGCTGTTTGAGAACGTCGACGTGGAGCGGGCCCTCGGGGCCCGTCTGCTGACGCCAGACTGGGCCACGTTGGATCCCCTGGCCCTGGTTCTGGCCGTCGCCGCGGCAATCGCGCTGTTTCGGTACAACGCCAGGATCCTGCATGTCGTCTCCGCCGCCGCGTTCGTCGGCCTCATCTCAGGACTGGTCTGATGTTGCGCGTGTTGTATCTGTGTCCGCACGGAGCGGCCAAATCGGTGATCGCCGCTGCATTGACGCGGGATCTGGCGCAACGTCTGGGGGTCGACGTGGCCGCCATCAATGCGGGAACCGAACCCGACGATGAGCTGAACCCAATTGCAATGGACGCGCTCGACGCGCGCGACCTCAACTACCCCGACCAACCGCGCATGGTTGAGTCTGCTGACATCGAGGCCGCCGACCTGGTTGTGACGCTCGGTTGTGATGTCGAGGACTTGCCCGCCGTTCCGTCCACCCTCATCGACTGGTCTG
Organism: Acidimicrobiia bacterium; assembly: GCA_041567895.1. Lineage (GTDB taxonomy): Bacteria > Actinomycetota > Acidimicrobiia > Spongiisociales > SHLN01 > JABDOU01. Next base: position 4,190 of record JBFGAX010000062.1, read on the forward strand.
ACGTTCCCGATGCATCGTCTGACGTCGATCAACTGATCTCAATTCTGGAGCAACGCATTGCCAAGCTGGTCGCCGCTGGGACGAGCCCACCAGCCACCTGACTCGGTCCTCCCCGCGAACGTTCTTTCTTCGAGAGATCTTTGCGACTGCCGGCCCGCCAGACAGAATCTCCGAACCGCTGTCACCCATCCGCGGTTTCTCTTCGTCCTACTAGTGAAGAAGTCTTGTTAGCGACGACAAGGAGGAGAAGAAGTGGAAAGAGAATCGGATTATCCCAACGTGTTCCCGTTGATCGCAGCGGCGGCATGGCTGACGGTTCCCATCGCATGGTCGATTGGGGCGGATTTCGAGGGCAACGTACTCACCCTGCTCGGCTGGGTGGCATTGGTCGTCGCAGGAGTGTTTTCGCTGTTGGCCATGCTTGGCATTACATCTGCGCACAATCGAGGCCCGATGGTCAAGACCGGGATTGCGGTTCAGGCGCTCGGCCTGGTCGCGACCGTTGTGGTGTTCTGGGCTGTCCCGCTATGGGCGGGGCTATATGCGATCGCCATGGTCTTGTATGCCATTCGACTGCCGCAGGTGCGGAGAGCGACCCTGATCGTGGCTGGAGCGATGGCAGCGGCTGTCGTAGCCTTTTTCGTGCTGACGGCATTTGAGGTCGGCACGCCCGACTCATACGGTGACTATCCGGTTGCATGGGCGACGTCGTACTTCCTCGCCACCATTGGCGGTGCAGTTGGGAATTTCGTGCTGTCACGGCGTGAGGTCTCCCCAAAGAGCAACATCCCAGCGGCGGTTTGATGCCGAATTCGGCTGACCGATGTTCTCACAGGCCACCCGAAAATCGAGGGGCACGCAGCATCACATGGAAAGACGCCACGTGCTCAAAAGTGCACAACCGGCAGATTCATCTGTCAGGATGAGATGGAGAGAGGTGTGATATGGACTGGTGGATTCTCGAGCTGATCACCGTTGGTCTGCTGGTCGCCGCTCTGCTGCTGCTGGGACCACTGATCAAACGGTTCGGTCGCAGTTATGCGGCCGACGTCTTTCGGGCCAACCCGAGGACGGGCAAGAGCTACATCGTGCTGATGGACATTGCGTACTACCTCATCTTCACAGCGTTCATCCTCTTTACCACGCACTTCGAACCCGACACCGGTTGGGCAGACACCGTTGGCCCCGACCAACTGCGGGGCGAGACCGTGCGTTTCGGTGGCATGTTGCTTTTGATGGGGATCCTGCATGGTGCCAATGTGCTCAGCCTCCCGATCGTTGGCAGATTGCTCGGATTGTCGCGCCGGATGGAGGACGACGCAGGTCAGCCAGAAATCGCATGACCGCAACGTCGCTCGCCGGCGGCCAGAGCAGAGCTCGATTCCGATGGCTTCTCATGACGGCGGAGCGGGCCCGTGATGTAGTGACCGCCGTCGTGGGGCTCGATCGCGATGCGCTTCTTGTTCGGTTGTTCGATCAGGAAGGCGCTGCACTGGTGCGATTGGCGCGCCTCTTCACCGACGATCGGAATGCGGCTGAAGACCTCGTTCAAGAAGCGTTCATCCGCCTCCACAGATCCGCGCATCGACTCCGGAGCGAGGACAAGGCGGCGCCGTATCTCCGGTCGATTGTGATCAACCTCGCCCGGGATCACAACCGACGTGGATTGATGTCGTTGCGACATCGAGAGGCGACTGCTTTCGGATCGGCGCCCGAGGCTCCGGACGATCGTCTCGTTCTCAACGAACAGCAGAGCCGACTACTCGATGAGGTACGAGCGCTTTCACCTCGACAACGCGATTGCATCCTCCTTCGTTTCTATCTCGAACTTTCGGAGCGAGAGATTGCGGATGCGTTGGGCATCTCACCCAACTCCGTAAAGACTCACTGCCGTCGAGGTTTAGCAACACTTCGCAAAACGATTGAGGCCGTGTCATGAGTCTGGAAGAACAGCTGACCGCAACGTTGCGAAGGGCCGATCTGTTTGAGCCGAGTTCCGATCTCTTTGCAAAGGTCCAAAGATCGATCGAAGAAGATCAAGCCCACCGCCGAAGAGTGCGGCGCATCGTCACCACCGCGGTTGCAACGCTCGCTTTCATCGCTGTCTACGTGTATGTGGCCGTCGACCGGGTAGATGGTTCCTTCCACATGCCCTTTTGGACGCTGGAGCTGCTCGTGACCGGCATCATGGTCGGGCTCGTCCTCGTGCTCGGGCCAACCATCAGGCGGTTTGGGACCAGCTTCGAGAGCGATGTGTTCGGTGCGAACCTGGCTACCGGCCGCAGCTTTCTCACCCTGATGGACGTCGCCTACTACCTGATCTTCGGTGCCTTCACGTTCATGACGCTCCAGTACGCGCCGCCGGCCAACGTCGCCGGAGCAGAGAATCTCGCGAGTTGGCTCGAGTTCGAGGTGAGCAGAATCGGTGGCTTGCTGCTGCTCATGGGCGTGTTACACGCCGTGACCCTCACCGTGTTGCCGGCTATCGGCTTGGTCTTCTCGGCGAACACGCGGCGTGCACGGAGAGCGCGGCTAGGCGACGCCGCTCCCCCCGCTGATCCACGAAACGATCGAGTCGATCGATGGATCACCATTGTCGTCTGGGTGATCGTGGGATTCGTACTCGTCGATCTCGCAGTGTTCCTCTTGCTAGCCGTTGCAGGCCTCGCCGGCTGATCGGTGTTCGTGCTGAGCGTCCCTGCCCGAACCTATCAGACCCGCCCGCGGAATAGCCAGGACCGAAAGAGCAGTTGAAAGTGAGAATCTGACCGGGATCCCGGCGCGCGACAAACTCCGATCCAGATCGGTCCCGAGCGCTAGGACGTCTTTACCGGATGACGAAGCACCGTCTTCAGGTTCTCTGGTTTCGCCCTGCGGGGATCCCCCAGGTAGATCTCGTGGTGGCGGCCATGGAGCTCCAACATATGTTCTTTCGCGTATGCGTCCATCATCGCTATCGACCTGGGCTCATCAGCGTATGGGCCGATGTGCATGAGTTGGATCGCAGGACCCTCGCACCATCGCTCCATGCGCATCTTGGAAAACGCTGGACCGGGTCGCTTTTCGTGGGCCTGGTCGACAGCGGATTGGAACATCTCCGGGGTGATGTGGTCCGGCTGCAACATGAGCAGCGTGTAGAACCACGGCTCCTTGACCTTGCCGTCAAACGAAAAACGTCCTGATTCGGTCGACCACAGACCCTCCATTGCCATGACCGTGAAATCAATCGGGTTCTCGGGATCGAGCTTCGACATGAATTTGAGGGTGTACGCGACGCCGTACATGGCGCCCATCGAGTCCACGAACTCCTCAGAGTCACCGGGAAGGACGCCGGCACCGATCCGGCCGTCGACCATCGTGAACTGCAGATCTGGCACCTCCACAAACGTGACTTCCCTGGCAGACGGGCGATACAGGTGCTTGTACTTCTTCTTGAGGTCGAGCCTTTTGACCGACCTGGTTGCGGCGGGCATGACACCTCCTCTATTTCGAGGCCCTCTGTCAGAACGTATCGAAACCACAGGTGGTCAGGTAGGGGCGCCGGTCCTCAATGTTCTCCGATTGGCCGATGCGAATGGCCGCACGCGTAGATCAAGCCAGTGCCACCAGATCCAGCAGCGACTCGTCGAAGTATGAGGTAGTCCCTTCTGGCATCAGGATCGCCCTGTCCACCCCGAGACTGGCGACAAAATCTGTGTCGTGGCTCACGAGAATCATCGAGCCCGGGTATACACGGAGCGCCTCGAGCAACGCGGCCTTGGCTTGCGGGTCGAGGTTGTTGGTTGGCTCATCGAGCAACATGAGGTTGGGTCCTGACAGCACGAGCTGGGCGAGAGCCAATTTGGTCTTCTCGCCACCCGAGAGTGTTCCCGCATCCTGATCGACCTTGTCTGCCAGCAGGAAGTGCCCCAGAAGTGACCGGAGTACCTGATCCGGTTCGGTTGAGACTTCGCGGGCGTGGTCGAATACAGATACACCCCGCTTGATCTGTTCGTGCTCCTGGGCGTAGTACCCGAGCTTTGCGTTGTGACCAACCTCGACTGAACCCACATCAGGCGTTTCAACCCCGGCCAGGATCCTCAAGAGCGTGGTTTTTCCTGCACCGTTCAATCCGAGGATGAGAAGACGCTCACCTCGTTCAATCACGACATCGACATCGAGAAACACAACATTGTCGCCGAAGGCCTTGCCGAGGTCGTGAGCTTCGAGCGGAATCCGACCGCTTTGTTCAGGCATCGGAAATCGGACCGTGACGTTTCTGCCCTCCCTGGAAACTTCGGTCAGTTCGCTCTTCATGCGATCGACCCTGGTTTCCCAACTTCGAGCGCGCTTTGCCATCTTCTCAGTGGTTCCCTTGAAGCGCCGGATGCCCTCTTCGAGACGAGCGATCTTCTCGTCCTGATGCTTGCGTTCGCGAATCCGCTGCTCCCGACGACGGTCTTTCTCGGCCAGGTAGTAGCTGTAGTTGCCGCGGAACGGTTCTACCCGACCGTCGTCGAGGGCGAGAACAGAGGTGATCGACTCGTCGAGTAGCTCGAGATCGTGGCTGATCACGAGCAGGCCTCCCTGGTAGTCGGCCAGAAACTCCATGAGCCAGTTCTTTGCATCGAGGTCGAGGTGGTTGGTCGGCTCATCGAGCAGCAGGGTTTCTGTTTCGGCAAAGAGCACGCGGGCGAGCTCAATCCGGCGCCGCTGGCCGCCCGACATGGATGCGACCGGCTGATCGAGATCGTCGTTTGAGATACCCACCGATTTGGCAAATCGCTTGGCTTCGGCAATCGCGGTGTAGCCACCCCGGGTCTCGAACTCGACGTTGAGGCGGTCGAATCGCCGTATGAGGAGATCGAGGCCTTCACCGACTTCGGATTCCATCTTGCGGCGGGTCTCCTCGATGCGAACCTGCAGATCCCCCAACTCCCGCGCGGTCAGGACGCGCTCGAGTGCCGAGAGGTCCGGATTGTCCAATTCCGGCACTGCAGACTCCTGCGACAAATAGCCGATCACTCCCGATCGCGCCAGGTGACCCGAGGCTGGTTCGAGTTCTCCGGCCAGGGTCCGGAGCAATGTCGTTTTGCCGGCACCATTTCGACCGACCAGCCCCACCTTCTCGCCTTGCTGCAGACTGAGGGAGGCTCCGGTGACGAGCGTTCGGATGCCGGCCTCGATGGTGAGGTCGCGAGCGAGAATCACGGCGCCAGGCTACTGAGTAGGGTGCCCTTTGTGACCATCGACATGCCGGTAGAGGCGGGCCGCCTCGTACGGCGCTATTACGTCTACGGGGGAATTTATACGCTCGCTGCCTCGGTGATCTGGGGCATAAACACCTTGTTTCTCCTCGACGCGGGACTATCGATCGCCGAAGTTTTCATCGCCAACTCCGCTTTTTCGGTAGGAACTGTTCTCTTCGAAATCCCGACAGGGGTCGTGGCCGACACGATCGGTAGGCGGGTTTCTTTCCTCTTGTCGTTGGCGGTGCTGGCAGCAACAACGCTTGCCTATGTTGGTCTGGCCCAGGTGGGCGGCGGCTTGATTGCGTTTGCTGCCGTGTCTGCACTCATGGGCCTCGGCTTCACCTTCTATTCAGGCGCGATGGAAGCTTGGCTCGTGGACGGTGTCCGGTTCCTGGGCTACGAAGGCGAGCTCGACCGGGTATTTGCTCGCGGACAGACGATCGCAAACGCCGCAATGCTCGTCGGGACGATTGGCGGAGGGCTCATGGGCCAGATCGATCTGGCCGTTCCATTCGTGTTTCGGACAGGGCTCCTGGTCGCGCTGTTCGTGATGGTCGTGCCGGGGATGAAGGATCTCGGTTTTGAACCGCGCCGGGTGCCACTCCTTCAGGTACCGGCTGAGGCGGCCGAGATTGCAAGCGCGGGAATTCGATTCGGGTGGCACCAGAAATCCCTCAGGCTCATGATGTTGGCAACGGCGGCGCAATTTGGCTTCTTCGCGTGGGCCTGGTACGCCTGGCAGCCGTACTTTCTGGAGCTGCTCGGACGCGATGCGGTTTGGGTAGCTGGTGTTGTGGCGTCACTCCTCGCACTGTCGATGATCGTTGGCAATTCCATCGTCGAAGTCGTCATGCGTTGGTGCGGGCGACGCACGACCCTCTTTCTCTTGTCGGCTTCTCTCTTTTCAGCTGCCTTGATTGGGGTCGGGCTTGTGAGTTCGTTCGTCCCCGCCGTCGCGTTGCTATTCCTCGCCGGCCTCGCCATGGGGGTCCAGACTCCGGTTCGGCAGGCGTTCGTACATCACGTCGTTCCCAGTGACCAAAGAGCAACGGTGATTTCGCTCGACTCCATGATTGCAGGCGGAGGCGGTGTGCTCGGCCAAACCAGCCTCGGTGCGCTGTCGGAACAGCGGGGATTCTCGGCGGGCTACATCATCGGCGGCCTCACGACGCTGGTGGCCCTGCCGCTCTTGCTCGGCGTCCGTAGGAACAATGATGACGCCGACTTCTTCGGTGGCATAGCCCCGGACCTCGACAACGCTTGTGTGCCACAGGGGTTGCCGGCGATCGCCGGTATCATCAACGAGGTCGTTTCCGATACGCGTTAGACGGGGCTGCTCGTGGTCTCCGATCAACCGTGTCATGCCCGTGTGCGATACTGACCGGAGATGCAAGGAATCCTCCACGTCGATCTCGATGCCTTTTATGCGTCGGTTGAGCAGATGCTGCATCCCGAACTCGCGGGCAGGCCGGTGCTGGTTGGCGGCGGTGTGGTGCTGGCCGCCAGCTATGAAGCGCGGGCCCATGGAGTATCGGCGCCGATGGGAGTCAAGCAAGCACTCCACCTCTGTCCTGACGCCGTTGTGGTAAACGGCTCGTTTGAAAACTATGGACCGATCTCAAAACAGGTCATGGCCATCTGTGCGGACATGACGCCGGTTGTCGAGCAGATCTCTATCGACGAGGCGTTCCTCGATGTGCGCGGCTCGACACACCTCCTCGGATCTCCCGACGACATCGGGCTGGCAATTCGTCGACGGGTCGCAACCGAGGTCGGCCTGCCCATCTCTGTCGGTATCGCTTCAACCAAGTTCATGGCGAAAGTCGCTTCCGCTCAGGCCAAACCAGACGGGCTCCTCAGGCCGGAAGACGAGATCGCATGGCTCCACGATCTACCGGTCTCGGTCATGTGGGGAGTGGGACCGGTCAGGAACGCAACGCTGGCCGAGTACGGGATACAGACGGTTGGCGACCTGGCACATGCGTCGAAAGAGCACCTGACCGCATGGCTCGGCCCCGGAGCTGCAAGCCATTTCCACGCCCTGGCCTGGAATCGGGACCGTCGAATCGTCCGCAAGCCGGGTCGCGCAGGATCCATGGGAAGTCAGAGCGCTCTCGGGCGTGGCCTCACACATGAAGCAGACCTGTCGGTGGCGCTGCTTCGGATCGCCGACCGGGTGTCCGCACGCCTTCGGAAAAAGGGGCGCGCCGGTCGAACCATCACCGTGCGCGCCAGATTCGCCGACATGACGGCGGTCACCCGGGCCATCACGCTGCCGGCTGCAGTTTCAACCACCGCTGCTCTGCACTCGGCGGCCGTCGAACTCCTGGCTGATGCCAGGCGCGAGCGTCCGGGTCCCGTGACACTCGTTGCGATCAGTATGAGCAAATTAGAGGCCGCAGGACCTCTCCAACTCGAGCTCCCCTTCACCGGCGGCGACGCCCTTCATCCGGGCAGTCCGGTGGGAGCCGCTCAGCTGTCGGTGGACGAGCAGATTGACAAGGCTCGCGAGCGCTTCGGAAGGGATGCGGTCGGGCGGGCATCGGTCGTGCTGGGCGGCAACCGGGGAGTGCCAGACGAGTTTCGTGAGCTGGCGGAAAAGGACTAGCGCGCCACTTCGGCCGCGAACTGCATGACGTCAATGCGGCCAATCCGGAATCCCGCTTCGCAATAGGAGAGATAGCTTTTCCACATCCGCCGGAAGCGTTCGTCGAAACCGAGATCCCTGATACCGTCCCAGGCCGACTCGAAGCGATCGTGCCACATCTCCAATGTCTTTGCGTAATCAGAACCGAACGCGTGATCCCCGGTCCAGATCAGGCCCGCAGCCGTCACCATGGTGCGCAACAGAGCGAGCGAAGGCAACATTCCACCCGGAAAAATGTAGCGCTGGATGAAGTCGGGGTTTTCCCGATACGAGCTCCAGAAGGCGTCGTCGATCACGATCGACTGCAATCCCAGTTTTCCGCCAGGAGCCAGGACTCGCGCGATCACGTCGAACAACTCTTGCCAGCGACGCTCGTCGATGGATTCAATCATTTCAACCGAGACAACACGATCGAACGTACCCTGGATTTCGGCGAAATCGAGCAATCTGGCGTCAACCCTTTCACCTACTCCACTGTTGGCAACCCGCTTCTCAACGTACGCCAATTGTTCATCTGCGATCGTGACCGTGGTCACCTCGCAACCCATGTCGGCGAGGAAGAGCGAAAAGGCTCCCCAGCCCGAGCCGATCTCCAGCACCCGATGACCGGGCTGAATGTCCGCCAGATCGACCAACGACCGGTACTTGATGTGCTGGGCCTCTTCGAGATCCTCCGTGCCGACGAACCGGGCTGACGAGTAGGTCATGGTCGGGTCGAGCCACGCTGCATAGAACTCGTTGCCGAGGTTGTAATGACCGGCCATGGATTCGACGTCCGTTTCTCCCGTACGCCGCAACCTGCTCAACATCCGTCCGATGCTGTAGAGACGGGGGTGTTTGGAGATCCAGGCCTGCTGGTTGTCGGCAGCAAACAACAGGAAATCTGTGAGCTCGTTTGTTTCGATGTCACCGCTCATGTAGGCCTCGACGATCCCGAGAGCGCCTCCGGACACCACCGGGTACAGCGAGACTCCGGGTCCGAGGTGGATCGTTGCCTCGTGCCCGGGAGCACGGCCACCCAGGGTCGCACTTGATCCATCGGCACTCGTCACGATGAGCCGGCCCCTGCTGATGAGGCGGTCGAGAATGCGAAGCACGATGCTCATGTTTTGACTCCGGCCTCGATCGGAACCGAAACAGGCCGAGTCGGCGGGAGGCCGCGGCTTCTGTATGGTGCTCGCTTCAAGATCAATCGCACCGCCTGCCAGTGGATCGCCCCGATCACCTTCAACGTCATGAGCGGATGCCTCAGGACCATCGATCTCAGGTTCTCGTTGGTCATGTCCATCCTGTGTCCCTGCAGAACTGCAGAAAGGAGGTGTCCGTCACGGTCCGCCACCCGGCTTGCGACCAGAACTGAATCTGCGGGAGGATGCATCCTGAATCGGTACACCACGTCTTCGACGTCGACAAAGGGAGACACGAACAGCTGCTTGTCCCACGTGTGATCGACCGGACCGTCGACCGGCAGCAGGTAGCTGTGGTACTCGCCAAACGTGTTCGCAACCTCGTAGAGAATCGCACGTAGATCGCCCTCTGCGTCATCGCAAAACCAAACCGACAATGGATTGAAGACGTAGCCAAGCATGCGAGGAAAGCTGAGTATCCGCACGCGCCCGCCACGGATGTCGATACCGGCATCCGAACACGTTGCCTCTATCCATGGACGAAGGGGTGAGCCGTCGCGAGGTCCATGGTCTGCGTCGTGAAACCCGAGTAGCCCGAATCCATTCCATCGCATCAGAGATGGCAACCGGTCCAGCTCGTCGATGTCAACGAGCGTCCAAAACACTCGATAGGTGAAACGATGGCGCCGGGGACGCACACGGTGGTGCATCACAGACCCGTCGTAGATCGTGTGCGTCATCGGAGGCTCTGCCGTATGGAATCAGCTGCCGCAAATCCCGCCATCAGCCCGTCTTCATGGAAGCCGTATCTGAAATAGGCGCCGGCGAACCACACCCGATCGGAGCCCTGTAGATCGGGAAGATGTCGTTGAGCTTCGATTGCGCGAACATCGAACATCGGGTGATCGTACAGCCAACGGCCATGCACATGCTCAGGCGTGCGATCCGGGTTGAGCGTCACAAAGACCGGTTTCGAAGTCTCGAGATTTTGGAGTTTGTTCATCCAGTACGTGAGCGAAGGATCGGCGGCGGGATCCCGCTGAACCACGTTCCAGCTGGCCCATGCTCGATTGCTGGCAGGCATCAACGACGGGTCGGTATGGAGAACAGCCTCGTTCCTGGCGTATTGGAAGTTGGAGAGAATGTTCTGCTCGGTCGGCGATGACCAACCATTGAGGATCTTCAGGGACGTGTCGGCATGGGTTGCCAACAGCACGCCATCAAATCGTTCGATACCAGCAGATGTGACAACGTCTATCGACTCGGCCTCGCGCCGTATTTCCTGGACGGGGGTTTGGAGACGAATTCGGTCGAGGAAGGGCTTCGTCAACGCCTCGATGTATGTTCGCGCCCCTCCGGTGACCGTGCGCCATGCGGGGCGATCCCGCAATTGGGCAAGTCCGTGATTGCGAAAGAACCGCACCAGGGCCTGCGCCGGATACTGGAGCATCTCACTGGCAGGCGTCGACCAGATAGCTGCCCCCATGGGCAGCAGATATCGATGCTGAAATGATTTCGACAGGTCGGCTGTGAATCCTCCGAGGGTCAGGCCGGCCGGGAGCTCATCGACATCCACTTCATTGACGCGTCGATTGAAGGCGAGAATGTCACGAATCATCACCCAGTGAGATGGATCGATGACCGCTCTTCGATCTACGAACATTCCCCGAGCTGAACCTTCGTATTCGCCGCCCGGTCCTCGCACGGAAAACGACATATCCGACGGCTCGGTTGCCACGTCGAGATCGGCAAAAAGCCTCGTCAGAAGCGGGTAGGTGGCCTCGTTGTAGACGATGAACCCGGTATCAACCGGAACTGATTCCTCCGTCGAGAGGGCGACATCGACCGTGTGCGTGTGCCCACCCACCCAATCAGCGGCTTCGAACAGAGTCAGATCTACGGCGTCGTGAAGACGATGCGCAGCGCCGAGACCGGCTATTCCTGTTCCAATAATCGCAATGCGCACGTGTACCTCCTGACCTATTCGAAGCCGCCCCGGGATTGGATGTCAAACTTGTCTGCCAAACTGCCCGGATGGCCAGGAAGGAAACCCACGTCGAGGTCGCAGGCGAATCGGTTCGGATCTCTTCTCCCGACAAGATCATGTACCCGCAGCAGGGCTGGACCAAACTCGACGTCGTCGAACACTTCGTAGCTTGTTCTGACGGTGCACTCGGGGGCGTGTTCGGCAGACCGTGCCTTCTGAAACGGTGGCCGAAGGGAGTCGAAGAAGAGCCGTTCTTTCAGAAGAGGGCCCCTGCTTCAGCGGGAGAGCGTGTCGCCGTTGCCTATCCGTCGGGAAGGACCGCCGGCTGGTTCGTGCCCAGGTCTCCTGCCGACGTCATCTGGATGGCGCAGATGAATTGTGTGGATCTCAATCCATGGAGTTCCAGGGCGGAACATATCGAACAACCCGACGAGCTGCGCATCGATCTCGATCCCACCCCGGAGGCCACGTTCGCTGATGTTCGGAACGTTGCGCTGGCCGTCCGTCCGGTACTCGAGCGGCACAATCTCAAAGGGTGGCCCAAGACCTCGGGATCCAAGGGATTCCACATCTACGTTCGCATCAAGCCCGACTGGGGATTCCGCCAGGTTCGTCGAGCGGCCCTCGCGCTGGCGCGGGCCGTAGAAGCCGAGGTCCCCGACATCGCCACATCGCAATGGTGGAAGGAAGACCGGCACGGGGTCTTCATCGACTACAACCAGAACGCTCGCGACCACACGATCGCCTCGGCCTACTCGGTACGCCCCACCGGTTTGGTCTCTGCGCCGGTCTCCTGGGGCGAGGTTCCCGACATCGAGCCCCAGGATTTTCCGATGGCCGGCTTCGCCGACCGCTACGAACGCATTGGCGACCTCATGGAAGAGATGGACGAGAACTCCGGAGACATTACGTCACTCCTCGAACTCGCCGACCAGCAAGACGGCGGCGTCGAGATCAAGGAGTACGAACCCCCGTCCGAAGTCCGCCTGCAATCAAGGGAAGAACTACGCAACTGGTGGCGCGAAGAAAGGTAGCCGGTCCCCCAAATGGTCCCCCGGCGAGAGGTTCCGAAGGAACCGAAGCCTTACGCCTGCTCAATGGTCCCCCGGCGAGAGGTTCCGAAGGAACCGAAGCCGTACGCCGGCTCATTGGTCCCCCGGCGAGAGGTTCCGAAGGAACCGAAGCGGGGGGAAGGTACCGCTCGCCGCAGGCGAGGGGTAGGGGGAAAGAAAACAGAACACCTCCCGCCACAACGCCAATGGTCCCCCGGCGAGAGGTTCCGAAGGAACCGAAGCCGTACGCCTGCTCAATGGTCCCCCGGCGAGAGGTTCCGAAGGAACCGAAGC
>JBFGAX010000063.1:0-15882 GCA_041567895.1 Acidimicrobiia bacterium
AACCACGGCGCACAAACGTGCCCTCGAATTGACCGCTGCGGAGGAACCGAAATCAGGGCTCGAACGGCTGCGTGCATTCGCAGATACCGATCATTTGAAGCAGCTCGCTCTCCAAGACAACCCCCTGGGTCGGAAACTGATCTGGAACAAGGCAGAAGAAGCGATGCTCGAGGAGACGGGCGGCAACTACCCCGCGGCAATCGCAGCGCTCGACGTCATCAGAACCGGATTCGAGCAGGGCATCGAAGCGGGAAATCGGGCCGAGATCAAGGCTTTTGGCCAACTGGTCGTGTCGCCTGAAGCCAAGGCTCTCATCTCCCTGTTCCTGGGCACAACCGCACTCAAGAAGGATCTGGGGGTGAGGGGAAAGAAGGTTGAGCCGCGGTCGATCGCCAAGATCGGAATGGTCGGTGGAGGGCTCATGGGGGGTGGTATCGCCGCGGTCACGGCCGTGAAAGCCCGAGTACCGGTGCGTTTCAAGGAGATTGATACCGCAGCGGTAGGCCGTGCGATCGGACACGTCAACCGGTACGTGGAAGGACAGCAACAAAGAAGGCGCCTCAGTGAGAGTGAAGCAGCAGCCACAATGCAGCTGGTTACCGGATCCGCAGAATGGGATGGTTTCGACAATGTCGATCTGGTCATCGAAGCCGTCCCCGAGGATCTCGAGCTCAAACAATCGGTACTGAAGACCATCGAACAGATCACCGACAAAGAGACGATCTTTGCCAGCAACACGTCTTCAATTCCCATCGGAGCCATCGCCGAAGCAGGGAAACGTCCCGAAAACGTGATCGGCATGCATTACTTCTCACCCGTGGAAAAAATGCCGCTCCTCGAGGTGATCGTCACCGATACAACCGCAGATTGGGTCACCGCCACCTGCGTCCGATTTGGCCAGAAACAGGGCAAGACCGTGATCGTCGTCAATGACGGAACCGGGTTCTACACGAGCCGGATCATTGCGCCTTACACAACCGAGGCCATGTGGATGCTCGACGAAGGGGTTGCCATCGACGCCATTGACAATGCGATGACAGATTGGGGATTCCCGGTCGGGCCGGTGTTGCTGAGCGATGAAGTCGGCATCGACGTCGGGGCCAAGATCGCTCCTATCATGGTTGCCGCTTTCGGCGAGCGCATGGCGGCTCCCCCCGCTCTGGAGGCCGTTGCAAAAGACGATCGTCTCGGTCGCAAGAACGGCAGGGGTTTCTACCTCTACGAGAAGGGCAAACGCCAAGGTCCCGACGAATCCATCTACCAGCTCATCGGTTCAAACACCCGCAGGGTGATACCCAAGGACGTCATCCAGCGACGGTGTTCACTGGTGATGATCAACGAAGCTGTTCGGTGCCTCGAAGAGGGAGTACTGCGATCTGCCCGTGATGGCGATATCGGCGCGGTGTTCGGATTGGGCTACCCGCCCTTCAGGGGCGGACCCTTCCACACGATCGATCGTCTCGGTGCGGACACCGTCGTTGCTCAGCTCGAACGGCTCGAAGAAAAGCACGGAGAACGGTTCAAACCGGCCAAGCTGCTCAAGAAGCACGCAAAAACGGGCAAACCGTTCAGCGAATAGCTCGTTCGGGTAGCTCGCGGCGATTCGATTGCGACACGGCTGGTCGACGTGTCAGATGCGATACTCCTGCATTGGAGTCAGCTCCAGAAGGCAGAGCCCGACTCGGGGGTGACATGAACCCACGTACGGCCAGGACGCATCGGCAATTCCTGACCGGACCAATCGAGAAGCGTGAAGTGATCGGCCGTCGTCTCCCGTACCCAGGTACCGGGATAGGCTCGACCATCGCGTATCACGACGGCCTGTCCGCTGCCGGCGACCACATAGTCCGGCACGACCGAACCCACCGAGTCGCGCCGGCCAGTATCGATTTCCTCGACGTATACGACAACGATTGTGTCGGCCGTGATGCGCACCCCTGCCACGTCGTTCAGAGCCCGTCCGCCCTGAGACCGCAGATACGTGCCAGTATCGGGATCGTGCGTCCACACACCGATGTTGGCGATCGACTGATTCACCGTGACCTGAGACGCGGGCTGGCCGCCAGTCGGCCTGGCCGTATCGAAACGCCAAACAGGGGCCAGGGTGCCGCTCCACCCCAGGTCGGGTAGCCGGGAAACGTCGTACATCAGGTCGTAGACCTTCGGGCGCCAACCCTGCCGAAAATAGCCGGGGATCGTTCCATCTCCCTCATAAACGGCCACTGCGGCAACGGCGTCTCTAACGATCCTGGGTCCACCGCTGGTGAGGATGCGGGCGTCATAGGGCTTGATCAGCTTGGGATCCACCTCCCGAACGCTGCGCAATGGTCCGACAACCGCCGGATAACGTGTCTGATAAAACGCCAGCCAGCGCCCGACACCACCCTCGACGATGACTTCCATCACCATATCGGCTTCGTTGATGCCTTCCTGCGGACGGCCCTTGCGGGCGTTCGAGATCTTGGCGACAAGTACCTGATTCGTGAGATTGACCTTGGATGACCCCGTGAGCGGCGAACGCTTCCCGCGACAGGAGGATTCTGACGCAACCGGCCTCGCATCAATGTGGCCCGCTACCGGAATCCAATCCCACGTCCCCCAGGAGAGCTGTATCGATTCGTCTGCGGGTGAGGTGCGCAGCCGATTGTTGAGAAAAATCGTGGCGGACCGCGAACGAAACACACCGGCCGAGTCAGCTTCGTCGCCATCCCAATCGCCTGCAACGAAACGGTCGTTGGGGTTCCCGAAAAAGAAGTCCCCGTCTGTGCGAGCCACGTCACCATCCCGGATCTGATCGGTGTAGTAGACGAACCCGGTAGACGGGCGATAGAGAATGATTCCATCGGAGCCGTCACCATCGGGGTCGCCCCCGTACGGCACGTCCTCGAGTTCCCCAAACCAGAACTCCTGCGCTGCCGAGGCCGTTGCGTTGACATTCGACAGGAACACGCGGCCGTTGCGAAGAAGACCGAGCGTGTCGGCTCCGTCGCCATCCCAGTCGCCTACAAAGATCTTGTCTCCCGCTATTCCGTAGAAGAACGTCAGGGCAGGGTCTGCAACTCCCACACCCCCGTTTCGGGGGAGAACGTTGCTCAAGTAGACGAATCCCGTCGACGGCCGGTACATACCAGGCGAGTCGAAACCGTCACCATCCCAGTCGCCCATCAGCGGTACATCGCCCGGATTTCCGTAGGCGAAGCTGTAGTCACCGAGGCCGGGCACGTGCCAGCACCCGTTCGGCTCGACCATCAGAACCTGATCAGGGCTGAGTGGCGCGGGCGGCTCCTCCGGGGTCTGGGCGAAGGCCGTCGCCCCGGGCTGGGCCAGGGCGAGCGCAAGCATCGCGATCAAGGCAAGGCGGGTGGGCGTTGAAAATCGTGGCATGTGAACTTCCGATGGGTTGGTCAGCGGGGTCCGGGATGGATGGTCTCGATAGTGCTACACGGTATGTCTCGCAGGTCTCAATCGACGGTGATGAGGGAACGTGCCGCACCTCGGCACACTGACGAGATCGCCCTCGGCGTCACCCTCGTCTGCCAGACCTTCTGACGACCTGAAAGGCCAAGTCTGGCTCTCATGCGTCGCGAAGGCAAGATTCAATGACGGCCAGGAATTCTTTCCCATACGTTTCGAGTTTTTTCGGGCCAACGCCGTTGATGGCGAGAAATTCTTCCTCGGAGCGTGGTTGGGCTCGAGTCATCTCGACCAGCGTGGCATCGCTGAAAACGACGAATGCAGGAACCCCGCGTGCATCAGCGATTTCTTTCCTCAATGTTCGCAACGCTTCGAACAGCACAGTGTCCGGCCTGTCTTCCCCACCGGAATCCCTCACGTCCCGGGTCGCGTCAGATGTGGCAAGAGCGTTCCGGGCGACCGGCGTGAGAGCGTTTGATCGGTGTGATCTGGAGCCGCCGGCAAGGAGATCGTTTCCGGTGCATACGTCACATGCCACCGAGCATGCGTCCATGTCTTCTCCGAAGTACCTAACCACGGTCTTGTGCCGACAATGCACACGCTCGGCCCATTTGTACATCGCTCGCGCTTGCCGGGAGTGAAACGAGGCTGTCGAGCCGGTTGCCATTCGCTCGAGGCTCATGACATCGGCCCATGAATAGAACAGGATGCAATCGGACGGGAGACCATCACGACCTGCCCGGCCGATCTCCTGGTAATAACCCTCGAGCGACTTCGGCATGTCCCGGTGGATGACGAACCTGACGTTCGACTTGTCGATTCCCATGCCGAAGGCGACCGTCGCGCAGATGACATCGACCTCATCGTGAATAAACGCGTCCTGCACCATGGTCCGTTCGTCGGCGGTCATCCCTGCGTGGTACGGCAGAGCTGTGATCCCCTTCTTGACGAGGTATTCGGTCGTGCTATCAGCCGCCTTCCGGGACAACGTGTAGACGATGCCGCTTTCTCCAGGCCGCGAGCGACAGATCTCGAGAATCGAATCGCGCACTTTGATCTTCCGACCATCGTGATCGCCTTTTTTGTATACAGCAATATTCAGGTTTGGTCGGAAAAACGAACCCCGAAATCGAACCGGTTCGTTGAGATCGAGCTGGCGAACGATGTCTTCGGTCACCTCTTTGGTTGCAGTCGCCGTGAGGGCGAGAATCGGCACCCGGTATCGAGATTTCAGTCCCGCCAGGTTTCGATATGAAGGTCGAAAATCATGTCCCCACTGGCTGATGCAGTGAGCCTCGTCAACCGCAATCAGGCTCAGATCGAGACCGCCGATCGCAGCACCCACCGATCCGTCCAACCCCTCGGGGGCGGCATACACCAACTCATAAGAGCCGTTTTTCATCTTCGCAACCCGCTCTGTCCGTTCGGCGCTGGTCAGGCTCGAATTCAAATATGTTGCTGAGATTCCGATTTCGGTGAGTCCATCGACCTGGTCCTTCATCAGAGCAATCAAGGGTGAAACCACGAGCGTCAGCCCGCCGAGAATTCTCGCCGCCAGTTGATAGGTCAAAGACTTACCGGCACCGGTCGGCATGATCCCAATGCAGTCGGTCCCACCGACGATGGCCTCGATGATCTCTCGCTGACCGGGCCGGAACGCGGAAAAGCCGAACGTTGCGGCCAACTCGTCGTCAATGGCGGAACTACGGAGTTGCGAGAGGGTCACCGAGAGCCTTTGCAGATGGTCGACAGAATCAGGCGAAAACGCTGCGGGATCTCTCAGCCAGACCGCTCTCAGCCCATCCAGGCGCGCAGCGGCGCCCCGATGGTCTCCCGCTGCGATTCGGGATGCGAGACCCTCGATCTCGGCTTCGATAGACGGGACTTCCTGTTGGTGTGTTTCGTTCAGGGGAATGCGACCCTCCTGCTCGTTCGGCAACTCAGAACGTAGTTCGGATATGTGACGGGTCACAACGTGCCGTCAAGGCAGACGCGATCCCCACACGAGAGAGAGCGCTCCGCCGAGAGCCAGCAGAGTCAGGCCGACAGCTGCGAATCGATCGGTGATCTCGTCGAGCTCGGTCTCGACGCCAACCGACGTGCTGAGCGTGTCGAAAATGGTTGCAAGCTCATCAGCCGAACCGGCTTCAAAAAATTGTCCGCCGCCGATCTCAGCCAGGTTTCTCAACGCCGATTCGTTCAGTGGTACCGGAACAAACTGTCCCTGGAAAAAGATCGAGCCTTGATCAGTGCCAAACGCCACCGTCGAGATGGTGATCCCGGCCTCTGCTGCCAACCGGGCAGGCTCCGCATCAGGCCGTCCGACCGTTGTCTCGCCATCAGACAGGATGACAATGGACGCCGGAATATCTGATCCGAAGAGTGCTTGCTCGCCTGCGATCATGTCGAGAGACGCATATAACGCTTCGCCGATTGCGGTCCCCGGTCGTAGTTGAGCGCGCGAGATGGCACCGGAGACCCGATCATGCTCGGTGGTCGGGGGCACGGCAACGATGGCGGTTTCGGCGAACGTGACGAGGCCTAATCGCACATCGGCAGGAACATCTCTCACAAAATCGATCGCCGCCGCCTGAGCGACTTCCAATCGGTTAGGCAAGATGTCGTCGGCTTCCATCGAGATCGACGTATCGAGAGCCAGGATCACCGTTGAAACCTCCCTCTCGACTTCGACTTCCGTGGCCGGCACGGCAACGGCTCCAACGATCGCAACCAAACCGGCTACAAAGGCAACCGCCGGGACGTACCTGCGCCAACCGGGCTGGTTCGGGGCAACCGAACCCAGCAGCTGCAGGTTCGTGAACCTGAGTGCATACTGAGATCGGCGCATGGCCTGGAACACGTAGCCGGCCACCAGTGCGAGGGGAACCACGAGAAGCCACAGCCTCTGCGGTTCTATGAACTCCACGCCGAACACATTCATTGGCTGAACACCCGCCGTGCATTGCGCAGGCGCCGCCTCGCCAGAACGTGTTTGACGATATCGGTGATCCAGTCCCTATCGGTGTGCAGCCGCAGGTGGTCGGCGCCCGCCCCCCGAATGCCACTCGCAATCTTCTCCCGTTGCCTGGCCGCAGCTTCGCTATACCTTCGGCGGATTTCCGGCCTGCCCGTGTCCACCATCCTCCTGGCTCCGGTCTCTGGATCTTCGACGGTGATGAGCCCAACGTCCGGTAGGTCCATCTCCCGTGGGTCAACGACCTCGAGCGCCATGACGTCATGGTGACCTGACAGGCCTCGAAGCTCGGAAACCCAACTTGGATCGCCCAGGAAGTCGGAGATGACAACGACAAAGCCGCGCCGCTTCGCCAACCTTCCGGCATGCCTGAGCAATGGTCCGAGGGCAGTTGGGCCGACACCCTCCGGACCTGTCTCCAGGTTCCTCAGGACTGCGTACAAGTGCGGGCGGCCGCTCCGATGAGGAACAAACTCGAACTCCTCGCCCCGGCCAACCACGAGTCCGATACGGCTTCCACTGCCCTTCGTTGCCAGGAATCCGATTGCCGCCGCGCCTTCGACCACCAGGTCGCGTTTCGTGTGATCCGTGGTGCCGAAATCCATCGAGGCCGAGGCATCAACGACGAGTGTCGTCTCGAGCTCTCGATCGACGATGGTGTCGCGAACGTACGGTTCGGTCGTGCGAGCTGTAACACTCCAGTCGATGCGTCGCACGTCATCGCCTATGGCGTAAGGCCTGGCATCACCGAGGTCTGATCCGTGACCGGGAAGCAGGCCTTGCACGTCTCCCTGCAGGATTCCATCGAGCCGATTGAGGACCGCGAGCTCGAGCTGACGGAGGCGGCTAGAAGCCTCCATCACCCGCCTCGGTCTCCCCCTCGACGACGCGCGCTTCGAGAGGGCTCACCGTCGGAGCCGGGATCGTGGTCAGCAGCTCGACAAGCATCTCATCAACGTTCACGCCTTCTGCCATTGCCTCATATGAAGGAAGAATGCGATGATTGAGAATGTCGTAGGCGACGTCGTACACGTCCTGCGGAACCGCATAGGACCGCCCCCTGAGCAACGCCATGGATCGCGCTGCTTTGACAAGCCCGATCGAGGCTCGCGGCGACGCTCCATATCCGATGTAACGCACGAGACCGGCCAGACCATATTGAGCCGGGTTCCTCGTTGCCAGTACGAGATGGACGGCGTAGTCCTTGACCTTGGGATCGACGACGATCGACTCTGCCATCTTCTGGAGGCGTGCAACATCGGATATCTCGAGCACTTGTTGGACGGATGGAGGGTTGACTTCCATTCGATTAACGATCTCACGTTCTTCAGAGGGAGTCGGGTAGTCGACCGGTACCCGCATGAGAAAACGATCTCGCTGAGCTTCGGGGAGCTGGTATACGCCTTCTGACTCAATCGGATTTTGGGTGGCGAGCACGAAGAAAGGATCCGGCGCTTCGTAGGTAGTACCGCCGATCGTGACCTGGTGCTCCGCCATGATTTCGAGGAGAGCTGATTGGACTTTGGCGGGTGCCCGATTGATTTCGTCGGCGAGTACGAAATTGGCGAACACGGGCCCCAGTTCAACGTCAAATGACTCCTGCGACGCCCGATAAATGCGGGTGCCGGTGATGTCGGATGGGATGAGATCCGGCGTGAACTGGATCCTCGAAAAGGTTCCTCCGAGAGCCTTGGACACCGAGGACAGCGTCAGCGTTTTACCGAGGCCGGGTGCGCCCTCCAGCAAGCAGTGACCTCCCGCCAACAGGCAGACGACGATGCGCTCCACAACCCGTTGTTGGCCGACGATGACCCGGCGGACTTCGAAGAGTGCTCGCTCCAACGCCAGATGATGATCTTCAATCATGTATCTCCTCTCGCCTACCTCAGATGCCGCCTGCGCCGACGCCTGCGCCCTCCAGCGATCCTCCCACCTCGGCATCCGTCGTCGCTGCTGCGGCCATTTCGAGGGCGTCCTGAATGGGAATCGCGAACCCGACTCCGTCGCTTCCCCCGGACGGTGTGAAAATCGCAGTGTTGATCCCGATCACCTCGCCTTTGCGGTTCACGAGCGGTCCGCCGGAATTGCCACTGTTGATGGCTGCGTCGGTCTGAATTGCGTTTTCGAGAATGTCTCGTCCGATGGGGATGTCGCGGTCCAGTGCAGAGACGATCCCGGCCGTGACCGTCTGGTCGAGGCCGAACGGGCTTCCCATTGCGATCGCAAGCTGGCCAACCCGCGGCTCGTCTTCGCTGAGCGGGACGGCCGTGAGACCGTTTGCTTCAACCTTCACAACGGCAACATCTGCCGAAGGCTGGTTTACGACTACGGTCCCTCGCAACCTGGTCCCGTCCTGAAGGACAACCGTGACCGTGGACGAGTTACCGACGACATGAGCGTTGGTGAAGATGAATCCGTCGGAGTCGTAGATGAAGCCAGAGCCCAATCCGCCGCGCGGCGCCTCGATCTGCACAACGGCAGGTAACACGGCTTCGGCAACCTCGGCGATCGGCTCATCCGATGCGGGCAGGGTGGGCGTCGTCTGTGCGTCCTCTTCCTGCGGGGTTTCCGCCGATGAACGACCATCAGTGGCCGGATCTCCCGTACTCTCCGATCCCTGCTCCCCGCCCGGAGTTTCAATCGGATCGAGGGGCGTCGAGGGGCTCTCGACAATGGCCTCGGTCGTAGACGGGGGTTCGGCATTGAGCGACGACGGAGCGCGACCAAAAAACACCCAGACTGCCAGTACGGTTGCAACCAGGACGGCGCCAATCAACGCCCACTCCAGTTTTGAGAAAGACGACGGCTCGCCCCCGCCATCGGTCCGCCCTTCGTCGGTTCGACGGGTGAACACCCGGCGCAGCGGCGACGGCATTGGCCCCCTGGGTGGCACCGGAGGAAGGTCTCGCCACGTCTGTCCACGGGCCGGGCGGGTCGGTTCGACTTCTAATTCCGGTTCGCGGTTGCTCATGTCTTCCCCATCATCATGTTGGCAATGTCGACAACGTAAGGCCTAATTACGAGGAAATCCGGGGAGGTTCCTGAGAATCAGCTGTGAAGTTCCGTGCCCATCGAGAGTGATCTGTATGCGTACAGACATCGTACCGAGCTCCGGGCTCTATCTCCACCATCCGACGGGTGCTCCCCATGGCTCACATTCCGCTCGACAGGAGCTGTCGGCGGAAAAGAGCCACGTTCAGCTACGAACGTTGATGCTCATCCCGAGAGTCTGATCCACCCCAGTACGAGCACAATCGCCAGCACTGGTCCGCTCAACAGGATGAGATAGCGACTCCTCTGATTGTCTACGAATCGGGTCAGAACTCCAACAATGAGGACCCCTAAAAGCCATACGCCGACGAACAGGATGACCACAAAACGCTGCAAATCTGCCCAACCGGGATCACGGGCACCCACGAGACCCAGAATCGCGAAGACCGCGGCGATCGCGAGATGGATGCCAACAATGACGCGCTCCGATTTCGAGAGACGCTGTGTTTGACGATGTGTGCTCAACGCCGGCTCCCTTCATGCGCTCCATGTCTCTGGTATTAGACGCTCCAGCTGCGTGAAAGTTGCGAGAAACTCGAATCATCGACCGATCCGGGCGGGAATACTTCTCCGCGTGACTGCGTTGCAACCGGTGCCTCGTTGAATCTGCGGTAACTCATCCATGAGATGCGTAGGTCATTCCGAAAACGGGCCGGGAGCAGGAGCAAAGACGACCCTGCTCAACCGGGGCTCATGCTGCAAGCAATGCTCGAAGATCAGCCTCTCCTCCTCCCCGCGAACGGGCGGTCAAGACAGGTGGTCAAACGAAACGGGAAAGCATGATCACACAGAACATCCACCAGGGAAGGTAGCCATGGCGACAATCACAGCCACATCTGAAAACATCGAATCATTGATCACCGAAAATGACACCGTGATCATCGACTTCTGGGCCGAATGGTGTGGCCCCTGCAGGGGTTTCGCTCCAACCTTCGAATCAGCTTCCGAAGAGCATGAGGACATCGTGTTTGCGAAGGTCGACACCGAGGAGCAGCAGGCGCTCGCTCGTGAGTTCAACATTCGATCGATTCCGACGCTGATGGTTTTTCGGGACCAGGTACTCCTTTACAACGAGGCAGGTGCGCTTCCGCCCCAGATGCTCGGCGATCTCATCTCACAGGTCAAGGGTCTCGATATGGACGACGTTCGGCGCCAGATCGAAGAACAGGGTCACGATCACGACCACGCGGGCGATGAACAGGCCGGTCACGATCACGCAGATCACGGGCACGCATAGCGCCAGGGGCTTACGCCGCGAACTCGCTCAAGCCGCAGGGCGGCCTATCACACCATCTCGATAGGAATTCTCGAAAGAGACTCCCTGCGGCCGGAGAACCTCGCGGTCGAATGCGGGATCGAGGCCTCTTTCGTGCCCGGAGGTACCAGACTCAGATCCTCATCACGTCTCAGCAGGTCACGTGCAGGATCGCATTGACGCTTGCCGGGTCGAGCGAGCGCAGCAGCGAACAGGCCTCGGCCGTTGGCATGATGTCGACGGTCACCTTCGCCGAACGCGCCGCCTCGGTCACTTCGGCCAGGATCGGCAGGCTCCCCGAGTACCCGGAACCGATGACCAACCGGGACTTGGACCAGGGAATGTCTTCTCGCACCGACAGCGGGGTGTGACCTCCCTTTTTGAGCCTCTTCGAAGGGCCCTTGTCGCGGGCCCGCACCTCTCCGTCCTCGACCACCACATCATGGTCATATTTGCGCCCGAACACCACGATGGTCCCGAACCCGGGATACTCGACGTCCATGGCTCAACGATAGACGCCGTCGCCGGCTGTCGGACACTGTCTATCGCCCCACGGGATTCGCCCATCAACGCGCCTTCACGGCCCCGCACACACGGGATATGCTCGAATGAGAAAGGTCGTCCGACCCTGGCGTCGAAGGTACCGGGGAGGGAGGCTGATCGAGTGACGAACCTCGCAGGCCGAGCAGGCAACGTGCCACCGATCATCAAGGTGGGCCTGACCCAGCTCCGAGGCCTCAGCCCGACCCTGTGGGAGATCGAGCGGGTGGGCGCGATGCGGGTGCCGGGCCGCGTGTACGCGTCCCGGTCCCTCCTCGAACAACCCGATGTCGACAAGGCACTCCGCCAGGTGCAGTCCGTCGCCCACCTGCCCGGCATCGTGGAGGCGTCCTTCGCCATGCCCGACATGCACCCCGGTTATGGGTTTCCCATCGGCGGGGTGGCGGCCACCGACGTAGGTGCGGGCGGCGTCGTCTCGCCCGGAGGCGTCGGCTTCGACATCGGCTGTGGGGTGCGCCTGCTGTCGTCGACCTTCACGCTCGACCATTTCGAGCGTTATGGCAGCCGCATCATGAACGGCCTTTCCAAGATGATTCCGAGAGGGAGCGGGCCGGGCGGGATCGCATCCGGCGACTATCTGCCGAGCGTTCTGCGTGGGGGCGCTCCTTCGGCCATCGACGCCGGATTCGGACGAGCGCGCGACATCGAGCGTTGCGCCCATCGCGGGTGGTTCGAACAGGCCGACCCGAAGCTGATATCCCAGCGAGCCCGCGACAGGGGAAGGCGCCAGATCGGATCGCTTGGAGGTGGAAACCACTTTCTCGAGGTACAGGTGGTGGAGCAGGTGGTCGAACGGCAGGTCGCCTCCGCGTTCGGCATCGTGGAAGGGCGATTGTGCGTGATGATCCACTGCGGAAGCCGTGGCCTCGGCCACCAGGTCTGCAGCGACGCCGTCGACGTTGCCAAGAAGGCCATGCCACGCTACGACATCGTCCTCCCCGATCCTCAGCTCGCCTGCGTCCCAGTCGAGTCGCCCGAGGGGGCGACCTACCTGGCCGCCATGTGGGCGGCCGCCAACTTCGCAATGGCAAACCGGCAGGTGCTGACCGACCAGGTGCGGCGGGTCTTTGCCGATGTGTTCGAAACCGAGGTGGGCGACGTGCCGGTCGACCTGGTGTACGACGTTCTGCACAATATGGCGAGCCTCGAGGTCCAGGAAGCATCACAACAGACACTCTGCGTCCACCGCAAAGGTGCAACCCCGGCCCATGGGGCCGGGCATCCAGACCTGCCTTCGGATCTACGAGACGTGGGTCAACCGGTTATTTTGCCTGGCAGCATGGGCACGAGTTCCTGGCTGTTGGTGGGCACCAACGACAATCCAGCCTTTTCGTCGGCCCCCCATGGCGCCGGACGCGTCATGAGTCGCACGGCAGCTCGTCGACTGCGCGCCGGGCGCCAGGTACTCGATGAGATGACCGAGGCCGGCATCATCGTCCGCCCCAAGATCGTGAAAGAACTGGCGGAGGAAGCTGCCTATGCCTACAAAGACGTGTCAGAGGTCGTTGACGTCTCCGACCTGGCGAACCTCGCCAGACCGGTAGCCGAGTTTCGCCCACTCGGCGTAGTGAAGGGATGAGACAGGCGTTCGCGGCGGGCCCTCAGCCGGCTCTTGCTGTGAGATCCATTTCCGCCACCATCGGATGGTTGTTGGGCCCCGAGCTCGGCTCGAGGACCAGCCAGCAGTCCTCTACCCTGTGTTCCAGATAGCTATCGGAGACCGCGTCACAACAAGCGAGGAGGGACAACTGAGTGCCATTGACCGACGGATGCCGCGCTGGGCTGACGTCAAACCGCTGATCAAGATCCGACCGCCGGGCTTCGGGCCACAAGCCCGATTGGCTTCCGCCGCTTCCATCTGGGACTTGCGAGAGATCGCCCGTCGCCGCACGCCCCGGGCTCCATTCGACTACACAGACGGTGCCGCCGAGGAGGAGTCAACGCTGCGGGAATCGCGCGATGCCTACCGGCGAGTCGAATTCAGGCCCACATTGCTGCGGAATGTTTCGCAGGTAGACACCTCGACCACGCTCCTCGGACGACACTCCAGCTTGCCGCTCGCACTTGCCCCGACCGGGTTCACCAGGATGATGCAACACGAAGGCGAGCCGGCTGTGGCCAGAGCCGCTGCCCGGGCGGGAATCACCTACTCCCTGTCCACCCTGGGAACCACATCCCCCGAAGATGTCGCCGCAGCCGCCCCGAACCTGAACCGCTGGTTCCAGCTGTATCTGCTGAAGAACCGTGACGCCAGCGAAGAGTTGTTGGATCGGGCCGAGCGCGCCGGGTACTCGGCGGTGATCCTGACCGTCGACACACCGATCCCGGGGGCGCGCCTGCGCGACATTCGCAACGGGCTCACCATCCCGCCCTCATTGACTTTGAAGACAATCCTCGACATGGCGCTTCATCCAGCATGGTGGTTCAACCTCCTCACCACCGAGCCACTCGAATTCGCTTCATTCCGTAACTTCGACGGAACCGTCGCCGAGCTCATGACCCACATCTTCGACCCCACCCTCAATTGGTCGGATGTGGACTGGCTCCGGCAGGCGTGGAAAGGGCCGCTGGTCATCAAAGGCATCCAGAGCGTCGAAGACTCACAGAAGGCCGCGGACCATGGCGCTGACGCCGTCATCGTCTCGAACCATGGGGCCCGTCAACTCGACCGGGCTCCCAGCACGTTCGCCCTGCTACCCCAGGTGGTCGACGCCGTGGGCGACCGGATCGAGGTCTATGTGGACGGCGGCATCATGAGCGGAGCAGATGTCGTGGCAGCCGTCGCGCAGGGTGCGGACGCCGCGTTCGTGGGCCGGGCCTATCTCTACGCGCTCATGGCCGGCGGCGAACATGGAGTAGACCGGGCGCTCGAGATGTTCAGTGAGGGAATCACGCGCAC
This sequence comes from Acidimicrobiia bacterium, assembly GCA_041567895.1. Lineage (GTDB taxonomy): Bacteria > Actinomycetota > Acidimicrobiia > Spongiisociales > SHLN01 > JABDOU01. Next base: position 14,155 of record JBFGAX010000063.1, read on the forward strand.
GATGCAGTTGCTGGGTGTGACCTCCGTCAAAGAACTCCACCGCGGTCACATCAACGCCCGATAGCCCTCGAGCGAACGGCTGCATCGATGACCGTGCGTAGAACCGGGCGGATCCAGACGTCCGCACCACCAACCTCGAGGCCGCAATGAGTGAACGGGGTCGGCCGTGGCGCCCGCCTACGCTGTGACGCCATGATCGTCGGTCTCATCGCCAACCCCGCGTCATCGAAAGACATCCGCAGACTCACCGGCTTGGCTCGCGTGGTCGACGTCGAAGAGAGGGCCAACCTGTGGCTCGACTGGTCGGGCGGGGCGGGTAGGCGGCGAGAGTGACGACCGGGGTTGGTAGGTCCTCCATTCGCGCTGTTACTTGGCGAGGGCTGCGCCGATTTCATCGAGGATCGCCGGGTCATCGATGGTGGCGGGCATCGTCCACGGTTCGTCGTCGGCGATCTTGCGCATCGTGGACCGAAGTATCTTGCCCGAGCGGGTCTTGGGGAGACGCGCGACGACGTGAACGGTCTTGAGAGCCGCGACCGGGCCAATGGTTTCCCGAACCGTGCCCACCAGTTCGGACGCGATCTCCTCGTGGGTCCGATCGACCCCAGCACTGAGGACGACGAAGGCGACCGGAATCTGACCTTTGATGTCATCGGCGACACCGATGACGGCACACTCGGCCACGCTCGGATGTGAGGCCACCGCTTCTTCGATGGCCCCGGTTGACAGCCGATGCCCGGCCACATTGATGATGTCGTCGATGCGGCTCATGATCCACAGATAGCCGTCCTCATCGCGGTACCCGGCATCGGACGTGAGGTAATAGCCGGGATAAGCGTCGAGATATGCCTCCCGATATCCGTCGTCGTTGTTCCAAAGCGTCGGGAGCGTGCCGGGAGGAAGCGGCAGCTTGGCAACGATGTTGCCAATCGTTCCGTCTGGCACCTCAGCACCGTTCTCACCGAGTACCCGGATGTCCCAGCCCGGTACAGGAAGTGTGGGCGAGCCCGGCTTCACCGGCATCGGCTCAAGGCCCATCTGGTTGGACACGATCGGCCACCCGGTCTCGGTCTGCCACCAATGATCGATGACAGGAATACCAAGTCGCTCCTCGGCCCAATGCAGCGTGTCGGGGTCGCAGCGTTCGCCGGCCAGGAACAGAGCGCGCAACGTCGACAGATCCCACCGCTTCAAATATTCCCCCTGCGGGTCATCTCGCTTGATGGCGCGAAAAGCAGTCGGGGCCGTGAACAGGACAGCGACCTCGTGTTGGGACGCCACCCGCCAAAACGCTCCCGGGTCGGGAGTGCCGACCGGCTTTCCCTCGTAGAGCACCGTGGTGTTGCCGTGGATCAATGGCGCATACACGATATAGGAGTGGCCCACCACCCACCCCACGTCTGATGCCGCCCAGAAGACCTCGCCCGGATCGACCCCATAAACGTTCTTCATCGTCCAGTTGAGTGCGACCGCGTGGCCACCGTTGTCGCGGACTACTCCTTTGGGGTGACCGGTGGTGCCGGACGTATACAGGATGTAGAGCGGATCGGTGGCGGCCACCGGGGTGCAACCAACCGGTTCGGCTGCACCGACGATTTCGTGCCAGTCGAGATCGCGCCCCGGAATCATGGTGGCCGGCGCCTGCGGTCGTTGCAGGATGATGGATTTGTCGGGAGTGTGCCGGGCGATTTCCATTGCGCGGTCGAGGAGCGGTTTGTACTCGATGAC
>JBFGAX010000064.1:0-15700 GCA_041567895.1 Acidimicrobiia bacterium
GCGCTTCTCGGGGAGCAAGAGGTAGCTGGCCGCCGCCATGTTCGGCGCCGGTCCCGTCCGCGCGGCTCGGCCACCGTCAAGTTTCAGGATCTGACAGTCGGCGACTACGTGATCCACTCCCACCACGGAATAGGGCTGTTTGAGGGACTCGTGACCCAGGAGATGGCCGGGATCGAGAGGGACTACCTCGTCCTGGCATATGCAGGGAAGGACAAGCTGTATGTCGCAACCGACCAGCTCGACGCCATTACCAGGTACACCGGGGGAGAGGCCCCGCGCCTCTCTCGCATGGGAGGATCAGATTGGTCCAATACCCGCAATCGGGTTCGGAAGGAACTGGCCGCGGTTGCGGAGCGGGTGGTGGCGCTCCATCGCGAGCGCGCCGTCGCCGATGGGTATGTCTACAGCCCGGACACCCCGTGGCAACGCGAATTCGAGGCTTCGTTCCCCTATGAGGAGACGCCCGATCAACTGGACGCGATTGCGGCGATCAAGGCGGATATGGAATCTGACAAACCAATGGATCGTTTGATCTTTGGTGATGTCGGTTTTGGAAAGACCGAAGTGGCGCTCCGTGCCGCGTTCAAAGCAGTCCAGGACGGCAAGCAAGTGGCGATCCTGGCACCAACCACACTTCTCGCTCAACAGCATCACGCCAGGCTGCAGGAACGATTCGAGGGGTTCCCGGTCGAAGTCGGTCAGCTCTCCAGGCTGGTGCCGGCCAGGGAGCGCAAATCGACGATCACCCGACTTGCCACCGGTGAGGTCGACATCGTTGTTGGAACGCATCGTCTGTTGAGTGGTGACATCGATATCCCCAAGCTCGGCATGCTCATAGTCGACGAGGAGCAGAGATTCGGCGTTTCGGCCAAAGATCGCATCAAGGAAAAGGACGCATCCATCGATGTGCTCACGCTCACCGCGACCCCAATTCCGCGAACTCTCGAAATGGCGCTGACGGGCGTACGCGATGTGAGTCGCATCACAACGCCTCCCCAGGATCGCCAGCCGATCCTCACGTTCGTCGGACCCTTCGAGGAGCAGGCGGTGTCGGCTGCCATCAGACGTGAGCTGCTTCGAGAGGGTCAGGTGTTTTACGTCCACAATCGAGTTCAATCGATCGAGCGTGCCGTTGCGAGAATCCAGGCGTTGGTGCCACATGCCAAAGTGAAACCGGCACACGGACGGATGTCTGAAGCTCAGCTCGATCGGACCATGCATGAGTTCTGGAACCAGGAATTCAATGTTCTCGTAGCCACGACGATCATCGAGTCCGGTCTCGATTTGCCGCAGGTGAATACCTTGATCGTCGAACGAGCTGACATGCTCGGACTTGCTCAGCTGTACCAGCTGCGAGGGAGAGTGGGACGATCCGATCGGCGAGCGTATGCCTATCTCTTCCATCCACCCGACGAGAGATTGACAGAGGAGGCCCGTCGGCGTCTGCGAGCGATTGGCGAAGCAAACGACCTCGGCGCAGGTTTCATGCTCGCGATGCGAGATCTGGAGATTCGGGGAGCCGGATCCATGCTCGGGGAGATTCAATCGGGTCACATCTCGGCGGTCGGATTCGACCTCTATGCGGAGCTGGTTGCCGAGGCGGTGAAGGAGCTGCGCGGCCTCGGCGACGACGAAGAAGGACCAAAGGAAATAAGGATCGATCTGGCGGTCGACGCCCACCTACCGGACGACTACGTCGAAGATCAGGGATCTCGTCTCGAGGCGTACCGAACGCTGGCGGCTGCGAAGTCTTCCGAGGCGGTCGATCTCGTCGCTTCCGAGTGGCGAGACAGATATGGGCCGCTTCCCGAGGGAGCGCAAGAGTTGATTTCGATGGCGCATCTGCGCGTGGTGGGCCTGGCCGCCGGTCTCGAGGAGATCGTCCAGGTGCGCAACGAGATAAAGATCAGCCCGGTGAGCCTTTCGGCGTCCGAAGAGATCCGGCTGCAACGACTGGCTCCCCGTTCGGTGCTCAGAGGAACCGTGGCGTATCTCCGCGCTCCGATGACCACCGATGAGTTGCGCACATTCGTCATGGAGATGTTCGCATGATCACGGTTATCGGTCTGGGCCCGGCCGGGTTGGATCGACTTTCCCCGACCACCGTCGATCGGCTGCTCGACGAACACGCCACCGTTGTCGTTCGGACTCTGGAGCATCCGGCGGCTGCTGAGCTCGCTGCGCGGCGCAGCGTTCTCACATGCGACGATCTGTATGAGACGCTCGACGATTTCGACGATGTTTACAACGCGATCGTCGATCGGGTTGATGAGCAGCCTCGACCCGTTATCTACGCCGTTCCCGGGAGCGCTTCGGTCGGCGAGAGGGCGGTTCAGCTCATTCGAAAACGAGCTGCCGTTGAAGTACTGCCGGGCGAGTCGTTCCTCGATCTGGTGTTCAGTCGCGTGGGCATCGATCCGTTGGCAGACGGACTTCGTGTGCTCGACGCCCGCAATCTTCCGTTTCCGCTGATCCTCGATGGTCCCGTTGTCATCGGACAGGTTGACCACACCCTGGTCGCCGGTGATCTCAAAGTGCGACTCCTCGATCAGCTTCCTCCGGATACGAGTGTGTGGGTCCTGTCAGATCTGGGGGGAAGCGAGGAGCATGTCTCACGGGTCGAGCTCATCAACCTCGACCAGGTCGAAGCCGGCTTGAGGACCACGATCGCCATCAAGCCGGAACCGGTAGGTTGGCCGGGCCTCGTCCGGGTTGTGACACGGCTCCGAACGGATTGTCCGTGGGATCGAGAGCAGACCCATCAGAGCCTCGTCCGATATCTGGTCGAGGAAACGTATGAGGTCATCGAGGCGATTTCACGGCTTCCGACGGATCCGACGCAACCGACCGATCCCGCCGACCACATCGACCTCGAAGACGAGCTCGGCGACGTTCTGCTCCAGGTGCTGTTGCACGCCGAGATCGCTTCCGAGTCGGCAGGTTTCACAATTGACGATGTCGTCGAACAGCAACGATTGAAGTTGATTCGTCGTCACCCTCACGTGTTCGGCGACGTCGACGCGTCCAGCCCGGCCGATGTCGAGGACTTGTGGGCTGACCGCAAGAGGAGCGAGAACCCGACATATTCTCTCATGGATGGCGTACCGGCCATGCCTCCGCTTGCCCGGGCTGACAAGGTCCAACGCCGGGCCGCCAAAGCCGGGTTCGACTGGGCGGACATCGAGCCCGTCTACGAAAAGATCGAGGAAGAGGTATCCGAATTGCGTGAAGCCTCCGTCGAATCACGGACCGAAGAACTCGGCGATCTCTTGTTCTCCGTTGTCAACCTCGCGCGCCACCTCGGAATCGATTCGGACCTCGCCCTCTCGGGGGCAGTCGACAAGTTCATGAACCGGTTTCGCCTCGTGGAATCGGCAGGTCCAATGAAGGGTCTTTCGATGGCAGAACTCGACGAGCGATGGGAAGCAGCCAAAGGCGCCGACTAGGTCGCGAAATTCGACGTTAGGTGGCTTCGTAGCGAGATCGCACTAGTTTTGCCGCATGACCCTCGATATAACCACCGTACATGCACGTCAGGTGCTCGATTCCCGCGGAAATCCCACAGTTGAGGCTGAAGTGATGCTGTCCGGCGGTGCATTTGGCCGGGCGATGGTGCCCTCAGGGGCTTCGACCGGTGCCCTCGAGGCGCTCGAGCTGCGAGACGGCGGCGACCGCTACATGGGCAAAGGCGTCCAGCGGGCAGTGTCTCACGTGAACGAACGTATTTCAGAAGCGCTCGTGGGGTTGGACGCCTCCGACCAGGCGACGATCGATCGGGTGATGATCGACCTCGACGGCACCGAAAACAAGAACGAGCTCGGCGCCAACGCCATCCTCGGGGTTTCCATGGCCGTCGCGAGGGCGGCAGCGGGCGCCACCGATCAGTCTCTTTACCGGTATCTGGGCGGTGACGATGCGGTCACCTTGCCGGTTCCGATGCTCAACGTTCTCAACGGAGGTGAGCACGCCGACAACTCGGTAGACATTCAGGAATTCATGGTGGTACCCGGAGGATTCGATTCTTTCGGCGAAGCGCTCAGAGCGGGCGTCGAGATCTACCACACGTTGAAGACGGCAATCTCGTCGCGCGGTATGTCGACAGCTTTGGGTGACGAAGGCGGATTCGCGCCCGACCTTTCCAGCAATCGGGAAGCCCTCGAGCTGCTCATGGAGGCCACCGAGACCGCCGGCTATGTCCCTGGCGATCAGGTCGGCTTTGCGCTCGATGTTGCCGCCTCGGAAATGATCAGCGGCGACAACTACGAGTTGGCAGGAGAAAGCCGTTCCCTCACATCTTCGGAGATGGTCGACTATCTGGCCGAATTGACCGGAGACTTTCCCATGGTTTCCATCGAAGACGGACTGGGAGAAGCAGATTGGGCGGGCTGGAAGGAACTCACGGATCGTCTCTCATCCTCGATCCAGCTCGTCGGCGACGACTTGTTTGTGACGAACAAGGCGATCTTGCAGCGAGGTATCGACGAAGGCGTCGCCAACTCGATTTTGATCAAAGTCAATCAAATCGGTTCGCTCAGTGAAACACTCCAAACAATGGATCTGGCAAAGATGTCGGGCTACACGACCGTGGTCAGTCACCGGTCCGGGGAAACCGAGGACTCATTCATCGCTCATCTGGCGGTTGCCACCAACGCAGGCCAGATCAAGACGGGCGCCCCGGCGCGAGGAGAGAGAACTGCCAAATACAACCAGTTGATCCGAATCGAGGAAGAGCTCGGCGAGCGCGGCGTTTACGGAGGGTGGGATGCGCTTCGTGGGTAAACGCTGGTGGCTGATGCTCGTCATCTTCATCGTCGCCGTGGTAGCGGTAGGCCTCACGCCCATGCGCCAGATCGCCGCGCAGAAGCTTCAGGTCGACGAGGTCCGGGCCCAACTTGCCGAGCTCGAGGAGGAAAATCGGCTACTCGCTGATCGAGCTGCGGAACTGCAAAGCGATGCGGGTGTGGAGAGAATCGCCAGAAAGCAGTTTGGTCTGGTGCGTCCGGGCGATCGTATCTATGCCGTTGACACCGAAGGTTTGGTACCGGCCGAACGATTGGAGCCCGAACTGGTTGTGCCTCCGGCTGAACCCAACATCTTCACAAACGTCATCGACTTCTTCACAGGCCGAGATGTCGTCGAAGGACGATGACAGCGTCGTAGCGGCGCAGCTGGATCGCGAGCTTCGCAGCTCGGTCGACGTGGTGTCGAGATGTCATCTGGATTTGCCCGTCGTCGTCGGCGTGCCGCCAATTCTCGACGACGGAACCCCGTTTCCCACCCGGTGGTGGCTGACCTGCCCACTTTCTCGGCTGAGGATCGACCGCCTCGAATCCGCAGGCGGGGTATCGGCCATGGACCGCTATCTGCAGGATCGACCGGATTTGCAAGAGCGGATGCAGCGGGCGCACGACCGCTACGCAAGCGAGCGCGACAGCCTCATCGGCGACGCCACCGAACCTCGACCGTCCGGCGGTATCGCGGGGACGGCCGGCGATGGCGTCAAATGTCTCCACGCTCATTACGCAGACAGCCGCGTCGGCCACGACAATTTTGTCGGCGAGTCCGTAACTCCTTTCGTCGAGCCACTCGACTGCGCACGACCGTGTGTTGTGGTCGTCGATGGAGCGGCCGCCCGCAATCCGGAATGGGTTGAACCGCGGTGAATGTTGCTGCGATCGACATCGGGACGAACTCCACCCGCTTGCTGATCGCCGATGACCACGGACACTGGATCGATCGACGTGCGGTTGTGACCCGTCTCGGGCAGGGGGTCGACGCAGAAGGAGCGTTCGAGATCGAACCGATGGAACGAACCTGGGCGGTCCTCACTTCCTACGCGCAGGCAGTGCAGCAACTCGGCGCCCATCGCATGCGCGCGGTGGCCACGTCGGCTGCCCGGGACGCTTCGAACCGTGACGAGTTCCTCGGCCGCGCCAAAGAGATTCTCGGAGTCGAACCCGAGGTGATATCCGGCGAAGAAGAAGCGGCTCTCGCTTTCAAAGGCGCACGAGCCGGGTTTGCAGAGGAGCCCGCGCCTTTTGCGGTGGTTGACGTGGGTGGGGGGAGCACCGAGATCGCCGTCGGTGACGCCGTGCCCACGTACGGACACAGTTTCGACATCGGTTCCGTACGGTTATCTGAGCGGATCGCTCCCGACCGTCCTATGCCAGAAGAGCAATTTGCAGCGGCGCAATCCTGGGCCCGCGACGTGTTTGCCGACATTGATGCGCGACCGGCGGCCATTGTCGGAGTGGCAGGCACCTTCACGAGCCTGGCCGGCATTCACCTCGACCTGGACCATTACCGGCCGGACCTCATCGAAGGAACGGCGATAAGCCTCCACGATATGTGGCGGATGGCGGGCGAATTGGCGGCCATGACAACCGACGCCATTGCTGCATATCCCTCCGTCGACCCGGCCAGGGCCTATGTTTTGCCCGCCGGAACCATTGTCGCGGCCGCCGCGGTCGAATCGTTGGGCGGAACCAGCGTCCGGGTGAGCGAACACGACAATCTCGATGGCATCGTCGCCGGGCTTCTCGGTTCCTGAGAGGCTCGTGCGCATGCCCTTCGAGCATCCTGGCCTGAACGTTCGTGCCGAGCTTCGAAAGTGGGCGGTCGTGTCGATCGGCTAACTTGGTTTCCGCGCCCGGGTGGCGGAATCGGTATACGCAGCGGACTTAAAATCCGCCGTTCCTCAGGGAGCATGTGGGTTCAACTCCCACCCCGGGCACATGCAAGCCATCTTCATCGAAAACACCAATGACGACTACCGGTCGCGGTTCACAACGGTGCCAGACGGAGAGCTGCCCGAGGGCGACGTGACTGTGGCCATCGAGTACTCGACCCTGAACTACAAGGATGCTCTTGCCATCACCGGAGCGTCTCCGGTGGTTCGAGCGTTTCCGATGGTCCCCGGAGTCGATTTTGCGGGGACGGTGGCGGAGAGCAGCAGTTCTGACCATCTCGTCGGGGATCGAGTACTTGTCACCGGCCACGGGCTTGGCGAGTCGCACTGGGGTGGCCTGGCTCAGAAGGCTCGGGTGCCGTCTGATTGGCTGATCGAGATTCCGAATGCGCTGACAGCGAGCCAGGCCATGGGTATAGGCACTGCCGGATTCACAGCCATGCTGTGCGTGCTTGCTCTGGAGGACGCCGGGATTCGTCCGGGAGATGGCGAGATCGTGGTGACCGGTGCCTCGGGGGGAGTTGGCGGTGCGGCGGTGTCACTCCTGGCCAAGGCCGGTTTTGACGTTGTGGCCGCAACGGGGCGGACCGAGCAGGCTGATTATCTGACAACTCTCGGCGCTGCCGGGGTGATAGATCGCGCTGAGCTCTCGGAACCCGGAAAACCTCTGGGCAAGGAACGGTGGGCGGGAGCGGTTGACACCGTAGGCAGCCACACACTCGCCAACGTGTGCGCGACCACCAGATACGGAGGAACCGTGACCGCTTGCGGCCTTGCCCAGGGTATGGATTTTCCCGCAACAGTTGCCCCCTTCATCCTGCGTGGCGTGACGTTGAGGGGTATCGAAAGCGTCCACTGTCCGCCCGCGTTACGAAAGCTTGCCTGGGATCGACTTGCTTCGGACTTCGAACCGGCTCACATAGAACTGATGACCACGGAGGTCGGGCTTTCGGAAACCATCGAGCAAGCTTCAAAGCTGCTGGCCGGAAACGTGCGAGGTCGCATCACGGTCGATGTCAACCGATAGATCGTCAGGTTTGATTCAGCTCACGGTCAGCCAAAGGCAGTCATACTTGTCCCATGCAAGAAGGTCGGCCGGCAATCGTGTGCACATCCATCTCGAAGAACTACGCGGGTCATGCCGCCCTCGCTGATGTCAGCTTCACCGCATACGCCGGCCATGTCACCGGCCTGCTTGGGCCAAACGGGGCAGGCAAGACCACGCTGATTCGCATCCTCACGACCATTCTCCAACCCTCGGCCGGAACGTTTCAAGTCGCTGGCTTTGGACCCGATCAGGTAACCGAGATCAAGTCCGTGATCGGGGTGATGCCAGAAAGTGCCGGTTATCCGAAACGGACACGAGCCATTGATCTGTTGACCTACCACGGTCGCCTGTACGGTGCCGGGCGGGAGGAGGCAGAGTTCAACGCGCTTGAAATGCTTGAGGCCGTTGGTCTGTCTGCTCGCCGGGCTGATCGAATCGGCACGTTTAGCCGTGGCATGCGCCAGCGCCTGGGCTTGGCCAGGGCGCTCATGAATGACCCGCGCATCGTATTCCTGGATGAGCCGACTCTGGGTCTCGACCCGGCAGGACAGCACACCATTCTCAAGTTGATCGATGAGCTCGCAGCCGGGCGAGATGTCGCGGTTCTGCTCTCCTCACATCTGCTGGCCGAAATCCAGGGCATCTGTGACCGGGCCGTGATCCTCGACCACGGCCGGGTTGTGTTCGACGCCGAACCCACCCAGGGTTTGTCAGAGATCTTTCACAAGGTCACGACATGAACGCGACGACCACAGTCGCAGGCGAGGAGATCGCAGAAACCTGGTTCCGCGGCTGGGGTCCGTGGCTCGCCGCCGTGTTGGCAGTCGTGTTCAGCGGGATCGCCATAGGGCTGGGGTACTCGAGCCAGCTGAACTTGCTCGATGCCCGCGAAGGATTAGCAGTGGTGGTTCGTATGTCAATAGGAATCGGCGTCGTACTGGTGCTGCTTTCGATGGCTGATTCGATCAGCGGGATGCGGGATCGTTCCACGCTCGAACCGTTGCTTCTGACACCCATCTCCGGGAGGTCGCTCGTCGTAGGCAAGTTGTTGGCCGCCGGGGTCGGTTGGGTCATCGTCCTTTTGATCTCTCTTCCGTATCTGTACGTCATTGGCGATGGTCTCGGCACAGTTGCACTCGCGATCGGGTTATCAGTGGTTTTGGGGGCACTGCTTTCGATTGTGTTCGGGGCGGGCGCAGCGGCCCTCAGCATCCGATCGAGAACCAATCTCCAGACCCTGGGTGTCGGCCTGCTCGGCCTGGCCTTGCTTGCGATGCCACTCTTGTTGCCTGCCTCGGTGTTGCGGAATCCAATTGGCGAGCTGCTGGTTCGCGCCGATCCGTTGTCTGCCGCCCAGCATCTGATTGGAGCTCTCATTATTGACGAAAGCAATCTCGCAACCGAGGCGTCCTGGTTCTTGAGTCCGGTGCTGGCCGCACTCGCCGCGTCATGGCTCCTCTGGAAATCGGCACGGTTCATCGAACTCGAGCCACGCACGTGAGGACACGCTTTGTTTTCGTCGTCCTTGTGCTTCTCACGATTGCAGTGCCGGCGTCTGCTCAAAAGCTCGACGTTGAACTTTCACCAGTCGAGATTTCAACCGAGATCGGCGCAGAGCACTTGCTGGCCGTGTCCATTACGAATCGAGACTCGCAGCCGACGGGCCCCCTGGTGGCGCATCTCGTTGTGATCGATCCATCCGGAGGGGCCTCGGCAGACGCGGAAGATTGGACTGGAGAACTGAACCGTCCTTTGCCGAGCCTGGCTGGAGGGGAATCTGTCAGCCTGGAGTGGGACGTCAAACCAATCATGAGAGGTGAGTTCATTGCCCTCATCACAGTTGCCTCGGCCGACCAGGGGTCCATCGATCCGGCGTCGAGTCCAGCCGTGTATTTTTCGGTTACGCAGCCGACGTTACTGGTGAGCGGCGCCACGGTTCCCGTGTCGATTGCGGTTCCCCTCATCATCCTGGCAATTGGCTTGTGGATGGTCCGCGCAGAACGCAGGCGGGTCGCAGAGCTGGTTGGTGGTGGGTAAAAGCCGCCGGGTGTCACGACCGATAGATCGGTAACCGAAGCACGAACTTGGCGCCGGCGGTGTAGTCACCGTCGATAACGATCGCACCTCCATGACGGTGTGCGATCTCGCGAGCAATGGCCAGTCCAAGGCCGGTACCACCGGCGTCCTGGCTGCGGGCATCGTCTAGACGAGCAAACCGTTCGAAAATCCGGTCCCGCTGGTCCGCAGGGACACCGGGCCCATCGTCGGCCACGGTCACGACGGCGAACTCGCCGTCCTCGTAGAGCGACAACGCCATGGAACCGGCGGTGTGGCTCTTTGCATTTTCTACGAGGTTGCGAATTGCGCGACCGAGTTGTTGTCGGTTACCCGTGGTCTGCACTGCCGCTACGCCGGACATGTCGACAGCCGTTCCTTCGGTTTTGGCATTGTTTCCTTCGCGAAACACGAGGTCGTCCAGGTCGACGACCTCTTCCCGAACGCTGACCTGCTGAGCGTCGAATCGGGCAAGCTGGAGCAGATCCGACACGAGATTTTGAAGTCCGATGAGCTCCTCGCGAACACTCTCGATCGTCTCGTCCTCTACCGGCTCGATCTCGAGTTCGGCGCGAATGCGGGCCAGCGGACTTCTGAGTTCGTGCGACGCGTCTGCTACGAATTGTTGCTGGGCGCCTACGGCGTGTTCGAGGCGGTCGAGCATGGCGTTCATGGTCTCTGCCAGCCGATGAATCTCGTCGCGGCTTTCGGGAAGAGGGACACGACTATCAAGTCGGGTGGCGCCAATGTCGGCGACTTCGGACCGTATGGCCTCGACCGGAGCAAGCGTTCGGCCCACGAGCCACCATACCACCATGGTGAGTGCGATCACGATGACGGGAATCGCGATCGCCAGTGAGGCAGCGAGTATCCCGATGCCATCCGTGACCTCATCGAGACTTCTTCCGACGATGAGCGCGGCGGGTCCTTCTGCTGTCATCACAGGCGTCGTGAGTACACGGAAGGCATCGTCGTCGACGACCAGCCCCGTAAAGGTCCCAATGGACCGTTCACCAGGAATCTCCGGAATAGGGACGATGGGGTGGTCGAGGGCCGGAGTTCCTGCCAGTACCCGACTGGCCTTTGCCACGAGCTGGACGAAACCCTCGCCGCTGGCACCGGCTATGGAATCCGGGTTTCCGTTGTTGGCATCCAGGAGAGTCATGATGTCGGTTGCGCGACTGACAAGACTTGCGTCCAGGTTTGAGATGGTTTGCCGACGCTGCACGACCACGACCGCTGTGGCCGCGACGATCAGTACCAGCGCGACTGCGGCGGCTGCGAGGGCAGTGATCCTGAACCTGATGCTCGCGGTGGAAAACCGCTTGCCGAGCCTGGTGTCACCCACCGTCTGCTGCCAACCGGTATCCGGCTCCGCGCACGGTTTCGATGGCCTGGCGGCCAAAAGGTTCGTCGATGCGGGTGCGCAGCCGCCGGATGTAGACCTCGACGATGTTGGGATCTCCCTCGAATTCGTAGTCCCAAACGCCCCGCAGGATGTCAGATTTGGATTGCACCTGCCCGGCCCGCCTCAAGAGAAACTCGAGAACATCGAATTGACGGGCGGTGAGGCTGATCTCCTCATCTCCCCGCCAGACCCGTCTTTCGCCGGGGTCCATTCTGAGATCGCCTGCCTGAACGGGAGCGGGGTTGCGTCCGGCTCGCCGGAGCAGTGCTCTGACGTGTGCCACCAGCACTGCGAACGAGAACGGTTTTGTCAGATAGTCATCGGCGCCGGTATCGAGGGCTTCGGCTTCGTCGTACTCTCCGTCTTTGGCGGTGAGGACCAGGATGGGCGTCCAGTTTCCTGCCTCTCTCAGATCGGCGCAGATCTGGAAACCGTTTCGGCCAGGAAGCAGTATGTCGCAGATGATCAGGTCATACGACCCGCTCAGCGCCATGAGGAGTCCGGTCGAACCGTCGAAGGCCACTTCGACGCCGAAGCCTTCCGCCTCCAGACCGCGCTTGGTTGCTGTCGCGATCTTCTTGTCATCCTCGATCATGAGCAACTTCACGGTTCCATTCTGACACTCGCACCTGACCAGAGCCTGAACCTCAGCTGAACTTGACCGCTCTGCGTGGCTGTCGTCGTCACAATCGTTTAGCGAGTCAGGTTGGAGTCAGGCTGATTTTGTATGGTGGACCTGACGGCTTCCCCGGAAGAAGTACAGATTCCACGGATTTACTTAGGCCTCCCGGCAAAAAGACAGCTCGGTATTGCTATATGCCGAGCTGTCTTGCTGCCAGGTCTCGCATGATCTCTTCGCTACCACCGCCGATGGCGTTGACCCGCACCTCGCGATAAATACGCTCAACCGGGTTATCGCGCAAATAGGAGGCGCCGCCGAGGATCTGGGCAGCCTCCCGAGCACAGAACTCCATCGTGAGGCTCGATTGCACTTTGCATTCGGCGAGCTGGGCCACGACGTGGTCGCCTTGCGAGACCTGCCAGGCGAGCTTCTCCATCCACGCGTACGAAGCATTGATCATCCGATCCATCTCGACCAGCTTGTGCCGAATCACCTGGTGATCAGCAAGGCGCGATCCGAACGTTTCACGCTCCTGCGCCCATGCCAAGGCTTCTTCGAAGCAAACTCGTGATGCGCTTATCATGCCCGCGATGAGGAAAAGCCGCTCGTAGTTGAAATTCTCCATGATGATTTTGAAGCCGCTGTTCTCGGCCCCCAGAAGATATCGGGCCGGTACCCGGCAATCGTCGAAATAGAGCGTCGCGGTATCGGATGCCCACCATCCCATCTTCTTGAGGGGTGTTTTTGAAAACCCTTCGAGCTTGCTCGGAATAACCAGCATCGAGACGCCGGCCGCCCCCGCGCCGCCCGTGCGAACCGCGGTGGTGACATAGTCGGCGCGCATACCCGACGTGATGAAGGTCTTGGAGCCGTTGACGACATAGTGATCCCCATCGAGCCGTGCAGTCGTCTGCAGATTGGCAACGTCTGAACCGCCGCTTGGTTCGGTGATGCCGAGGGCGCATATGACCTCGCCGCTGAGCATCGACGGCAAGATTTCGGCTTTGACCTCATCACTGCCTGCATTTTGAATCGGAGGTCCGCCTATGTAGTTGGAAAAGAGGCCCGCAGATACACCACCGCTCGAACGAGCGAGTTCCTCGGCGAGGATGCAGAACAAGAGCGGATCGTGGGAGCCCAGTCCCCCGTATTCCTCCGCGAAACCAATGCCGAACAGGCCGATCTCGCCCGCTTTCTTGTAGACCTCGATGGGGAACTCGCCCGCCTCGTCCCATTCGTTTACGTACGGGGTCAATTCGGATGCAACGAAGTCGCGAAGCGTCGAACGGAACAGGTCATGTTCCTCTGAATAGATAGGAAGCTGAGTCATGGGTCGGAATGTAGCTCGGATAGGTGCGTGTTGTGACGAATCCCGGTCGTCATCGGGTGGTGATGGCGCCTGGGCGAACGCGTTCCAGATCGATTGTGAACGTCGTTCCCACACCCGGCGTGCTGTCGATCGAGATGGAGCCGCCGTGAGCCTGAACCAGATTGCGGCTGATCGTGAGTCCTAGCCCTGAGCCCGATGAAGCCGGTCCTTTCTGGAAGCGCTCGAAGATGCGATCTTGATCCGATGGGTCGATACCGGTGCCTGTGTCGGAAACCTGGATGCGGGCAC
This sequence comes from Acidimicrobiia bacterium, assembly GCA_041567895.1. GTDB lineage: Bacteria > Actinomycetota > Acidimicrobiia > Spongiisociales > SHLN01 > JABDOU01. Next base: position 13,440 of record JBFGAX010000064.1, read on the forward strand.
CGCCGCCCTTCGGCTCCAACAACAGGGAGAGGCGACCACCCTCCGGCATGGCCTTGAGGGCGTTGTTCATGAGATTCGTGAGTACTTCCCTGATGCGAACCGGATCGAGAACGATTTCGACGGGTGTCGACCGGACGATTACCTCGATCCCCATGGTGCCGGCCCGCCGGCGATATGAGTCGGCGACGTCGTCGACCAGGGTCGCCAGCTCCGTAGGTTCCGGATGGAGTGGCAGTGCTCCGGCTTCGAGGAGGCTCAGCGTACGCAGGTCTTCCAGCAACCGCTCCATCACCTCTACCTCACCAACCAGCGGTTCCAGATTTTCGCGATCGAGTGTATGGACTCCGTCGAGCATTGCCTCGATTTCGCCCCTGATCACCGTCAACGGTGTCCGCAGTTCGTGGCCGAGATCGGCCAGCAGGCGACGGCGTTGCTGATCTGCCGTTTCCAGGCGGCTCGCCATGTCGTTGAACGAATCGATCACCTGGCGCGTTGCGGGCGAACCATGGGTTGTCACCCTCGCCGAATAATCACCGTCGGCCAGATCGCCGGCTGCTTCGATCAGATCTCTCACCGGTCGCCATGACCTCATCCCGGCTCGCGCCATCAGCCCCAATGTCGAGATCAGCACGACGGGTGTCAGGATGACAACGAGTATGCCGGTTCCCAAGCTCACCTGACTGAAGATATTTGCGATCAACGCGCCGAGTCCGACGAGGATCAGAGCCAGAAAACCCAGGAACAGGAGCGCTTTCACCGCCATTGCCCGGCCGAACGTGCGCCATGCCTCGCGTCCCTGTCCTGGACCCGACCACCATTCTTCTCCCTGACGCCACCAGTCCTCGTCGTTCTCCTGCCATCGACGAACCCAGGGAGGTTGCCTGTGCCTACTCATCGGCAAACCGGTAACCGACGCCGTAGACCGTTTCTATGAAGCGGGGGCGGCGCGGATCGGCCTCGAGTTTCTTGCGGATGTTCTTGATGTGGGCGTCCACAGAACGCTCGTACGACTCGAACGAGATCCCTTTGATGAGCTCGAGCAGTTGAGCCCTCGTGTACACACGGCCCGGGTGACGAGCCAGGGTGACCAGCACCTCGAACTCGGAGGCGGTCAGGTCGATCACGGAGCCGGCTACGTCCACTTTCATCCTGGGGATATCAATGGTTACATCTCCGGCGGTGATCACCTCGCCCCCGCCGAGGGTGTTTTCGGCCCTTCGCAGCACCGCTCGGATGCGAGCGACGAGCTCTTTGGGGGAGAATGGTTTGGTGATGTAATCGTCGGCGCCCAGCTCGAGACCAACGACCCGATCGGTTTCCTCGGTGCGTGCGGTGAGCATGATGATGGGAACCGATGACGTCTGGCGCAGCCGGCGTGTCACGTCGAGGCCGTTGATGCCCGGCAAGCCCAGATCCATCAGAATCATGTCCGGTCGCTCGGCTCGTGCCATGGCCAGCGCAGCCTCGCCATCGGAGGCTTCGACCACGGCAAAGCCCGCCTCGGTGAGGTAATCCCTCACGAGGCGGGCAATTTTCAGTTCGTCTTCGACAACCAGAACCTTCTTCACTGTCTGCATTCTGACAGGTGTCAGGTCTCCAGGTCCTCGACCCAGCTGTCGACTTCTTCCCGGGCGTGGCTCATACGGTGCCATGCCTCGAAGTCCTCTTTTGTTGATGTGCCGTCTTCGTCCGATCCATACCTGGTCGGCGGACGTCCTTCGCTCATCCACTGCTGCTTCCAGGCCCAGGGTCCGTACCCGGCATGCCGGCCATATCCGACCCTGCCCCGCGGACTGCCATGGCCGAACGCTCTGGCAAAGAATCCGAACATCATCATGAAAAACACCACCTTGGCGATGAAGAAAAATGGCGCCAGAACCAGCGCTCCAATTCCCAATGCGGAACCTCCCGTGAACAGGGAAACCAATCCGACTACCGCCAGTGCGGCTACAACGATGCGAACCATGTGTCGTTCCTTTCTCGACTCGTTGCACCAAAGATCGTTCACAAATGTGGAGAGATTGTGAACGTCCCGCGGAGATCTTCGGGTCCTTCCAGATCCTGTCATGGAGCGCGCGCAGATACCGCGAACAGCGTTCAGCTCAGGTAGATTCACGTTCGAGTAAGGGGGCTTCGAGGTTCGGGGACCCCACCAACACATGAAAGGGGTTTTTGTGACCAGTCACAAGAAACCGGTTCGGAAACGGGCGCTGGCAATCATGCTCGCCGCCATGATGGTGGTAACGCTGTTGCCAGCCGCA
>JBFGAX010000065.1:0-15381 GCA_041567895.1 Acidimicrobiia bacterium
ACCCCGGTCGAGGGCTTCGACGATCCCCCAACAGCCCAAATAGGCGTTGGCGGTCATGTAAGCGTCAGAGTCTCCGAGGCCCAGGGACTGGTCGAACACTTCGAGTCGAGGATGGATCTCGTCCATGCGGCCCATGAGATCGTCACCGTCGATGTAAGCGATCGAAGGAGCCAGCCCGAGCTTCCGTGCAATCTCTTCAACGGCGTCAGCGCAGGCCCCGGGGTCAAGCCCGCCCGCATTCGACACCACCTTTATCCCCTTTTGGAGACAGGTTCCCATCACGTCCTCCATTTGGGTCACAAAGGTGCCTGCGAAACCGGCGCCCGGTCGCTTTGCCTGAATGCGAGCCAGGATCAGCATTGTCAACTCTGCCAGCCAATCGCCAGTGAGCACGTCTATCGGGCCACCCTCGACCATTTCCCGGGCGGCCGATGGCCGGTCGCCCAGGTAGCCAGAACAGTTGGCAACCCGTATGGGTTCAGCCAAGATCCTCGTCCTGCTGCGAGACGTCGAGTCTGACCAGAAGGTCACCTGTATCGACGCGGTCGCCCTGGGCAAAACGAACCTCTGCCACTCTTGCCGCAACCGGTGCTGTAATACGATGCTCCATTTTCATGGCCTCGACCACCATGAGAAGCTGGTTTTCTTGTACATGCTCGCCAACAGAGACATGAACGGCAATGACGGTTCCTGGCAGGGGCGAAACCGGGCCGCTGCCGACATCTTCAAGATCGTGAGCCACAAACCTGGGGACCCTGGTCCACGTTGCTGTGCCGGCGGGGCTTCGTGTATAAGCGCGTGCTCCATCGAGATCGACGTCGATCACCCGCCTCACGCCGCCGAACTCGAGTGTGTGTCGGAGCGCCGATCGCTCTAAAAGTCGCACGGTGATGGTTCTGCGATCGTCGGCCGGAAGGCTTCCGTCCGACGTCGGTTCGGGCCAGTCGCCAACCAGGACCGTGGCTTGCGATCGGTTCTCCATGACGTATTCGATGTGGTAGTTGTCACTGCCAAGGGTCCAGGCCTGGCGTTGGCCGATGGTACGGAGATTGCGCCATCCGGACGGGGCAAAACCGGTTACGGCGTCGCGGGTCCGGTCGTGAAGCTCAGATGCAAAGGCTGCCCCCAGCAGGAGCGCAAGCAGGTCGTCATGTTCCGGTCCCGGAGGGTCGAGAAGTTCCGGATGCGAGGACAGATAGGTCGTCGGAGTTTTCGCGGTGAGAAAATCCTCGTCTTCCAGAATTGCCGTCAATGTCTTGAGATTCGTGTCGACGCCGATAATGCGAGACGATCGCAGAGACCTCGACAGGATTCTCGCAGCAGTTCTTCGATCGCCGCCGTGGCTGATTGCCTTTGCGAGGAGCGAGTCGTAGTCCGGAGAAACCGTTGTCCCGTCACGCACCCCGGTGTCAACCCGCACACCGGGGCTGATGTCGACGGTTCGAATCATTCCTGAGGAAGGCAACCAGTCGCGTGATGGGTCTTCTGCCACGATCCTCGCCTCGATGGCATGACCCTCGATCGTGACGTCTTGTTGTGTCAGGGGTAGAGGTTCACCTCCTGCCACTATGAGTTGCAATGCCACCAGGTCGAGTCCGGTGACGGCTTCGGTGACAGGATGCTCGACCTGGAGGCGGGTGTTGACCTCCAGGAAGTTGATCGTCCCATCCGGACCGACCAGGAATTCAACTGTTCCGGCATTCAGGTAGCCGACGTGTTTCGCCAGCGCGAGCGCTCCGTCTAGCAATGTGGTCCGTACGTCGTCAGAGATGCCGGCCGAGGGGGACTCTTCGATGATCTTCTGATTGCGACGTTGAATCGAGCACTCTCGTTCACCGAAGTGGAGTACCGTGCCATGGCTGTCACCCATGATCTGCACTTCGATATGACGGCCGTCTTCTATGTACGGCTCTATGAAGACCGTGCCGTCTCCGAAGGCGCTCAAGGCCTCCCTCGATGCAGCTTCTACCGACGCTGCAAGCTCTTGTGGGTTCCGAACGATCCGCATGCCGCGTCCACCACCCCCCGCGGCTGCCTTCACGAGTACCGGCATCGAAACATCATCCGGGATCGATCCGTGTGCTGCTTCCCGGGCCCAGGTGGTTGGGACGCCCGCTTCTATGGCGGCGTTTTTGGCGGCCACCTTGTCTCCCAGCAGACTGATCTGATCCGGAGTCGGGCCGACCCAGATGAGCCCGGCGTCGATCACCGCCTGCGCGAAGGCCGCATTCTCGGCGAGGAACCCGTAGCCGGGGTGAATGGCATCGCAGCCGGTTGTGAGGGCGGCGGCGATAATGGCGTCTCCCCGGAGGTACGTGTCCTGAGGACTGGCGCCCCGCAATGCGACCGACACATCCATGACGTCGGCATGCAGTGCGCCGGCGTCGGGCTCTGAGTACACGCCAACCGTTTCGATTCCCAACCTGCTGGCTCCAGCGGCGACGCGAACAGCGATTTCTCCTCGATTGGCGATCAGGAGGCGGCTGACCATCAGTGCCGCCAGACGCCGTACTCGGTGGCGCCCTCAATCCGGTTGCTGTGTGCGGCCGAGATCGCCAGGCCCAACACGGTTCGGGAATCGGCCGGATGGATGATCCCGTCGTCCCAGAGGCGACCTGTTGAGAACAGCGCGGTGGATTCATGTTCGATCCGGGCTTCGAGTGCCGCAGTTTTTTCGCTGAGCGTTTTCTCGTCGACTTTCTGCCCCCGACCCGCTGCTGCATTTCGAGCGATGATGTCCATGACGCCCGCCAGCTGCTTTGGCCCCATCACAGCAATTCGATGGTTTGGCCACGTGAAAACAAATCGGGGGTCGTAGGCCCGACCAGCCATTCCGTAATTGCCGGCGCCATAGCTGGCACCCACCATGAGATTGAAGTGAGGCACGGTCGAATTTGCGACGGCGTTGATCAGTTTGGCACCGTTGACGATGATGCCACCCTGCTCGGCCTCGGACCCAACCATGAATCCCGTGATGTTGTGGAAGAAGACCAGGGGGGTGTTCGTCCTGTTGCACAATTGAATGAACTGGGAGCCCTTTTTGGCCTCTTCCGAAAAAAGGATCCCGTTGTTGCCCAGCACACCAACGGGAAAGCCATGAATAGATCCCCAACCGCACACGAGCTTTTCGCCGAAGAGCGGTTTGAATTCTTCGAGTCTGCTGCCGTCGAGGATGCGGGCATATATCTCCCTGATCTCGAACGGGATGCGAAGATCTGCCGAGGCCGCCCCCATGAGCTCGGCCTGGTCGTAAATCGGATCGTCGCCGGGTTCGGTTGGCCCGGGTCCCAGCTTTCTCCAATTGAGGTGACGGACGATCTGGCGGGTCAATCTCAAAGCGTCCATCTCATCTGCAGCCAGATAGTCGGATAACCCGCTGACGCGCGAGTGCATGTCGGCCCCCCCGAGGGTTTCTTCATCCACGATCTCGTCGATTGCCATTTTGACGAGCGGAGGGCCTCCGAGGTAAGCGGTTCCGCGGTCTTTCACGAACACCGTGTAATCGCTCATGCCGGGAACGTACGCGCCGCCCGCTGTGTTGGGTCCGAATGCAACGGTGATAGTGGGAATCCCCATTTTCGAGAATCGTGTCAGGTCACGAAAGCTCGCTCCCGCTCCAATGAAGAGATCGGCCTGGCGCGGAAGCTCGGCGCCCGCCGATTCGTTCAAGATGATCAAGGGAAGCCGGTTTTTTTCGACAATCTCCCACATGCGCCACTGTTTCTTCCAGGACGTCGGGTTGAGGGCGCCGCCCCGATACGTCATGTCGGATCCATGAATGGCGCATTCCACCCCCTCGACAACCCCTATTCCACTCACTACGCCCACCCCGACCGGATCTTCGGTTCCCCAGCCGGCTAGAGGATTCAGTTCGAGAAAAGGAGTATTGGGATCGACGAGCATCTCGATCCGCTGGCGTACCAACATCTTGCCGCGCTTGCGATGACGATCGACGTAGCGCTGCCCACCGATGCCGGGAACACTCGCCATCTCCGCCGCGACTTCATCCCACATCTGTTCCATGGCGGCGAGATTCGATTGAAATTCCGGTGATGTCGTATCGAGTCGGCTGCGAATTGGCTGTCCGATGGCACTCATGAGGTGCCACTTTAAGCTTGGAGCCTCGAAGGATCGGGTGGATGTGACTGACGTTCCATCAACCGACGTGCGCGGAAAGGAATGAAACCATAGGGACCGCAGTAGAGACCACGCTGGATCGAGCGGTTTACACCATCACCTTGATCGATGAGGCAAACCGCAACGCCCTCAGCTCTGCGTTGGTCACCGAATTCCATGAAGCGCTCGACATCGCCGAAGCAAACGACTCGGTTCGGGTTGTCGTGGTCACCAATACCGGCCCGGTTTTTTGTGCCGGAGCGAGCTTGTCAGAGCGAACCACAGAAGATCCGGCTCCATTGGAGGCCGACCCGGCAGCACTCTTTGCCCGCATCCTGCGCTCCCCCAAGCCGTTCGTCGGAAGAATTGCCGGTCACGCAGTCGCAGGAGGGACAGGTCTGGCCGCCAGCATGGACATATCGGTAGCCATCGAGGACGCCCGGTTCGGGTTCACCGAAGTGCGGCTCGGTTTGGCACCTGCCATCATTTCCGTCATTTGTCTGCCAAAGATGCGACGAGCAGAAGCCAGCGACGCGTTCTTGAGGGGCCGCCGGTTTGACGCACGGGAAGCCGCACGCCTCGGCATCATCAATCACGCTGTGCCGGCCGGTGACCTCGATGATCGGATCGACGAAATCATCGCCGATTTGCTGCTGGGCGGGCCAAAGGCACTGGCGGCCGCAAAGAGCATCCTCCGGCGTGTTCCCACCATGGAAGTTGATGAGGCGTTCTCAGAAATGGCGCAGCTCTCTTCCGAACTCTTCGGTTCCCAGGAAGGACAGTCCGGCATGACCGCGTACCTGGACAAGCGCCCTGCGCCATGGGCTTTTAAACCCGATTAGCGGCCGAGAACTTCGCCGGCGATGATCATTTTTCGCACCTCGGTCGTGCCTGCCCCGATCTCACCCAATTTGGTTGCACGGAACAGCCGATTGATCTCGGTGTCCCACAGATAACCGGCTCCGCCGTGGATTTGAACGGCGTTGTTGAGGATCTGATTGACCATATTGGCGTTGTACATGATGACCGCTGCCGTACGGGCGTGTATCTCTCCCCTTCCCGCCGTGGTCCCGTCCACCTCCGCGAGTTCCGCCAGGACCTGATACGTGAACGCCTTCATCGTCTCGACCCAGGTGTACATGTCGGCGATCATCGACTGGATCATCTGGAAACTGGCGATTGGCCTTCCAAACTGGTGTCGATTGTTCGCATATTCGACCGACAATTCGAGAGCCCGTTCCGCGATGCCGATGCTGATGGGAGCCAGGGCTGCGCGTTCGATGTCGAGTCCACTCATGACGACCTGATGCCCCTCGTGTTCGGTTCCGACGATGTTCGCGACCGGAACAACGACATCTTCGAATACGAGCTCGGCGGTGGGGCTGCCCCGAAATCCCATCTTCGTGAGCTTTTGGGCAACGTGGAATCCCGGTGTATCGGTTTCCACGATGAAGGCAGTCACTCCCCGGCTGCCGGCTTCAGGTTGGGATTTGGCATACACGAGCACGACGTCGGCGATCGACCCGTTGGTGATGTACATCTTGTTGCCATTGAGGATGTAGGAATCGCCGTCGCGTACAGCCTTCGTAGCCATCGAACCGAGGGCATCTGATCCGGCACCCGGTTCCGTGAGGCCCAGGGCTCCGACAAACTCGCCTGAGCAGAGTTTCGGCAGATACCGCTCTCGCAGGTCATCGCTGCCATTGACATAGAGATTATTGGCGCAAAGGTTGTCGTGTGCCCCCCAGCTCAGCGCGAAGGCATGGTTCCAGCGGGCGAACGCTTGAATGACCAAACCGGCTTCGAGCAGCCCCATTCCGGCTCCGCCGTACTTCTCCGGAATGGTTGCTCCCAGATATCCCTGGTTGCCGAGCCTCTCCATGATGCCATCAGGCCACCACTCGTCGTTGTCCATTTTTTGGGCGAGTGGATGGAGCTGGTCGTGTGCAAACCGATCAGCTGCATCGAGTAGCGCCGTCTGTTCTTGAGTGAGCGCAAACTGGCTCATCAGGCACACACGGGATCGTCACGGTTGGCTAGCCATCGTTGTTGCTCGTAGAGGGGTCCCTGGTGGCTACCGGAGAGAACGCGTTCCCGAGTGTCCCACCATCCCTTGTGGTAGTCATCTGCCGAAGCCACCGGCTGACCCGTGCTTCGGAGGACAAACGACGGGAAAGCAGGACGGCCGGTCGGCTGACCGGTTCTCTGGTACCGCAAGTCGAAGCTCCACCGTAGCCGGTCTGAGATGTTGGGAAGGGCACTGTGCTCGGTGAACTTGTTGAGAAGCACAAGCGATCCTCGTCCAACGGGGAGGGGCACGGGGTCCACGCCATGTCGCTCCAGCATCGGCTGCGGAATGTAGTTCTCGGCCGGGTTCACAGCTCCGGGACAGTGCAGCGTCAGCTCGCGATCGCGATGAGAGCCAGGCAGAACTTGAAGGCAGCCCATCTCCTCGCTGGTATCCATCATCGCCACCCACACCGTGAGCATGTCGGTGTCGGCGGCTTCGTCCATCACGGCGCCGAAGTCCTGATGCCAGGTCGTGGCTCCCACGTTCGAATAGGTGGCCATGGCTCCTGATAGGAAGCGCTGGGGAGGTTTGAGTCGCGTCTGTTGGACCGGGTTCGTACTGATTTCAGGTCCCAGCACGGACTGGACCACGTCGAGCACCCTCGGGTTTGACACCAGTCCAAAAAACGCAGGACCGGTGTGCGCCCGTATCAGATGCGGAGCGAGACCTTCGAAGTCGAGTGGCAACGAGATCCCCAGGTAGTAGAAGACGTTTGCGTTTGCAGAGAGGAGAGCCATGTACCGGTCATCGAAAGCAAGGTCGGAGAAGGTTGACGACACTTCTCCCCGTGCGTAGAGCTCGTTGGCGGCCGCGTCGAGCGCCGCCGAGTACTCATCGGCAACCGCGTCGATGTCGTTGCTGTCGAGTACATCCGGTACAACCAGATAACCCTGTTGAGCGAACAGGTCAAGCTCGTGGGCCGTCAACATGGTGGAAGCCTATCAACCCGGCCTCCTGGTATGTTGGCGCCATGAACCACTACCTGATTCTCGGCGTCGAACGCGACGCTACAAGGGATGAGATCGAGGCCGCGTTCAGGCGGGCCAGCACGATGACCTATGGCCAGTTCGGAGGCGGTGGGGCCGGAGGCGCACGTACCGCTCAGTTGGAAACCGCGTACGCGGTTCTGACCGATCCGGCAAAGCGAGCTGCGTATGATCGGGAGCTGGACGATGAGCTCGATCGCCTGGCCGACGAGCTCTAGAGCCGTGCAGGGTCGCCACCAGTCGAAGATCGGTACCCATCAACGTATTTCGGAAGAGACGCGGGCCGCTGCACGCCTCAACCTCCACACGCTTGGTCCTGGAGAGCCGGTTCTCTCAGAGTGGGCGGAGGCTGGTCTCAAGACACCGGACCTCGATGCCATTCGTGCCTATCGGCTGGGACGGGTCCGCCAAACCTTGCTCGACCTCGATTACGCCGGAGTGCTGCTGTACGACCCCATCAACATCCGTTACGCCACAGACAGCACCAACATGCAGGTGTGGGTTGCCCACAATCCGACACGCTACGCCCTGGTGATGGCCGAGGGTCCGGTTGTCGTCTGGGATTACATGACCGCCGAACACCTCTCGGCCCATCTCGATCTGGTCGACGAAATGAGGTCGGCCGTGCAATGGATGTATCAGTTTGCAGGCGAAGAAACCGAAAGGAACGTACGGCGCTGGTCGGCCGAGATCTCGGACATGATCGACACCTATGGCGGCGGCAACCGACGGCTGGCGATCGATCGAGCCAATCCGCTTGCGATCATCTCCCTCGACCGTCTGGGTGTGGAGGTCGGTAACGGAGAAGAGGTCATGGAGATCGCCCGCGGCATCAAATCGCCGGAAGAGATTGTGGCGATGCGGTGCGCCATCCATGCCTGTGAGACCGCTATGCAAAAGATGTACGAGGCGATGGTGCCCGGCATGACGGAAAATGAGGTTTGGGCGGTTCTCCACGCCGAGAACATCATCCGGTTCGGAGAATGGATCGAAACCCGGTTGCTCTCCTCCGGCCCGCGCACCAATCCGTGGTTCCAGGAGAGCTCGAGCCGGGTGATCAAGCCCGGAGACGTCGTTGCATTCGACACCGACCTGATCGGGGCCTACGGCTATTGCGTCGATATCTCACGCAGCTGGATCGCGGGCCACGTGGCGCCCAGACCACATCAGCAGCATGCCTGGGAAGTCGCTGCCGAACAGATCACGCACAACACCGAGCTTCTCGGTCCGGGCGTGACACTCAAAGAACTCACGTTCAAGGCCCTGACCTGTGACCCGGACGAATACCGTCGCTATTCGGTTCAATATCACGGAGTCGGACTCGCCGATGAATGGCCGTCGGTGTTCTTCAAGGATTCGTGGGAAACGGTTGGCTTCGACGGAGTCCTCGAACCCGGACACGTGATCTGTGTCGAGTCTTACGTCGGGCGGTTCGACGCACCCGAGGGAATCAAGCTCGAGGAGCAGGTATTGATCACCGAAACCGGACGCGAGACGTTGTCAACCTATCCCCTGGAGCTGCGGTAAAAGCACGGCCGGCGGGCGTCTTGTCTCGCCAATTCCCAGGAGCATCTCATCGCCGACAACATCACGTCCAAAGTATCCTGCTGCCATGTCCACCTCAATCATCCAACTCGTCGATCTCGGCTTCACCTGGGATGGCCTGGATCCGTTCATCTTCACGGTGCACCATGTCGACCATTATCCGGCGGGAGCTGAAGATCTCGGCCCGGTCGCATCGCTAACAGGGCGCAACCTCGGATCGGATTTTTCGGCCAAGGACGGGTGGAGCATGTATCACGGCGACCGGGTCCCCGGTTTCCCCCAACACCCTCATCGCGGTTTCGAAACCGTCACCGTCGTGCGGCGTGGCTACGTTGACCACTCCGATTCGCTTGGCGCAACAGCCAGATACGGCGGCGGTGACACTCAATGGCTCACTACCGGCTCCGGGATCATGCACGCCGAGATGTTTCCGTTGATCCGACAGGATCAGGACAACCCGCTCGAGCTTTTTCAGATCTGGCTCAACCTGCCACCAGAATCAAAGATGGTTCCCGCCCATTTCGCCATCCTGTGGAGCGAGGACATCCCAACCGTCACCGGCGGCCCTGGTGTCTCGATCGACATCATCGCAGGCGAAATCGGCGGCGTACGCTCCCCCGCTGCTCCCCCGGATTCGTGGGCGTCACAACCCGGATCTGACATGGCGATCTGGCTGGTGAGGATGGATGAGGGTGCCACGTGGACCATGCCCGTCGCACCAGGCGGCGTAAACCGCATGCTCCATTTTTTTGATGGCGACTCGGCAGATGTCGACGGAACTCGCATTGGCGTGGATACCGGCGCTCGGCTGGATCCCGGTATGACGACCACGATCTCGAATGTCGGTGGACCCGCCGAGTTCCTGCTTTTGCAGGGCCGACCGATCGGAGCACCGGTGTATCAGATGGGTCCATTTGTGATGAATACTCCCGAGCAACTTCAGCAGGCCGTGATGGATTACCGCCGTACGCAGTTTGGAGGATGGCCATGGCCATCGCCGAGCCACGTACATGCAGGTTCTGAGGGTCGCTTCGCAATCCATGCCGACGGCAAGGTAGAACGACGCGACATGCAGGCGGTTGGTTAGGCGTCGGACCACGACCCGGGCGTTTCCAATAGTCTGACGGCCATGCAGCTGCCGGTGATGCCTCCCCTCAAACCAATGCTCGCCAAGCCGGTACCGAAGCTGCCGTCCGGCGATATGTCCTACGAGCCGAAATGGGACGGGTTTCGATGCATCGTATTCCGCGACGGTGATGAGATTGTGCTTGGTTCACGAAATGAGAAACCGCTCAATCGATACTTTCCTGAATTGATCGAACCGATGCTTCAAAGCTTGCCAGAGCGTTGCGTTGTCGACGGCGAGATCATCGTGAGCATCGATGGTCGTCTCGAATTCGACGCTCTCGGTCAACGGATTCATCCGGCGGAATCCCGGGTGCAGATGTTGTCTGAAGAAACGCCGGCCGATTTTGTCGCGTTCGATGTGCTCGCACTGGACGACGAGTCATACATCGACCGACCGTTCGCTGACCGGCGAACCGCTCTCCAAAACATCGCCGATGGGTTTCGCCCACCGATTCATCTTGCCCCGGCCACTGACGACGAATCGGTTGCCATGCACTGGTTCAACACCACAGAAGGCGCCGGCCTCGACGGTCTCATCATCAAGCCGCTCCGCGAACCCTATGCACCCAACAAACGGACTCAGTTCAAGCTCAAACATGTGCGCAGCGCGGATTGTGTCGTAGCCGGCTATCGGATGCACAAGTCGGGTGATGGCATCGGCTCCCTGATCCTCGGTCTGTATACACCGGAAGGACAGCTGCGCCATGTCGGTGTCGCGGCGAGTTTCACGGCGAAGAAACGAGTTGAGTTGACGGGTGTGATGGAACCACTGGTGCTCGACGACATGAGCGATCACCCCTGGGGCGAGTGGATGGACGCCGAAGCCAACGCGGACGGGTCGATGCCAGGAGCTCCCAATCGGTGGAGTGGAGCGAACGGTCGGGACCATTCGTGGATACCCGTCCGCCCCGAGCGGGTGGTCGAAGTCCAGTACAACTGGTCGACTGCCGGCCGCTTTCGCGGCACCACGAAGATGCTGCGATGGCGACCCGACCGTGATCCCGACTCCTGTAGCACCGACCAGCTGGCCGATCCGGATCCGATGACCGAAGATTCGCCCATCCGGCGCATCGTCGGCTAACCGGGCGAACGGGGCGGGTACGGGCGAACGCGAGATGCGGACGATGTGGGAGCAACCCGGCCTCGTGGTTCGCATCCGAGAGGAACCTCGACCGTCACGGGCAGTCGCACACGAAGGGCGAGGATCGCGTCAACTTGCAGGGTCGTGGCCGAGTACCAGAGCTGGCTGCCGAACCGATAGCCACTGCGTCTGGTTCAACATCCGTGTGATCGGTCTTGCTCGGGCGGGTTGAGGCTCGGCTCCAGGTTGCTAGTGTCAAATCGATTGCTGGGAGGATCATGGCGGTTACCGGTCACATCGACGCTGCAGAACGACAGGTTCCTGCAGTCGCGTCGCCCGGTCCGGGCCTGATGAAGCGGTGGTTCAAAGGCAGTTCGGCGTATCTGTATCTCGCCCCGACCTTCATCATCCTTGCGGTCTTCGTGTATTTCCCGATCATCTCGTCGTTGCAGCTTTCGCTCAACCGCGTTGCGCCCTTCGGCAACCGGGAAATTTTCGTTGGCGCCGAGAACTACACGCGTCTGCTCGGCAGCAGCGAGTTCTGGAACACGGTCCGGGTTTCCTTGTGGTTCATGGTTGGGACCGTGCCCATCGGCATCGTCCTGGCCGTGGGGATCGCCCTCCTGCTCTCCTACCCCGTCAGGAGGCTCTCGTGGCTCCATCGGATGCTGATCTTCGTTCCGGTCGTCATCAGCAGCGCGATCGCGGGGGTTCTGTTCCGCCTCTTGTACAACCCGGTAGTCGGCTTCATCAACCATTGGCTCAGCTTCGTGGGAATAGATGGACCGAATTGGCTCACCGATCGAACGTTCGCCCTCATCGCGGTGATCATTGCCGTCGTGTGGCGACAGCTCGGATTCAACGTCATCATCGCACTGGCGGGCTTACAGTCGATCGATGACACCCTCTACGAGGCCGCCAAAGTCGATGGGGCTTCGGCATGGCAACGGATTCGCTATATAACGCTGCCCATGCTGTCGCCGACGCTCTTTTTCCTGGCGGTCATCAATGTGATCATCAGCCTGCAGGCATTTGGCGAAATCAACATTCTGACAGACGGGGGTCCCGGCCAGGCGACAACCAACCTCGTCTACTCGGTGTTCGTTGACGCTTTCGTCGGAACATCGTTCCGCGGCCTCGCCTCGGCTCAGGCATTCATGCTCGCGATCATCATCATGGTGTTTTCGTTTCTGCAGTTCCGTGGTCTCGGCAAAAAGGTGCATTACCAATGACGACCATCGATGCCGTAGAACAACAGGCCGTGGAGATCGCCCGGCCGAAACGGGCTGCCACGTTCAAATGGGGCGAGATTCCACTCCACATCGTTCTGATAGCCATCGGATTGCTGGTCTCGACCCCGATCATCATCGCCTTCTTCATGAGCTTTACGCCGCTCAAGGAAATCGTGACACGTCCTACGCCCGAGCTCCTTCCTGATACCTGGGTTTTTGACAACTATCGGACTGCATGGAACGCCACTCCGTTCGCGAGATTCATGTTCAACAGTTTCGTCCAAACCGGCCTCATAACGATTGGCCAGGTTCTCTTCAGCGTGCTTGCCGCTTATGCCTTCGCAATGTTCGATTTCCGGTTCAAGAACGCCCTCTTCGCCATCGTCATCGGCAGCCTCTTCGTTCCTTTCGAACTGATCTTCATTCCCAACTTCATCACAATCAGCGATCTCGGCTGGGCCAACACCTACGCCGGCCTGGCCGTTCCATTTCTGGCGAGCGCGTTTGGCGTGTTCATGTTGCGCCAGTTTTTCCTCACCCTGCCCCGTGATCTCTTCGATGCGGCAAAAGTGGATGGCGCGAGCAACTGGTATTACCTCTGGAAGGTCGTTGTGCCGTTGAGCAAAGGGGGCATCGCTGCATTCACGATCTTCTCCTTTCTGGGAGCATGGAACCAGTATCTCTGGCCGCTGATCATCACAAACGAAGAAAGCATGCGTACTGCCCAAATCGGAATACGTTTCTTCCTCGTCAACCAGGAGCGCGCCACGGACTGGGGGGCAATCATGGCCGGTGCCATGATCGTGATGATTCCCACACTGGTTGTGTTCCTCGTAGCTCAAAAACAATTGGTAAAAGGAATCGCGATGTCAGGCCTGAAGGGCTGACAGACCACAACCACATACGTAAGAGATCATCCGGACAAACCGGAGAAGGGAAAGGAAAACATGAGACGCAAACTATTTGCTCTTTTCCTCGCGCTGGCCATGGTGGCTGCCGCGTGCGGGAGCGATGATCCGGTAACGGATCCTGGCACTGAGACGACAGCCGCAACGACGACAACGGCGGGAACCGACGACGGGTCCACCACGACAGAGGCAATGAGCGATGATGCGATCCAGGTCGAGTTCTGGCACGCCATGGCTGACGACCTGGGCGCGGTGGTTGATGAACTCGTCGACCGGTACAACGCCAGTCAGGACGCGGTGCATGTGAACGCCACATTCCAGGGATCGTACGACGATACCTACAACGCTCTGTTGGCCGCGTTTGAGACGGGTACCGAGCCCAATATCGTCCAGAACTTCGACCTGGCAGCCCAGACGATGTTCGACACCGGTCGATTGGTTCCCGCCCACACGCTCATGGCGCCAGGGGACGCGGAGTCGTATCTGGCAGCTCCTCGCGACTACTACTCGGACGAGACCGGGATGGTGGCCCTTGCCTTCAACTCGAGTACACCGATCGTCTATTACAACGCAGAGATGTTCGAGGCAGCGGGTCTCGACGCTCCCGCACCCGATTGGAACTTCTCGGATTTCCAGGAGACGTGCGACGCATTGGAGGCGAACGGGGTCGAGTTCTGCGTGACGTTCGGTACCGTTGGTTGGTTCTTCGAGCAGATTCTCGCCAATAGCGGCGGCCTCTACTTCAACAACAACAACGGCCGCACAGCACGTGCGACCGAGGTCGAGTTCAACAAGGGCCAGGGCGCCGAGGTGTTCGAGTTCCTCACCGGGCTCATCGCAAACGGCCACGCTCCGAATCTCGGAAACACCTGGTCGGACACCGACAGCGTGTTCTTCGCAGGACAAGCTGCCATGAACTTCGACTCGACGTCCGGTGCGCGCGGTATGCAGGACGGTGCCGATTTCGAGGTCAAGACGGCTTTCATCCCCCACAGCGACAGCAGTGAACGCAACGGTGTCGTGATCGGTGGCGCAGCACTCTGGCTGATTGATTCCGAGGACGATGCAAAGGACGAGGCGGCCTGGGACTTCATGAAGTTCATGACCGAGGCCGATCAGCAGGTGACCTGGCACACCGGAACCGGATATTTCCCGGTCCTGGCCAGCTTGCAAGACTCGCCACCTTCTGAACTCAGCACCTTCTGGAATGAGAACCCGAACTTCGTCACAGCGATCGAGCAGTTGGCGACGACCAACACCACGAAC
The DNA here is from genome assembly GCA_041567895.1 of Acidimicrobiia bacterium. GTDB lineage: Bacteria > Actinomycetota > Acidimicrobiia > Spongiisociales > SHLN01 > JABDOU01. The sequence goes on from JBFGAX010000065.1 coordinate 14,334, forward strand.
GCCGACGGCAGCATCAACTATGCAGTCCTGGGAGGACGGGCGGGACCGTTCCCGGAGATTCGCCGCATCATCGTCGAAGCGTACGATGCGGTGTTGAACGGTGGATTGAGTGCTCAGGAAGCGCTCGATGAGGCAGCCGCCAAGGCCAATCAAGCCCTGGCCGACTACAACGCCTTCTTCGAGTAGGCCGGCAGATAGATAGAGAAACGAAAGCTGTAAAGCAACCGGTCGGCGTCGGGCAGACGCCGACCGGTTCTTTCATGAGTCGTCTCATTGCCCTCATTGTCGGGAGTTTGCTCGCGGTAGCGTGTGGATCACCTGATCCCGTGACCTCACCTGAAGACACGATCACCCCAACACAGCAGAAAAGCTCGACGTCGGTCCCGGCGTCGGTGCCTGCAGCCCTGGACATTCAGGGTCATCGAGGAGCGCGGGGCCTCCAGCCAGAGAACACGCTGCCGGCATTCGAAACCGCGCTGGATCTCGGTGTGACGACGCTCGAATTCGATCTTCATTTCACGGCAGACGGCGAGGTTGTTGTCTGGCACGATCCCGTGATCGATGACTCCAAGTGCGGCCTGACTCCAGGGGCGGATGGACCTGATCCTGACGATCCCCTGGTCCCGGATGAAGATCTCATGATTTCCAACCTCTCCGTTGGAGATCTAGCCAATTTCGTCTGTGATCGAAATCCGGATCTTGCAAGGTTCCCTGATCAACGTGCGTCCCCCACCACAATGGCGGGTGATGACTATCGGATCACGACACTCGGAGCTGTGTTCGATTTCGTGGACGCTTATGCGCAGGACGAGTCAAAATCGAGCGAACAAAGGTCCCTGGCGGCAGCTGTTGTGTTCAATATCGAAACGAAGCGAAAACCCGACAATCCTTCAACAATAGGAGACGATTTCGACGGCACGACGGCGGGCGCTTTTGAAGTTGCGATCGTCGAAATCGTTGCCGAGCGTGGTCTGGGAGAACGGGTCGTGGTGCAATCCTTTGACCATCGGTCTCTATGGGCGATTCAGTCGGTGGATCCTTCGATTCG
>JBFGAX010000066.1:0-15378 GCA_041567895.1 Acidimicrobiia bacterium
CATCAGTCGTGTACATCAGTCGTTTACATCAGTCGTGTACATCAGTCGTGTACATCAGCTGATGGGTGAAACCGTATCGCCTGACTGTGACACGAACATGTGTTCGATCACTATACGAACATCTGTTCGATAAGTCAAGGGCGAACATATGTTTGGTTTTCGGAACCAATTCGCTACCCTATCGAACATATGTACGCAATGAGGGAGCTGTGATGGGCGCCAAAGGAACGGGCACTACGGGCCGAAAGGCGGGCGGAACGACGGGCGAGAAACAATCGGACGGGAACCCTGAGGCCGACGGATCGACTGCGTTGACCCGGAGGCAACAGGAGATCCTCGATCTCATTCGAACCAAGGTCGCGAGCCGCGGGTACCCACCGTCGGTTCGCGAAATCGGCGAAGCGGTCGGACTGTCGTCACCGTCAACAGTCCACAGTCATCTCTCTTCGCTCGTTCAATTCGGCTATTTGCGCAGGGACCCGTCGAAACCCCGCGCCATCGAAGTCGTTGACCAAACATCCGAAATGTCTACTGCGGCGGTCCACTCGACGATTGAACGAGGGCCGATCCGCGAGGTACCGCTCGTAGGTCATGTGGCGGCAGGATCCCCGATCCTCGCCGAGCAACACATCGACGAAGTGTTCCCTCTGCCAGAGTCGCTGGTGGGCACCGGCCCCGTGTTCATGCTGAAGGTACGGGGTGATTCGATGATCGAAGATGGCATTCTCGATGGTGACTATGTCGTCATCCGCCAACAGTCCGAGGCGCGCAACGGCGATACTGTCGCCGCCCTGATCGACGAAGAAGAAGCGACCATCAAACGATTCGAGCGCTCTGGAGACACCGTCACGCTGCACCCGGCCAACCCTCGATACGAGCCCATGGTCTTCCGCGGTGGTGTCGAAATCGTCGGTGTCGTCGTTTCGGTCTTGAGATCCCTCTAACCGCACTCGAAGGCAACAGCGACGGACCTGCGGCGTCCCGGGCCTTTCGACTGCCGACGGAACAAGGATCACGCCGTTGACCACTTCTCGATAACTTCGGATGCGAGGCTCCACAGGCCTCATCACGGGTAGTCGCGAAAACATTTCCTGAGTGGCATTTGCACACTCAGGGTGACCACGGTTATATACCGCCCGGCGACGACAAGAGGGGCGGGAGTTCTTTTGAAGGCGGCATTTCGCGTTAGCGGCGCGATCACATTCATCATCTTGCTGGCAATGTCCTTGTTGGCGACCATCATCATGCTGGTAGACGGCGATGAGGCGCGCGGGCAAGAACCCGGTGGCGTCGCATTCTTCGACCAGACCCGGGGCCTGTGGAACGTCGAAGGATCCGAGTTCTACTTCGGAAATCCCGGCGACCACCCGATGTACTGCGACTGGGATGGCGACGGCGTCGCTACTCCCGGGCTCTACCGTGAGACTTCCGGATTTCTCTATCTGCGTAACTCAAACACGGCCGGCTTTGCCGATATCGAGATCTACTTCGGCGTGCCAGGCGATCGCCCCTTGTGCGGAGATTGGAACATGGATGGCATCCAGACGATCGGCATCTATCGGGCAAGTGCTGATGCGTTCTACCTCAGGAACAGCAACACGCAGGGGTTTGCCGACACCACGTTCCCTGCGTCGTTGCCCGATGCGATGCCTTTTGCCGGTGATTGGAATGGTGACGGTCGGGACCATCCCGGATTGTGGAGCACCACGAGCGGCGAGGTTCGCGTGTACTCACCATCCGGTGAGCTCGAGCACTCCGGCCACTTCGGCACCGGAGAGGGCGAGTTTCTCGTGGGAGATTGGGATGCCGATGCCACTGACAACTTCGCAGTAGTCCGGGGCCGCACGTTGCTGGCCAGCACAGGGCCACTCGGTAGCGGGCCCATACTGGAAAGCACGATCCCGGCGGAAGGTATGCCGGTCCTCGGTCCTCCGTCGCCTTCGCCGATCGTCGTTGAGGTGGGTACAGGGTCGGTCACGCTCATCGAAATCTTCGCCGCGGGTGCCAGCGGGCGGGAGAACATGACTCTGGCGGTCAACAGCGAGTTCGTAGCGACCTGGATCGGGCCCGGCGGCTCAATTGAGAATCGTGAATTCAACCGCTTCACCTATGAGCATCCAGGGCCGGTCAACGCTCAGAATGTTGAAGTCCACTTCCTCAACGACGACGGTCCTGGAGACCTCATGGTCGACAAGATCATCATCGGTGGGCGCACGTTCGAGACCGAGGACCAGACCACGTGGGTGCAGGGGGGATGGGACGGTTCGAGCTGTACGTCCGGAAACATGCAAACCGAATTGCTCCCATGCGTCGGCTTCTTCAAGTATTGGGAGCCATCAGACACCACTCCGAATCCTGATCCGTCACCTCCGCCGGCCCCCGCTCCGGATCCGACACCCCCGCCGCCAGAGCCGGATCCGCAGCCGGACCCGGATCCGCCTCAACCTCCACCCGATCCCGATCCCGATCCGGAGCCGGAGCCGCCTCCACCTCCACCGCCTCCACCTCCTCCACCTCCGAGCGGCGATTACGACGTAACGCTGTATCCGGGCGACGACGTAGCAGCAGCTGCCCGCAACAACCCGAGCTACACGACGTTCTATCTGACGCCCGGCTACTACATGAACCAGAGCATCGAACCAAAGGATGGCCAGCAGTTCATCGGCGCCGAGGGTGCGGTTCTGCACGGCGGACGCAGCCTTTCGGATTGGCAATACGACGGCGACTGGTATGTCGGGGGGCAAACCCAGCACGCCCGTACCTACGGGCGCTGCCAGGATTCGAGCTACCGCTGCCAGGAGAGCGAAGATCTGTTCGTCGACGGCCAGCCCTTCAAGCACGTCACCAGCCGCTCACAACTCGGATCGGGTTCGTGGTATTTCGATTATGGCGCCGACCGGATCTACATCGGCGAAGACGTTCGGGGCAGGGATGTGGTCACCAGCGTCACCAAGCAGGCATTTCACGGCGACACCGACAATGTGGTGATCAAAAACCTCCTGATCCAGTATTACGCATCGCCCGCCCAGCACGGGGTGATCGATAGCCGCAGAACCAATGCCGGTCCCTTTGGCCAAAACTGGGTCGTCGAAAACAATGAGGTGCGCCGCAACCATGGCGTCGCCATCATGCTGACCGACGGCGGCCGGGCCACCAACAACTACACACATCACAACGGCCAACAGGGCATCGGAGGCGAAGGCTGGGGGCTTGTGATCGAGTACAACGAGATCGCCTACAACAACTTCGCACACTTTGAACTCGATTGGCAGGGCGGCGGCACCAAGTTCAGCTACACCGACGGCCTGGTCCTCAGAGGGAACAATGCGCACCACAACTTCGGCCCTGGTCTCTGGTCGGATATCGACAACATCAATACGACGTACGACGGCAACACGGCATCCTGGAATTATCGCGAGGGCATCGCGCACGAAATTTCTTACGCCGCCGTCATCAAGAACAACACCGTCGAAGGAAACGGATTCGACGATCCTCGCGGCTGGATCTGGGGATCAGGCATCCAGGTCTCGGGTTCCAGAGATGTCCAGGTGTACAACAACACGGTGATCGGAAATCAGCACGGCATCGCGCTCATCCAGCAGAACCGGGGCTCGGGGGCCCACGGCGCGTACGAGGTTCGTAATACGTCGGTCCACGACAACTACATCAGCGTCTGGGACGGGTTTACCGGAATGGTTCAAGACATCGGCAATTCCGGTGCGTACAACCGAAACAACGTGTTTTATGACAACACCTACAACGGAAGCACGGACGCCCGGCGGTTCCGATGGGACGATCGCGAACTGAACTGGTGGGAGTGGAAGAGCTACGGACCGGTCGGCAACGGATCAGGCTTCGAGTAGATCAGGCTGCCGGTCGCCATCCAGCAGCGTTGTGGAGCCGCTGAAAACGTATTCGGCAGGCCCTTCCTGCCAGACGTCGTCGCCGTCGAGACGTATCGAAAGTTCGCCGCCGAGCAGCCTCACATCGACTTCGGTGCCAACCAGACCATATTGATGAGCCGCCACAACTGCTGCACCGGCTCCGGTGCCGCACGCCTGGGTTTCACCTACCCCTCGCTCCCAGGTGCGCACGGATATACGGTCGTTGGCGTCGATTCGCACAAACTCGACATTCGTCTTGTCGGGGAAGGTCGGATGCGTTTCAATCTCAGGCCCGGCACTGGCCACTGGCGCCGATTCGAGATCGTCGACGAACGTCACCACATGCGGATTGCCCATGTCGACTGCCTGGAGGTCGAGGCCGTCGAGTTCTAGGGTCGAACCGCAGGTCGAACGGGCGAGATAAGTCTTGACGCGGTCCCCACCCATGAGCGTCACGGGAAAGTTGCCGGCATCGGTATGCACCGAGAATGACCGATCGTCTACCAGGCCCCGATCGACTGCGTACCGCGCCACGCAACGGATGCCGTTGCCACACATCTCGGCGATACCTCCGTCGGCGTTGTAGTAGCGCATGCGAACCGACGTTTCATCAACCCGACTCACGACCAGAACTCCGTCCGCTCCAACGCCCAACCGACGATCGCACAGAATTGCGACCTGGTGGGGCTCGAGATCAATCGGGCCATCAACAACGAGAAAGTCGTTCCCGAGGCCGTGCATCTTGGTGAAATCCATTACGGAGCCAGCTCCCAGTGGTCTGCCGCCGCGGCGGTGAGTCGTGCGAGGTCATTCGACCACGGGAGCCATGTTATGCGGGGATCACGCCGAAAGAAGGTCCTCTGTCGCTTTACGAGGCGGAGGGTCGTGCGTTCTATCTCCTCTCGCAGGTGCGACTCTGCGAGATTCCCGGCAAGCATCGACAAGACCTCTTTGTATCCAACGGCCTCCCGAGCCGTGGGCCCGAGACCGGACTCGAGCGAACGAACCTCTTCTATCAGACCCGCATCGAGCATCGCCCGGGTCCGGTCCGCTATTCGCGAAGCCATGTCCGAACCGGGATCGATCCCGATGATCGATACGTCGTCGATCGGCTGATATGTCCGATAACGAACGGCAGCTTCGGACCTGTGTCGCTGCGTCGGGGTCAGGCCGGTCAACTCCAGAATCTCCACTGCCCGCACGACCCTACGCGGATTGGAGAGGTCAACAACTTCACCGGCGACGGGATCAGCGTCGAGCAAGCGGCCGACGACCCCCTCAACAGGCATGGCAGCGATACGTCGCCTTGTCTCGACGTCCGTCGGCATCGGTTCCAGGGGATCGATGAGCGCACGGAAGTGCAACCCCGAACCGCCCACGATCAGCACCTTCTTGCCTTTCGACTTGATGGCTGCCATCGCTTGGCGTCCCATACGTTGGAACGATGCAACGTCGTAGGGTTCTGCGGGATCTGCAACGTCGATCATGTGGTGCACGATGCGCCGGCGTTCGTCCGACGTTGCCTTGGCGGTTCCGATGTCCATCCCCCGATAGACCTGCATCGAATCAACCGAAACGATCTCGGCATCGAGGCGCTCCGCCAGATCGAGCGAGATCGTGGTTTTTCCGGCGCCGGTCGGGCCGAGCAGTGCAAAGATCGAAATCAGACCAACCGGCCGGTGAGATGGTGGGGGTGAGCGATTGTCACCTCGGCGTCGAATAGCTGTCCGGGGGCCACCGCCCCGGGGACATTGACGGTCTTGTTCGTGCGACTTCTGCCCGACGTCACGGCCTCGTCTTTGCGCGACGGGCCGCCGCTGAGCAGTCGAAGAGTCTGGCCTACGATCGCCTTGTTCTTGTCGAAGGAGATCGCATCCTGCAGAGCTGTGAGCCGAAGGTAGCGCTCTTGGATGACGTCGGGGTCGATGAAGTCGGCCTCCATCCCGGCCGCTGCGGTACCGGGCCGAGGCGAATAGATGAAGGTGAAAGCGCTGTCGAATTGCGAAGCGGCCACCACATCGAGCGTCGCCTGGAAATCATCTTCGCTTTCACCCGGGAACCCGACGATGATGTCGGTGGTGAGAGCGAGGCCGGGCAATACTTCCCGCGCCATCTCGACCTTGCCGAGGAACCGTTCTGCGTTGTAGCCGCGATGCATGGCAGCCAGAACGCGATCGGAGCCGGACTGAAGGGGAAGGTGCAAGTGTTCGCATACCGCCGCCGTCTCGGCCATTGCCTCCGCAACGTCCCGGTTGAAATCCTTCGGATGAGGACTCGTGTAGAAGATTCTCTCGAGGCCTTCTACCGCGCCAACCTGACGGAGCAGATCCGCAAAGAGTGGCTTGCGTCCTCCCAGATCGAGATCGCGACCATAGGAATTGACGTTTTGCCCAAGGAGAGTGACCTCGACGACACCATCGGCCACGAGGCGCCGAACCTCTGCAACCACGTCAGATGGCCGTCTGCTCATCTCCGCCCCGCGCAGCGACGGGACGATACAGAATGTGCACGAGTTGTTGCATCCGATCATGATCGTGACCCAGGCACGGTGCGGGTCATCGCGCTTCGCAGGGAGATCGGGTACCGAACTGGACTCCTCCAGAATCTCGGTGACCGGTCCCCATTCGTCTGCCTGATCGAGCAGCGACACCAGACGGTCTATATTGTGGGTTCCGAAGACGACATCGACCCACGGGGCACGATCACGGACAATCGTCCGATCCTTCTGCGCCAGACATCCACCAACGGCGATCTGAAGTCCAGGACGAGCGTCCTTGTCTGCTTTGAGATGACCCAGGTTCCCGTACAACCGATTGTCAGCGTTCTCACGAATCGCGCACGTATTGAGTACCACCAGATCGGCCTCGTCGATCGCGGCCACCGCCGTCATGCCATCGGCCTCGAGCAAGCCTGCGATCCGCTCGGAATCGTGCTCGTTCATCTGGCATCCGAAGGTACGAATGAAGTAGGTCTTCCCCGCCCTCGTTGGGCGTCGTCGCTCCCGTCGCGTCGGGAGCGCTACGGCCACCGTGTTGGTATCAGTCGTCATTGCGCGTAGAAGGTACTTCGCAATTCCCTGATGACGGTTACCTGGACCTGACCGGGGTACTGGACGTCCGCCTCGATCTTCTTGGCGATCTGCCGCGCCAGGTGCGAGGCCGCGGCGTCGTCGACCTGACCGGGGTCGACAATCACCCGCAACTCACGGCCCGCCTGCATCGCATACACCTTGTCGACTCCATCGAATCCGAGGGCGAGATCCTCGATATTCGTGAGCCTCTTGACGTAGGTGTCGAGCTGCTCGCGTCTTGCACCGGGACGGGCCGCCGAAATGGCATCAGCTGCCTGGGTGATCACTGCCAGGACCGTCTTTGGCTCAACCTCATTGTGATGGGCCTCAATGGCGTGCACGATCGCCGCATCCTCACCAAAGCGACGCGCGATCTCTGCGCCCACCAGCGCGTGAGAGCCGCCTACTTCGTGGCTGACGGCTTTACCGATGTCGTGCAGCAACGCTGCGCGTTTGGCGGGCCCTTGTTCCATACCGAGTTCTGCTGCCAGCAAGCCGGCCAGGGCCGCAGCTTCAACCGAATGATCCAGAACGCTCTGACCGTACGAAGTTCGATACTTGAGACGCCCTAGGAGCGTCACCATCTCAGACTCCATGCGCGAAACGCCAACTTCCAGCAACACCCACTCCCCCGCATCGCGAATCGATTGCTCGACTTCAGCCTTCGCCTTCATGATCGACTCTTCGATGCTCGTCGGATGAATGCGGCCATCGGCGACGAGTTTGTTCAAAGCCACCCGTGCGATCTCACGCCGAACGGGATCGAACGAACTCACCGATACGGACCCGGGTGTGTCGTCGACAATCAACGTGACGCCGCTGGTTTGCTCGAAGGCACGAATGTTGCGGCCATCCCGTCCGATGATCCTGCCCTTCATGTCATCGGTTGGCAGATGGATCACAGACACCGTGGTCTCAGAGACGACTTCGGCGGAGAGGCGCTGAATGGCGGTCGCCAGAATGCGTCGCGCCCGACGATCGGCTTCCTCGCGCGCTTGCATCTCGGCGTCACGCAGGAGCACCATCGAATCGCGCCGGACCTCTTCCTCTACGATGGCCATGAGTTCGTCCTTCGCCGCCTCATGGTCCAGGGATGAAATGCGCTCCAGTTCATCGCGAATCATTTCCTGACGAGCGATGATCTCTTCTTGAGCCTGAGCCGCTTGACGTTCTCGCTGCGCGAGTGATTCCTCGCGTTGAGCGAGGTTGGAAGATCGTTGTTCGAGCGTGGTCTCTCGATGTTGAATGCGCTCACGTGCCGTGTCGACTTCCAGGCGGGCATGGGTCAGCTCGGTTTCGACTTCCTCTCGAAACGCTTCGGCCTGAGCGCGAGCTTCAGCCTCCGCTTGTTCGAGGATTTTTTGTGCCTGCAGGCGATCGGTCGAGCCGCTCGACCTCGTCCCCAGGCGATAGGCGACCGCTCCCCCGACCACCAAACCAATGACGAGCGCAACAATCCACTGCAATGCATCCATGATGAGTCCTCGGTCGTCTTGTGGTCATTGTACGGCGTCTGTCAAGAACACAACAGGAAGCAAATCCCGACCTCTTCACGATCGGCTATGGTCCCCGCTGTGGAGCCTCTGACGTTCGCGACTGCTGCGTTCGATCATCCCGATGCCGTCGCCAGCCTCCGATCGTATTATGCGGAATTGGACGAGGTGTTTCCGGAAGGATTCGATCCCGACGCCTGGTCCAAGCTCACCCCGGATGAAACCCGGGCACCGACGGGTTGCTTTGTTCTCATGCGCTACGCCGGCGAAACGATCGGGTGCGGAGCAGTGAAGACCCTTGCGCCAGGAGTTGGAGAAATCAAACGGATGTGGATCAGGAACGACATGCGCGGGGGTGGCCTGGGCGCGGAGCTCCTCGCCGAGCTCGAGAATCAGGCACGTCATCTCGGCCACAGCATCGTGCGACTCGATACGAGTGCGCATCTTCCGATCGCCATCGCCATGTACCGAAAGCACGGATACGTAGAAATAGACCCCTACAACGATAATCCCTACGCCGCCCACTGGTTCGAAAAGGCTCTGCAATGACCTGAATCGTGTCGCTGAGTCGTGTCGCTGAGTCGTGTCGCTGAGTCGCGTCGCCGACAGGCACGCAGGCGTTACAGCATTGCCCGGCCGTACCAGCATTGCCCGGCCGTACCAGCATTGCCCGGCCATACCAGCATGATGCCGAACGCGGTGACCGGGAGCTGTTCGGTTATTCCTACTTTCGCTTCCCGCTCTTGGGGTCGGGGCTGACCTCGCGAGCGATCACCTCGCCGTTTTCGTCAACCTGGGCTTCCTGGGACGGATCCTTGGTGAGCCCGAGCGCCTCGAGGATCTTGGCCTGTAGTTGAATCGCCAGCTCAGGATTCTCCCGCAAGAAGACCTTGGCCTTCTCACGTCCCTGTCCGAGCTGATCCCCCTCGTAGGTGTACCAGGCACCGCTCTTGCGGACGATGTCGTTCTCGACGGCAACGTCGAGAAGACTGCCCTCGCGTGAGATGCCTTCGCCGAACATGATGTCGAACTCGGCCAGACGGAACGGCGGGGCCACCTTGTTCTTGACGATCTTGGCCCGTACGCGGTTGCCGGTCTGGTCCGTGCCGTCTTTGATCGACTCGATCCTGCGCACGTCGATACGTGTTGATGAGTAGAACTTGAGCGCACGACCCCCCGGGGTCGTCTCCGGCGAACCCCACATAACCCCGATCTTCTCACGAAGCTGGTTGATGAAGATGGCCGTGGTCCGCGATCGGTTCAGAGTTCCTGCGAGCTTGCGCAAGGCCTGGGACATGAGGCGAGCCTGCAGACCAACGTGCGTATCTCCCATCTCGCCCTCGATCTCGGCCCGTGGTACCAGGGCAGCGACCGAATCGATCACTACAACGTCGAGAGCACCCGAACGAATAAGCATGTCGGTGATCTCGAGAGCTTGCTCGCCGGTATCGGGCTGAGAGATGAGCAACTCGTCTACGTCGACTCCGAGGTTCTTGGCATAGACAGGATCGAGTGCGTGCTCGGCATCGATGAACGCGGCGATACCGCCTGTACGTTGCGCTTCGGCGACGATATGGAGTGCGAGGGTGGTTTTACCCGAACTCTCAGGTCCAAAGATCTCGACAATGCGGCCCCGTGGGACACCCCCGACACCGAGTGCCAGATCCAGAGACATCGCGCCCGTCGGGATCGCTTCAACATGCCGAATGGAATCCTCGCCCATTTTCATGATGGAACCATCGCCGAATTGCTTTTCGATCTGGGTGATCGCCATATCGAGTGCCTTGTCACGTTCCATGTGGGTCACGTCCTATCTCTTCTGTATTGGCTCTTCTGCCGTATGGGCTATCTGGCCGGTTTGATTGAATCTTGCTCACAAAGGTAGAGGCCGTATGTGACAAATTACACCCTTGCAATACACATGAACTCTAATCGAACGTTTGTTCGCTTCCAACCATCGAGACGGTGTCGATCACCGGATACCGGCGAGGATCGGGAAGGCTCTCGAACAGGTCGACGCGTTCGACATCCATCTTGCCCTCGAAGGGAGGTACCGCCTCAATCAAGGAGCGGACATCGGCAGGAGGACGTACCCGGCTGAGGGTCAGATGAGGCACGAACGGTCGCTCCTCGGCAACGATGCCCGCCCTTCGCACCGTGCGTTCCACCACGCTCGCCAACACTCTCATTTCCTGCTCCCCCTGCGAAAGACTCACCCACAAAACCGTCGCTCTCCGACGATTGGGAAATGCCTCCAATGGCCCGAACCGAATCCGGAAGGGATCGGGCCACTCGGCTCCACTCAAATCGAAGAGAAGCCGATCGACCGCCTCCGGCGTGAGCGGGCCCACAAAACGCAGAGTCAGATGCCAGTTATCCGGCGGACTCACGAGGCCCGGCAGCTCACCTCGATATGGCTCCAGGTGAGCAGCGATACCGTGGCGCATGTCGTCGGTCAGATCCACGCCTAGAAAAAATCGCCGACTCACGCAATCCCTTCTCCTTGCAATGCGAGTCTCAGGAAATGGAGTGCGGCTGTCGTCGCATAGGTCCTCACCCGCTCCCGATCGCCAGGCATATTGAGCGTACGTGCTCCCACCCCTTCGGGCGTCGCGAACCCGAAGACCATTGTTCCGACGTCCTGTTCCTGGGGCGTCGGACCTGCCGAACCCGTCACGGCGATGGCAGCGTCGGCACCCAGTTCACGACACGCGCCCTCGGCCATTGCGATAGCCGTGTCTTCGGTAACAACCCCGTCGTCGAGAATCTCAACCGGAACGCCCAGAAGTTTTGCCTTGATGGCCGTTGCGTATGCGACCACGCCGCCCAGCACCACGTCTGATGCTCCGGGAACGCTGGTCAGTCGGCTGGCGATCAACCCCCCTGTTGCGGATTCAGCGGTGGCGAGCCTCCATCCGCGCGACCGTGCCGCCGACAGCACGAGTTTTTCGACAGTCTCATCGTCCGTTCCGAAGATGAGTGATCCGAGCCTCTCGCGCACTGCGGCTTCAACCGGAGCGATGAGACGCTCGGCGGCTTCGACCGTAGAAGCCTTGGCAGTGAGCCTCACCTTGATCTCGGCGCTCGAGGCGAGAAACGCCATCATCGGATTCGACGTGGACTCATAGATGTCGTTGAGCGATTCGGCCAGGAGCGATTCAGATTGACCCCATGTCCGCAAGATCCTGATCACCAACGCTGAATCCTCACCTGTTCTCTTGCGAAGCGACGGGATCACGTGGTCGTGGAGGAGGTCATACATCTCCGCCGGGACTCCCGGCAAAGCGAAGATCACTTTTCCATCGTGATCGATTTCGAGACCCGGAGCGGTTCCCTTGTCGTTGATGAGGAGCCTGGCGCCTTCTGGATGTTGAGCTTGTTTGAGGTTGGATTCCGGCATTTCCCGTCCGCGGCCTTTCCACCAATCCCTCAGCCTCTCGGCATAGCCGTCGGAAAACACCATGTCGACACCCAGTGCCTCACAGATGGCTTCCCGGGTCAGATCGTCCTGGGTGGGTCCGATACCACCGGTCATCACAATGGCATCGGCCCTGGCGAGGGCCTCCGAGATGACAGCAGCCAATCGGTCGAGATTGTCGCCAACGGTCGTGTGACGATACGAGTCGATGCCCGCCTCGGCGAGCGCCTCTCCAATGGTTGCCGCGTTGCGATTGATGATCTGGCCGAGTAGCAGCTCGGTACCGACGGCGATCACCTCTACGTTCATTGAACGACGCCGACCAGATCCGTCCCGTACGCCCCTGTGATCTCGACGGTCACCCAGTCTCCTGGCTCGCCCCGATCCAGGGTGATGAGTCCGTCGATTTCCGGGGCTTCTCGATAGCTTCGGCCGAAGGGCTGCCCGTCTTCGATGCCATCGACCACGACCTCGAGCTCCCGCCCGACCTGATCGGTATTGGCAGCCTGGGTGATCTCATCCTGAATGTTCCGGAGGTAGCGCACCCGTTCGACGATTTCGTCCTTGGGAAGCCGGCCTTCCAGCTCCGCGGCCGGCGTCCCGATTTCGGGTGAGTACGGAAAGAAGCCGGCCCAGTCCAATCGGACGGCAGAGAGAAAGTCGGCCAGCTCTTCCAGCTGGCTCTCCGTCTCTCCCGGAAATCCGACGATGAAACTGGACCTGGTGGTGGCCGTAGGACTGGCGGCGCGGATGTCATCGATCAGGGCTGAAAAGGATTCGCCGGACCCGGGCCGTTTCATGGCGCGAAGGAGCGGCTGGGAGGCATGTTGCAGGCTCAGGTCGAAATAGGGGGCGATCGAAGATGTGGTAGCCATCGCCTCGATCAAACCCGGGCGGATCTCCTTCGGATACAGGTACAGGAGTCGTAGCCGACGCAGCCCTCGAACATCTCCGACGAAGTCAAGCAGCTCGGTGATTCCGCCTGGAGCCTGAATGTCGCGACCGTATGCGGCGAGATCCTGGGCAACCAAAACGATCTCACCAACTCCCGCATCGCACAACTCGGACATCTCTTGCCGGATGTTGATCGGTGAGCGCGAGCGTTGCGCACCGCGAATGAGTGGGATGGCGCAGAAGGTGCACGGTTTATCGCAGCCTTCGGCAACTTTCACGTACGCATAGGGTGTTCCGGGCGTGGGCCGGCTGGTCTCGAAGAGGATGTCCATCGATGAACTCCGGGGTCGCTCGACGTCGATACCGCTGAGATCGTCGAGGGTGCCGACCAGGTCACCGTATCGGTCGAGGCCGACCACCGCGTCGACCTCGGGGAGCGATTCGACCAGCTCGGTTGCATACCGTTGGGCGAGGCAACCGATGACCACGAGCCTGGCATCGGGTCGTTTGGCCTGTTCTGCCTCGAGGATCGTGTTGATCGATTCCTCCCGTGCATCTTCGATGAATGCGCACGTGTTTATCATCACGATGTCGGCATCTTCGGCGAGTGCGTCGGTGGCATAACCCGAGGCGTTCATGACCGAAACCAGCTTGTCGGAGTCGACCTGATTCTTGGCACAGCCAAGCGTTGTGAGATGAATTCGGGGCATCGTGGGCTTCTCGCTCATTGTTCCGGGTGAGGTGGCGAGTTTACGGGGCGATACTATGGATCCTCATGCCAGATCCCCATGACGCCAGACGACTGCAGGTGATCCGGGGCGCCTATGGCGCCATCGCAGAACGCGGAAAAGCCTCAGATGCCATCACGTCCCACGATGCGAGCTCGCTGTGGGGGTATTCCGGACCCGAGATGGCATCGGTACCTGACGGAGCGAATCTCGGACTCGGTTGTGGCAACCCGCTCGGACAGGCGGCGATCAACCCGGGAGATACCGTACTCGACCTTGGATCCGGAGCAGGCTTCGACTGTTTTCTGGCTGCCGATCGCACCGGACCCGACGGCCACGTGATAGGCGTCGACGTGACGCCGGCCATGATCGCCCGTGCCCGTTCCAATGGAGCGGCGTATCCGCATGTTGAGTTCCGAGAGGGCAGCATCGATGACCTACCTGTCGAATCCGCCTCTGTCGACATCGTCACGTCGAACTGCGTCATCAGTCTGGTCCCGGACCGGAGGCAGGTGTATCGGGAAGCATTTCGGGTGTTGAGACCCGGGGGAAGAATCACGGTCTCGGACACACTCGTCACACAGCAACTGCCTGCGCTACCCCGGCTGGTTGCCGATCCAGCGATCGCTGAGATTGCCTACCTCCTGCATGCAGGTTCGTTCGATGACTATCTGGCAATGGTTGCGGATGTCGGTTTCATAGACATCGAGGTTCAGGAGGCGAGGCCGATCCCGGCTGAACTGGCCTTCGACCCCACCGTCGGAGAAGCCCTCAGAGATCAGCTCGGGGTGCCGCAACCGATCATCACTTCCGCTGCCAACTCGATGATCACCTTCAGCTTCATCGCAACCAGGCCGTGACATCTCACAGAGAGAATGCCCTCCGGCTTCACGGCTCCCTCCCCGTGGTCGACGGCCACAACGACCTCCCGTGGGCCCTCCGGACGAGGGCCGGGTCTGACCTCAACCGATCAGACCCGCGTGAGTCTCTCTCTGAGTTCCACACCGACTTTCAGCGGATGCGCGAAGGCGGCGTCGGAGCCCAGTTCTGGTCGGTGTTTGTTCCGGCGTGGACGAACGAGCCGTTCAGGACAACGATGGAGCAGGTTTCCCTGGTCAAGGCGATGACCGCCCTTTCACCTGACACAACCGCAATGGCGACTTCGGCCGCTCACGCGGAGGCGATCATCGCCGGCGGTCGAATGGCCGGGCTGATGGGAGCAGAGGGAGGTCATGCGATCGAAGACTCCTTCGACAATCTCGAAGCCCTCGCCAAAGCGGGCGTTCGCTACATGACCCTGACCCACGGCTCAACCATCAGTTGGGCCGATTCGGCCACAGACCAGCCGGTACATGGCGGTCTCACAGCCTTCGGCAAACAGGTGGTCAAAGCGATGAATGAACTCGGGATGCTCGTTGACATCTCGCACGTGTCGGCAGACACGATGCGTGATGCCATTCGCACCAGTACCCGACCTGTGATTGCATCGCATTCGAATGCCTTCGCGGTCGCCGGCCATCCTCGCAACGTCCCCGACGACGTACTCGAGATGGTGGGAGACACGGGCGGCGTCGTGATGGTCACCTTTGTGCCCGGATTCCTGGTGCAGGAAGGCGCCATCCTTTCGCTGGAAATGTTCGAAGAACAGCGGGACCTCCGCAAGGACTTCGGGCCTGACGACGAAGCGGCATATCAAGAAGCTGCCGCCGAGATGCTTCGATCCAAGAACCTTCCCCGCGGTGACGTCGGCACAGTCGTCGACCACGTCGAACACATCGCCGATCTCATCGGCGTCGAACACGTGGGCATCGGAAGCGACTTCGACGGTGTGCCGTCTCTCCCCGTCGGCCTCGAAGACGCCTCCACCTACCCCCGTATCACCGAAGAACTC
>JBFGAX010000067.1:0-15347 GCA_041567895.1 Acidimicrobiia bacterium
CAACCCACACCCCCCACACACCACATTCACCGAACCCACATCCAAATTCACATCAACATCATTGGCCACCACATCCACCACCACCGACACCCCCTCAGACGTCGACACCGAATCATCAACCGCCACCGGCGGCTCATTCACACAGGACGTTGCTCCGACCTGATAGGTATCCACTACACCGTCGGAGATGGAATGGAAGGTGAACGTCATGGAAGAGGCGCAGGCCTCGATCAGCAGCGTCCCGAAGCCCGTGTTGTAACGGACCGCACTATCCGGATCCGGATTCGGGGAGATACCGCTGAGTCCATTTCCGCCCACGCCGACCACGAAATACGGCAGGTTGCCCTTGACGATCCGTTCGTAGATGTGATCGTGGCCGGCCAGGACCGCGTCCGCACCCCATTGGGCGAATGGCCATTGCAGCTCCAAAGACGGCCCATGCCTCTGACCTGAGGAAAAGGGAGGGTGGTGCATGTAGACAACCTGCCATGGCGCACTGGACGCTGCCAGAGCCGACTGGAGCCACTGCGCTTGAATCGATGACGCGGTCACGCCGTCTGGTTCGTCGCTATCGCTGTTCACCACGAAGAAATGAACAGGGCCGATCACATAGTCGTAGTAGCGCTCGGTGCCAGATGAGTCGGTCGAGACCCGACCTCCCCCCGGAAGTGTGAAATAGTCGAGATAGACGCCGAGTCCTCCCAACTCGCTGTAGTCGTGGTTGCCAATCGCGGGAAAGAACCGGTTGAGCGCCGCGCCCGGACCGTAGGTGCCCTGATAATTACCGATATACGGCGAGTAGAACTGGCCAATGGCCCGATCGATGCTGTTCACATAGCGGTTGTCGCCGGTCGTGACGATGATGTCAGGGTTGAGCGTTCCAACGAGGTTCGCCACCTCCCCTTCTTCACAACAACCCGATCCGTAGTCGCCTAGTACGGCCGCCGAGATCATCTCTGGCGGTTGAACCGCCGGATCGACCGAAGTGATCACGACCTCATCGGTCGTCACGAGGGCACCATCGTCGGCGCTGAGCCTGAGGGTGTAGGTCCCTGGTTCGGAAAACGTGGCCGTCGTCTCGAGCGAAGAAGCATCTCCGAAAGCAACCACACCGGGTCCGCCGAGTTGCGTCCAGGTGATCGTGGGCGTAGTAGACGGGTTAGGCAGATCGTCATCGAAAACTACGCCACCGAGGACTGCCGGTCCCGGATGGAAGGCCGAATCGGCAGATGCTCGCACGACCGGAGCCTGGTTGATGGGAGTGCCCACCCCGGCGTATTCGATCCGCAGCTCGGCTGCCGCATCTGGATCACCGTCGAACGCCTCAACAGCGCGTGTCCCGGTTCCGCTGATCGCCACAACGAGACCACCGCCACGGTTCCAACCCGGGCGATCGACTATCTCCTGAATGACAGTGCTGAGATCAGGAGTTTGCTGATCGAGCCCGGCCAGACGATCGTCCAGCCAGTCTGGCGGACTCCAGGAGACAGCAGCAGTCGTTGTCGGCCGGGATGAAATATCAAAGGCGTTGCCCGAGAACACCGTGGCGTTGTCGGCGGCCTCTGCTCGGATGGTGAGGGATGCAGCGCCAGTCGCGGGGTCCGCAGACTGGAACTGAATGGTCGCCAACGTGACGGTCGCACCACGGGGAACGTCAATATCTCCGAACCATAAACCGACGGTTTGATTGAACGGTCCGTCCTCAACGATCTCGAGCGATGACCCCGACAGGGATACCGCACCGTCTGGGGCCTCCTCGGCATCTCCTGCGCTCGCAGCAACTCTTCTCACGATTTCGACCTCGTTGTCGACAAGATGCACGAGAGCTTCGCCGGGATCACCGGCGGTGTGAGCGCCGGTTTCGACCACGGTCACCACCACGGATTCCGTCACCTCGGTTTCGGTGTCTTCCAATGGAATGAGATCGACGACGATCGAAGCGAGACCGGCGGGGATGGTCACGGATCCGGTCAGCAGTTGGTAGTCCACACCATTCACCGCGCTGCCGCCTGTTGAATACGTCACCTCCAGAGGCTGCTCCGTGCTCCCCGATCGGGTGAAAACGAACTGTCCATTATCGGCTGGCTGGGCACCCTCGACTGCAACGTCATCGACTGACGCCACAGACACCGACGGTGTGCCTGCATCAGCAATGGTGACCGTGGCGGTAGCCGGCACGCCTGCGACGTAGCCGACACCGTCCACCACGGTAACGATCACCGTTTCCGGCCCCTCGGAAAGAGAATCTGATATCGGCGTCACGTCCAGGGTGGTGGACGCGGCGTTCGCAGGAATGATCACCGTCCCGTCGAGAGCTGCGTAATCGAGGCCGGCCTCGGCAGTCCCCGAAACGCCATACGACACCGTGAGAGGCTGGCCGACGGGACCTGTTCGCGTAAAGGTCAATTGTCCGGAATCCACCGGTGTGCCCTCCTGGGCCTGGTCGTCGGTGGCCAGGACCGCTACCGCACGGGTGAACGCAATCTGCAGCTGAGGAGGTTGCGATCCGTCAAATGCCTCCGCGACGCGTTTGCCGGTACCTTCCAGGAGAAAGGCGACGGCGTTTCCTTCCACCCACCCGGGACGATTGACCAGATCCTGCACCACCTCCGACAGATCCGGAGTGCGTTGCGCGGTTCCAGAATCGCCGGCAGTCCAGGGCAACGGATTCCATGCAACCTGCGACGTGGTTCGGGTGCGGCCCGAAATGTCTCCATTCGTTCCGGAGAACGTGACCGCATCGTCTACGGCCTCGCCCTTGATCACGAGCGAGGTCGGGACGGTTGTCGACTCGTCAGCCTGAAACTGGAGAAAGGCGCCATCGATTCGGGATCCACGGGGAATTGCAATATCGGTGAAGCGCAGCCCGATCTGCTGTTCTCCCCGCGAACCGTCTTCGGTCAGCTCCAGGTCACTGCTCGTGATCTTCACCGAACCGGTCACCGATTCTTCGGCGTCATCGGTACTCGCTGCGATCGACCGGAGAAGGGTTTGTTCGTCGTCGACAATGGTCACTTCCGCCGACCCCACCCCCTGCCACACAGCTTCGGTTGTATCGAGAACGGTGATCGACACGGTCTCGGTGCCTTCGTTGTCGCCGTCGTCAATCGGCACGATTGTCAGATTGACCGAGGGCGACCCCGTCGGGATCGTCACCGTTCCACTGAGGTGATCGAAGTCCGTCCCGTTGGTTGCGCTCCCATCTACCTGGTAGCTGACGACCAACGCTTCCGTCGAACCTCCACTGCGCGAGAACATCACGGTTGCGGTGTCTGTTGGCTGACTGCCTTCCAGCGCACTCCCGTCGACCACCTCCAGCGAGACGCCGGGCACGGTGTTGGCCGACCTTGCTCCCCGAAACGTCTCACCCGAAATTCCTGGCCAACCCTTTCCGCTGAGATCAACCGCTCCCGTTGCCGCCGCGCTGCCGGTCGGAGTCCTCAGATCTGCATCGAGGCGCGGGTCTGCCTCGACCCCCGAGCTCTCCCAACCCGGTGCGTAGTAAGCAAGCGTCGATTGCCAGGCGGCCGAGCCCATGAATTCGGTCAACGATTGGAAGTCTGTCAATGTCCCGGTGTCGTCAACTCTGTTGAAGAGCTCCGTCGACACGTCTCGACCAGGTGCCCAATACAGGTTGCCGTCGTGGATTTGCGAACCATCGGCCACGCGAGCGTCGCGAACAATCCACTGATCGCCGAGTTGGACAAAGATGTTGTTGTAGACCTCATGAGGCGTAGCCGGGTCGAACGGGAGGTAGCGGTATGCAGACCCCGCTCCACGGTTGTTGAGATCAGCGTCGCCGATCACCGTGTTGTGATAAATCTTCCACGGCGCCGGACCTGTGACATCTTCGGTGGTGTGGCTCCCGAAAGCCCGTCCGGTCGTGAAGCCATCGCCGTTCGGCCCGTCGAATTTGTCGTCGAGCAAGTTCAGTGGATCCTGGCGCCCGAATCGAAGCGGCTGTGAAGAATCGAGGATGTTGTGGTGCACGTAGACGGTTCCCTCCATGCCCGGGGGTGGGCTGCCTGATCCACTCCAGGAAGGTCCCGCCGAAGCCGCCCGGAGAGTCGTGTTGTGATCGAACTCGATGTTCCAAGCGGCAGAACCGAGTTTGAACGCGTCGTCTCTCACGTCAAAGGTGCTGTCGTGGATTCGCACATTGCTCGGATTGTCTGTTGCGTCGACCCCGTCCATGAGCCCCACGAATGTGCTGTTTGCGACCTCGACGTTGTATACATTCCCGGCGAGATTGATTCCGGCTCCCTGAAGCAAGTGGCCGGGACGCCCTATGGCTGGACGCTTGACGTCGGTCCAGGAGACCCACGGCGGGAAGGTGTCCGCGATCGTGATCGTGTCAAAAACGAGATCGTGCGAACCGTCGCGAGCGAGGATGTGGTAGCGGCCCCCGAGAAGGTCAATGTCCAAAACCGTGATGTGATGAGCCCCGGCTTCGATGTGAATCGGGGTGTTCTGATATTGAAGTGTCAATCCGCTCACAACGATGTTGGCTGCCGACGGTGAAAACGTGAACATGTCCCGGTCTCCGAACACATAGAGGGAAGTCTGGCGAGGATCCGGATTCGATGGGACGTCGTAGCCAACCTGGTTGATGCTCTGCTGGGATCGGTAGTAGATGCGTTCGTCGACCGGGTCCCAGAACACGCCAGGCCCTATGTAGTAATACGGCGGCTGGTCCGTGTATGACTCGTTATTCGTCCAAAATGGGCCGGAGTCCTCATACGGGACCAGGCGCCACGATCCATTGTCGCCTCCGAAATACCCGTACGCCTGCCCCAGCCCGGGATACGTAGCGACCGACCGATAAATCTGCTTGCCGGCGTCCGCCAGCTCCCAGGCAGTGTTGCCAGGCTGCCGGAACTCCGCAAACGACCCGTCAAGCACGGGTTGTTCTCCCGGGTAGTTGACGATGGTGATCGGTGACGCCGGCGTACCGGCGACGCCAATCTCGATATCGGATTCTTCGTAGCGACCGCCTCGCACGTACAGCGTGTCACCCGCCGACAACTGTGAAACTGCATAGGCCATCGTTGCCCAGGGGTCGGTTTCCGTGGTACCGACGTTGGCGTCGTCGCCGGTCGGGTCGACGAAATACGAGGTTCCGACAGCTTCACTCGCTTCGGCGATCGGGAGGTTGGGATCATCGAGATTCAATAGCGAAACGAACGCCGAGACAACCAGGAGAACACCAAAGAGCACGCCCGGTGCGGTTCGGTTCACTCTCGGCGTGCGCGTCGCTTGAAGTCGTCCGCCCAAATGGATGACCTCCCCTCATCACCGAGAATAGTGGTCGGGCACCCTGGGCGGTTTACAAAGAAATCACTGACTGGTATCGAGGCACGATTTCAAAGTATGCGAACCAGGTCGACGAGCAGATAGGTAGCTCCACTGAGCACTGTGACCAAGAGGAAGGCTCGTGCGGTGCCCTTGAGCCACGGCGGCGGTACGTCTGCCCCCCGAATCTCTGCCGTCCACCACCATATGGTCGCACCAGATGTCAGCAACAGGAAAACGCCCGACCAGACCGGAGGATGGTCGCAAAAGCAGAACTCCCGGTTCATCATGCTCATGAAGGCGGGAATTGTCAGCGGGGCCCCGAGGGCAGCGATAATCGCATACCTTCCGTATGAGACCCCGGAAGCGCCCGGCAGACGATGATCGAGCCATCGATCGATCGGCACGAGGGTGAAACCGAATGCGAATAGCAAACCGATCAGAAGCACGAGGTCGAGGCGGACATCGCCGAGAATTACAAAGTCGATATTTCCGGAATCGATCAGGAACGCACTTCCCCCGATCGCCACTGAACTGGCGCCGACGATCACCGGCCTGCGCGGCATCCACTCGCGGACGAACACCCATACCACGCCGGCCACTATCCCGCTCAATAGTCCTCCGAATATCAAGAGCTCGATCGTGCCTTGAATCGTGAACTCACCAACCCGGTTCCCGTTCTCGGTGAGTCGGCCGATCGCGTCAGGATGGATGAGCCGGGATGCGAGCATGACGAGCCGTCCCCCGATACCGAGGACGAGCAACCCGGTGAGGGCTGACGCCAGACCGCGAACCGCGATCCAGCGAACGCGTTTTCCGAGCCGGTTCAGGCTGGTGAGAGGTTCCTGCACGGCCTGGGCCACGATGCTCCTCATTCCGGTGACGCGTTCGACCGCGTCCGCTCACTCCAGCGTACGCGAAATACCGAGGGTCAGTTCGATGTCAGATTCTTGGCAGGGGACGGAGCTTGGTCGATTCACGATCTCCACAGAAGCGAGGCCACTGATGGCTCTTGATGGCTGCGCCGAAAAAGCTCAACACCGCCGACCATCGCCCCTGCCAGCACCATTCCCGAGGCCGCAAGCGCCCCGAGGCCCAGGAAGGCACCGGCGGTGGCGAGGGGCGCCCCGACGAGCGGGCCAAGTGCGCGTCCGAGGGCCATTCCGGCCTGGGCATCGCCGACCCGCTCGTCAGGTGACAGCGATCGCTGAGCGAGCATCGTGAGCACGCGCGGCAATGCCATCCAAAATGCGAAACCCCAAAGCGTCATGCCGACGTAAAAGGCGACGACGCTCAGATCGATGCTCACCGCAAAGATCGACAAGATGATGACCAAAAACCAGAACGTCGTTGGAAACCGTTCGAGCTCCATTCTCGTGGCGACGACTCCCCCGGCAGCGTTGAGGCTGAACGCGAAAGAAACAGCCAGCGGTCCGAGGCCGAAGTGCTCATCGGCAATCCCTGCAGCGTAGATGAAGAGACTCGAACCGGCGAGTGTCAAGATCGTGAGCGCAACCAGCAGTACGCGGTTCGAACGAGAAGAACTCATTCTGCCGGTCCGATGAATCCGTCTCGACACGAGGTGCTGAGGAAGCAAGAAAATGATTGCACCAAGCAGCGCCAGGAACGCATAGGCAATCCGAAAACCACCAAGCTGTACCAATCCACCGAGAATCGGAGCGCCGATGATCGCGCCGATCGGACCGATCGCTGCGACGTCGGCGAATCGGCGCTTTTCGCCCATCGAGTCCGCCCATGCCACCCACGTGATCAGGCCTGCACCGACTCCGGCGAAAGCACGAAAGAGCACCAGGGGAGCGAAAGCCGGCGAGAGGGCGCTCAAGATGTCCATCGCCACGAGCATCAGCAATCCCGTCCGAAGGAGACGTACTGACGGTGCGAAGATTCGACCCGCGAGAAAATTCACCACCCCGAATCCGCCAACCTGAACGGCGGAAAGCATCCCGGCGGCACCGATGCCGATGCTGAAATGCTCGGCGACATCCGGTATCGAGAATGGACTCAGGGCAAACATGAATCCCACGGCCAGAGCTCCAAACAGAAGTCCGGCGGGTGCATGGGGTCGGAGGCTGTAGAGAAGGCGAAGAGGTGCGTACATGGGATCGAATCGTTCAGCGTACAGGGCAACGCCTCAGGCGTGATCGCACGTTTCACTATCTTTTTTGGATCGTTGCGCGCGCCGGAACGGTCCGATGGAGGCGGTCGTCCCGGGAGTACGCTTCCCGGCTGATGGCGCCTCCCGATTCGACTACCAACCCTCTCCGCATTGGCATGTTGGCTCCGATTTCGTGGCGCGTCCCACCCCGCCACTACGGGCCGTGGGAACAATTCGTTTCCTTGCTGACGGAGGGACTCGTGGAACGTGGCGTCGACGTCACCCTGTTCGCCACGGCCGACTCGCTTACTTCAGCACATCTCGCCGGAACCGCTCCTACTGGCTATTCGGAGGATCCCGACCTGGACCCGAAGGTGTGGGAAGCACTGCATATCTCGGCAGCGTTCGAACGAGCAGACGAGTTCGACCTGATTCACAACAGTTTCGACTTTCTGCCTCTGACATACAGCGGCCTGGTCGACACGCCCGTGGTGACGACCATTCACGGATTCTCCTCTGAGCGAATCGTTCCGGTCTACAAGAAATACAACGAGCGAAGCTATTACGTGGCCATCAGCGACGCCGACAAGCATCCGGATCTCGAGTACGTCGCAACCATCCACCATGGAATCGTGATGGATGCCTTTGCTGCCGAACCGGGGGCGGGCGACTATCTCCTCTATTTCGGCCGCATCCACCCCCATAAAGGCACAGTCGAGGCCATCGACGTAGCCGAACGATCAGGCCTTCCGCTCATCATCGCCGGAATCATCCAGGATGAGGACTACTTCGAGCAACAGGTGAAGCCTCGCATCGATGACGAGAGGGTGAGGTTCATCGGAGCGGTCGGCCCGGATGAACGCGGCCCGCTCCTCTCAGGGGCGAGGGCTCTCCTTCACCTGATCAACTTCGACGAACCATTTGGCTTCAGCGTTGTCGAAGCGATGGCATCCGGCACTCCTGTCATTGCTCACGAACGGGGTTCAATGGCCGAACTCATCGACGAGGGCGTAAACGGTTTCCTCGTGGGGTCGTACGAAGAGGCGACCACCGCAGTGACGGCTGCGGCCGATCTCCACGGATCCGCAGTGCGCGCTTCGGTCGAATATCGCTTCGATGTTGGGCGCATGGCCGACGAGTACATAGATGTATATCGCAGGGTCCTCGAGCTCCATAGAAGACCCACGATCTGATGAGTGATGGAACCGGCACCACCGTCGGCCATTTCCGACTCGGTGTCAACTACTGGCCTGCCGAAAGCGCCATGCGATGGTGGAGCGAATTCAAACCCGCAGATGTGGCGCGAGACTTCGAACGGATCGCCGACGCCGGCATGGACTCGGTCAGGTTCTTCCTCACGTGGGAGGCCTTTCAGCCGACACCGGCATCCATAGACACGACAATGCTCGGGCGCCTCATTGAAGTCGCTGACATCGCCGCGGCGGCGGGTCTCAGCACCATGCCGACACTTTTCACAGGTCACATGAGTGGAGTCAACCTCATTCCACCCTGGGCCACAGGCGGAAGCGCCGGTGACGATCGGTTTCGCGTCGTATCCGGAGGCTCTGCATCCACCACCGGGCTACGAAACTGGTATTCCGATCCTGATGTGATGAGTGCCCAGGCGTTGCTCGCGAGCGAATCGGCTGGCGCGCTCGCTGGTCACGGGTCGCTGTGGGCGTGGGATCTCGGAAATGAGAACTCCAACTGCGTAACACCACCGGACAAAGCTTCGGGGCGGGATTGGCTCGAGCGCATCACATCCGCCATTCGCACCGCCGACCCGCAGGCCCTGATCACAGCCGGATTGCACATGGAAGATCTCGAACAAGATCGCAACCTGGGTCCGGCCGAAGCTCTGGAGGCGTGCGATTTCCTCACCATGCACGGCTACCCGATCTATGCCTCGTGGTCGGCAGGATCTACCGACGAACATCTCCTTCCTTTCTTGAGCATCGTGACTCGCTGGCTGGCTGGGAATGGAGACGTCCTGTTCTCGGAGTTCGGGCTGCCGACACTCGCGCCAAACAATGGTCCCCCGGACCATGAAGAATCGCCCCTGTCGGTTCGCGAGGAGGAGGCTGCTGCATATACGGGGCGATGCCTGGAAGCGCTGCACGAAGCCGGGTGCACCGGTGCAATGCTGTGGTGCTACTCCGACTACGTACCGGAGATCTGGTCCGCTCCTCCACTCGACGTGGCGATCCATGAACGCTCTTTCGGACTGTGGAGATCCGACGGTTCGGCCAAACCTGCTGTCGATGTCATCAAAGCCTTCGGGAACAGAGTCCGTCGACCGGTTCCCGAGCATGCATGGATCGACATCGACCCGACAGATTTTTGGACGGCGCCGGCCGAAGCGTTGCCGCGCCTGTATCACCGATTCCGCAGCGCTCGAGGTCTCAGTCCGTCAGAGCCGTGAGTACATCGTCGACTGATGCGCTGGCGACCGCCGCTCCCATATCCGAGAAGCCATAGGGAATGACGAGCAGATCGTTGTGAATGATGCCGCCACACGAATAGACCACGTTTGGAACATAGCCGTCCCGTTCGTGCTCATTCGGCACCAGGAGCGGCTCTCGAAGATGACCGATCACCCGGCACGGATCCTCCAAATCGAGCAGGATCGCACCGAGCG
Source organism: Acidimicrobiia bacterium (assembly GCA_041567895.1). Taxonomy (GTDB): domain Bacteria; phylum Actinomycetota; class Acidimicrobiia; order Spongiisociales; family SHLN01; genus JABDOU01. The sequence continues at coordinate 10,047 of JBFGAX010000067.1, forward strand.
TATAGCGACGCATGGGACCGACGCCGTGGGTGATGACAAGCCAACCGGCCTCGGTCTCGAGTGGCGAACCCGAGTTCCCGATCTGCGTCAGCTCCCAGGGCCTGGCCGGAATCTGGATTCTCTCGGCTTCCGTCCAAAAGCGCACGTTGTCTGACAGCATCAGATAGTTGTTCTCGTTGTCCTGGCGAGAAACAGCCGCATACCGATCGTCGACTTTGCGCGGGAACAGGGCGATGCCCTTGTTCTGCGCTGCTTTGCCGTTGAGGGTGGCCATCCTGAAGGAGATGAAATCGGTTGTCTCGATCAACTGCGGAAGAATCTTGACGCCGTCGTATGCGGTGTAGGTGGCGTAATAGACGACCGTGCCGTCGGCGTCTGTGAACCGCACGAACCGGGCATCCTCCATACCGTGGCTCTCGGTTGGTCCTTGCGGAAAAATCACCCGCTCGGAGAGTTCCGAATCGGGTGGGAATGAGCTTCGGTAGTTGGACGATGCCAGCCAGTGCATGATCTTGATGGTCTGGAACGCGATCGTGCGATCAATACCCTGATTGTCCAAATCCAGGATGGCTGCTTCGAGCTCTTCGAACGTGAAGTGCATGGGTAGCGGATCAAGGCAAAGGCGCGTGATGTCGTTCATCGCCTCCAGCTCTTCCAACTTTGCCTGGAATACGAGCTTGTCATAGATCGGTGCTCGCTTCGTGCCCGTTACGGCATGCTGTTTTGGCTTGTCGATCTCGATATTGCCAAGCCCGTCCACGACGCCCGATCTGAATTCGATGGACGAGATGTGCCCCTCCCCGATTGCTCGCAAGCTCATGATGAAACGCGCTTCGCCCTCGTTCAAACCAGACTGATCGGGTGCGAGCACCATCGAGGGATTGCTGAGTGCAGCTGCCTCGATCGAATACTCGTGTGTGAAGTAGGCACCGATGAGCAGCTTCCGCTCCGGCATGATGTCATCTGGCGTTTCGATGTTGTGGGCAACGTTGTCGAAACCGCGAGCGAGGATGTTGGTGAAATCGTCGTGTCGATGCCCAAACTCCTCCCACGTGGCCGCGAGCGTTGAAGCCACTTCGGCTTCAGGCATCTCCATGATGCGATTGATGATGCCGGCGGCCCGGGAATGTCCATCAGGGAATACCTGTTCGCCCGGAAGGAAAGGCTTGGTGATGACGCGATGCGGATCGGGAAAAAATCGCGCAGAACTTCGCTTGATGGGTATGGATGTCATATCCGGTGTTTCTTCGGCCGAAAAGGTCAGTTTGCTTAGCTTTACCAAACGCGAAAATTAAGCGTAGATACATCCACCGGATATCGAACGGCTTTCAGGCACCTATCTCCATCGCCCTGGCCTGCTGAAGGGAGGCGAGAGCCGCCAGTGTGGATTCGGCACCTTGATTCTCATTTACACCCTGGGAAGTGAGCCCGTCGCCAGAGCCACCGGTTGCGGAATCGTAGACGGTCGCTCCGACATCGTTTGCGCCGAGGAACCAGCGTGCAGCCATTTCGACCCCGGCCCTCCATCGCAAATCGCCCGTCATCTTCCACGCTCGGGCGCACGCATCAGCCATGGCGGTCGCTTCAACCGGTTGCTGATCAAATCCTGGACGAGGTTCGCCCAGAGTCCATCCTCCGACGGGAGTGAAGCTGAAGTGAGCCTCCTGGGTTTCGACTCCGACCAACCATTCGAGCAGCCCAAGACCTGAATGAACGACTTCATCATCCCCGGTGATTTCACCAGACGCGAGCAAGGCTTCCGGGATTCGGGCGTTGTCATAGGTGAGGCGATCTTCCGGCCACGGCCAATCCTGGTCGATCGGATCACCGGGAGAAATCCCGGCGGCGGACATTGTGCCAACCAGCGACGCCAGAGATCTCTCGAGGACCTGAGTGGCGGCAAGATTGCCGGGCGCCACGGCCAACGCCTCCGAAGCGCCGAGCATGGCGAATGCGTTTGCGCGTGGGTACGGGGACGAGAATCCTGCCTGTTCGCCCAGGATCGACAAACCGAGGTCTCGCATCCACGGCTCGGGACCCGACGTTGCCACGGTGCCCAACGCCCAGATGGCCCTTCCTTGGGAATCGTCAGACCCGACGGCATCCTCCCACGAACCATCTTTGTTGCGTCGGTTGTGAAAGCCGCCGCCTGCCAGCTGTGCGTCTTCGAGGAATCTCAAATAGATCCCGGCCAGCTCGACGAGTTCGGCCCTAGGTTCCGACTCGCGGCAAGCCACAATGAGACCACGGGCGTTGTCGTCCGTGCAGAAGCCGTGGTCCTGGCGGGGCTCCGAATACAGGGCATGTTCCCAGAGTCCGAGCGGCTCTGTCATGCGAGCGAGATGGTCGAAACGGGGTTCAGGTATCGCGCGATCGAGTCCAGTTTTCACGTACACACCCTCCTCATAGATCGTGGAACATCGGCAGCGGAGCCGGCGGCGCCGCCTCGAGGGTCGAGCCTCAACCGGCCTGGGTGACGGCGTCCGGGGAGGTCCGGAGCCTGCGACCGTAAGAAACCTGTCTCGTCATCATGGGCCTGCTGACGAGTTTCGTTGCCAGGTTGTCATAGCGGCGACCGATGGTTGGCCAATGAAGCGTGTTGCCGATGCGGCGCGCTTCGCGAGCCATGCGATTGGCGAGAACCGGATATGTCAGCACCCTCCGCAACGCGGAAGACATGGCTTTCGGGTCGTTGTGTGGAACCGTGAAACCCGCTCCGGTCGAAAGCATCTCGACTGCATGAGGGAACTCGGTGGCTATGACGGGTTTTCCCGCTGCCAGCGCTTCGACCAGGACACCTGATGTGACTTGCTCGGTCGATTCGTACGGCAGCACGACCATGTCGGCCCTCCGCACCTCGGCGGCCAAATCATCGGACTCGAGGTATCGACCGTCAAACTCGACGATGTTTTCCAAACCCAGGTCGTGAACCCGAGCGATGAGGCCGTCGACGTAGGCAGTGCCTTGCGACGCCCGCACCTTGGGGTGGGTTTTTCCCTGGATGACGTAGCGAGGAAGAGGGTCGATGTCGTCGAGACCAACGAACGCGTCGATTGCCATCTCGAGACCCTTACCCGGCCCGATGAGGCCCCATGTCAAGATGGTCGGCCGGTCACCGTTCTGCGGAGTTCCGTCCTGAATATTGAGGTTCGCGCCGTGCGGTATCACCCGGATCTTGGAGGCGTCGACCGAATACTCCGAGAGCAGCCTCGAGTAGGCAGTCTCGCTCATGACGACGGTCCGTTCGGCCATAGCTACCAGCTGGCGAAGGATCGAACGTTGACCGAGCGTCGGCTGGCTGAGAACAGTATGAAGCGTGACGATCGCTGGTATTTCGAGTCCCCCAAGAATATCGAGAACTTCGCTTCCATCCTGACCACCGAAGATTCCGTATTCATGCTGAATCGAGGCGACGTCAAAGGAATTGAGAGCCTTGATAGCACCCGTCAGCGAAACCGGGTCGCCATTCACGTGTTCATGCACGACCTCTGGCAGCATGGGTCCACCGGTGCCATCGAGCTGAGGTTCATCGACCAGGCTGACTACGCCGAGGCCATCCGCGGTCCCCCGGTCCTCGGCTACCGCGCTCAGGAGCGATCGCGTAAAGGTGGCCAATCCGCACGAGGTTGGCGGATACGTGCTGAGAAACCCGATGGTTGGACGACTGCTGCTGTGTTTCATGAAACACCCCTCTTGTTCTTCAATATTCACCGTGAGAAGTCTGCCGTTGCCCGTGTAGTCCGCCGTGTCTCCGGGGCGTAGCGCCGAAGGTTTTGTTCAGTTCCGGAGTCAAATCCGGAGGCTGCGCTCTTTCTTTTGCTACTGCTTCAGCTTCTTGTGCTTCAGCTGTGCATCTGCCGGGGGCAAGCTGCCCAGGCAACATTGTCTCCAAGTCCTGAGTCCCGATTACCCAATGGTACCCCTCCTCAAACCATTTCATGTGATTCTTTTCACAAGCGGTCATGTTTGAACAGCTCAGCATGGCAAACTCGAGACATGTCGAACGAAGCTGAACTTCGATATGGCGAAGCTCTCGAAGCGCTCGGAGCCAACCGGCGCTGGTATCAGCTCGGTAGCGACGACTACTTTGCTGCGGTGATAGCTGCTGTCGACGATGTTGCTCCGCCTGAGATTGTGGAGCGAGACGAGCAGCTTCATGAAGTTCTATCGGCCGGAAATGACCTCCACCTGATCAGAAGATCACTGGCGGCCGTCACGGCCGTGCGCGCCCTGGACGTCGAGGGATTCGTTTCAGCGTCCGAACAGGTCGCCGAATCGCTCAAACCTGCCACCCGCGCTGTGCGATTCCGGAGAGTGGCTGGCGCAATTACCGTCGCCGGCGGACGCATTGAATTCGACATTCCGGGCAATCGAGCGATCTCTCTGTATGAGAGTTGGCAGAGCAAGCACAGGATCTCAACACGCGCAGGCGACATCGTCCTTGCGGTGATATCAGAGGCCGCAGGTATCGATCCGGTATCGGCAATGGATCGAGCCCTCACGGCTTCGGATCGATTGGCGGCGTCCGGATATGTAGGTGCGTGGGAAGTCGCGAGAATCCTCAGCCTGGATGATCCTGATCAATCCGTGCCTCGATACCTCACGTTGGCCGATGCCATGCGAGGTCGCCGCAGAAAACCGTTGACGGACAGGCGTGCAGCCGTTGCGATAGCAGCTCTCGCCCAGCACCCATCGGCTCAGCTTGCGGAGCTGATGTCAGAGCGGTTGCGGTCGGTCCGGGTGAAGCGATCGGGGCCCGACAGCGGAATTGCACTTTCAACTGCGGCACTTCTGACTCTCGGAACCTCGATCTCGAGCACCCACCACGCCTACCCCGCGTTCCATGGATTCGCGCTTCGCGAGCATTACCTCGCGTCCCATCGAGGAACGCCGCTTAGTGCATGGCCCGTAGTTGGTCTTGTTGGTGCACGTCAGTCGTGCACGACATCCTGGCCAAATATGACTTCGGCACCCCTCGGGGTCGCAGCATAAAAGAGGTCGTACCCTCCGAGCGCGGGTTCTTCCGAGACACACGCCAGAACGATGTTGTTGAAATCGGCAAGGTGATCGTCGAAGCCCTCGGCGGCTTCCCGTGATGAGAATTGGGTGACGATCAGAACGTTGGCGGGATCATCGGATCGCAGGTACACCGCGTGCATCTCCGGAGCATGCTCGCTGCTCATCGCATCCTGCTCCCACTTCTGAACTTCCGTGGTGAACTCTTGCATTCGACCCTGGCCGACCTTGCATTCGGTGACGATGACGTAGCGCATGTTCCAAGCCTATCGATATCGGCATGCC
>JBFGAX010000068.1:0-15270 GCA_041567895.1 Acidimicrobiia bacterium
GAAGCGGTGGGAACCATCGCAGAGGCCCCGGAGGCGATAACGCTCGTTGAGCCGATGGACGGACTCCAGGATTTCGTACCGAAGGATCCTTCCAAAGTCGCCCTGCTCGCCCAGACGACGCTGGGAATGTATGAATGGGAAGGTGTTTTCAACGCTGCACAGGCCGAGTTTCCCGAGCTGGCGACCGCCCGAAAAAGTGACCTGTGTTATGCCACCACAAATCGTCAATCGGCTGTGAAGGAGCTGGCACAACGGGCTGATGTCATACTCGTTGTGGGTTCAGACAATTCCTCAAATACCCAGGCACTCGTCCGGGTTGCCGAAGTTGAGGGAGCCAGGGCCTACAGGGTAGATGGGCCTGACGACATCGATCCAACCTGGATCGAGCCAACGGATACCGTTGGCGTCACCGCCGGCGCCTCCGCCCCCGATCAGCTCGTGAAAGCCGTGATCTCAGCCGTCGATCCCTCGGCCGAGGTCGAAACGCTACGGGTTACCACCGAGGATGAGTACTTCCCGCTGCCCCGTGACCTTCGCGGATTCCTGTCGGCAATTCAAGCCGCGGTCGAAGCAGGATATGGTGCCCGAAATCCCGGCCAGGCAGGGCTGCTCGAAAAAGATCGGGAGTGGACGGCTGCGGACGCTCTGGACCTGCTGACAGCCCATTGACGACCTCGTTTGTCGAGATGTGTTCTCTCAGGCGTCGATGACCTGTTCGAGGTGGCCGGCAACCAGATCAACGACTTCGTCAATCGTCAGGTCGGAAGTGTCCACCACAATCGCATCGTCAGCTGCTCTGAGAGGAGAAGCTTTGCGAGTGGAATCGATTTCGTCTCGCTTTCGCATCTTTTTGATCAGGTCATCGAGTTCTTCCGGCGCAAGTCCGAGATCTCCGGCCCGACGCCTGGCGCGCTCTTCCGCTGTCGCAGTCAGGTAGATCTTGAGAGGCGCATCGTCAAACACGACCGTACCGATATCACGTCCTTCTACGACGCTCGGGCCCGTTGCAGCCACCCAGGCTCGCTGTTTGGCCACGAGGTGCACTCGGACATCGGGCATGGCTGAGACGGCAGAGACGTTGGCCGTGACCTCATCACTCCTGAGTTCGCCTGTGACATCCTCGCCACCGAGCGTGGCTACACCGTCTCGCATGCCGATTTCTGCGGATTCAACCACCGGCGCGACCTCTAGTGGATCGGTGGGATCGGCTCCTGAGCGCAAAACGGCGAGCGTCGCCAGGCGGTAGTAGCCACCGGTCTCCAGATGACCCCATCCGAATCTATCGGCCACCGCACGGCTGACGGTTGATTTTCCGACGCCGGATGGTCCGTCGATCGCAACGACCGCCGGACGGAGATATTGCTCCATGGCATCGAAATAGCCCGGCCAGGTCTTCGAGACACATTCGATGTCTTCAATGATCACTCCTGGAATTCTGAGGCCTGCCACCGAGAAGGCCATCGCTATCCGGTGATCGTCATAGGTGGCGATCGATGCCCCACGCGGGCGACCGGGCTCGATCGCCAGGCCGTCGGGGCGTTCGTCCACCGACGCTCCGAGTTTGGAGAGTTCGGCGGCGATGGCAGCCAGCCGATCGGTTTCTTTGATGCGCAGGTTCGGTACGTTGCGGATCGTCGTTGCTCCTCTCGCAAACAGAGCGACGACAGAAACTGCAACAGCAGCATCCGGTGCGTGGTTCATGTCGACATCGACGCCGAGCAGATCTCGGGTACCGATGAGCTTGAGCCCACGCTCGTTCCATTCCGCTGAACAGCCCATCGCCTCCAGAACCGGGATTACACCAAGATCTGCCTGGAGGGAATCGCGACGCAATCCCTGGATCGTCAACGAACCCCCTGTGACGGCCGCTGCCGCCATGGGATAGACAGCCGCCGACGCATCCGGTTCGATCGCGAACTCGGCTGCTCGATAGCCGGTCCGGTCCACATAGAGAGTGTTCTCGTCCTCCCAACCGGCGTCGGCCCCGAATGCCCTCATTACTTCGAGCGTCTGGTCTATGTAGGGGCGGGATGTCACCGCTGAGAGCTCGATCGTTGTCGCAGATCGTGCGTAGGGAGCGGCCATGAGGACGGCTGATATGAATTGGCTCGAAGCCGAACCGTCCATGACGATCCCGCCACCGTTCAAACCCCTCCCCTCGATGTTGATGGGTGGGTAGCCGGCTTGATCGGTGACATCGCCGCCGAGGTCTCTCAACGCCCTGGTGAGCGTGCCGATGGGCCGCTGCCGCATTCGTGGCACACCGTCCACGATGATCCCGGCTGTGGCGAGTGAAGCAACCGCCGTGATGAAACGCGCCGTTGTTCCTGACGCTCTGGCATCCAACACGCTCCGAACGGGTTCGAACCTACCGTTTGTACCTTGAATTCGCCATATCGGGTTCCATCGGTCGATGCGAACTCCCAAGCCTTCGAGGCAATCCACCATTGCCTCGGTGTCATCACTGTCCAGCGGGGCCACGAGCGTCGAGACACCGTCGGCAAGCGCTGCTACGACCAGGGCTCGATTGGTGATGCTTTTTGAACCAGGGACCGATACCGAACCGCGCACGGGAAGGCTCGGCAAGATCGGCTTGTTCACGGAGACCCGTCCTGTTGTTTGAATCTGGCATTCGCGGGATCTTGCCCGGCAGCGTACAGTGATCGTACCTCCTCAGCCGTCAGCTCTCTCCACTGGCCGGCCTTCAACGTTCGGTCCTTCAAGGGTCCTATCGCAACCCGCGTCAACGTTGTGACGGGAATCCCGATTACGTCGGCCATCCTCCGCACCTCACGATTACGGCCCTCGGTCATGACCACTTCGAGCATCGTTGCGTGCTTTGACCTGTCGAGGATCCTGGCAGATACGGCGCGGGCCGGGCCATCCTCGAGTTCGACACCTGTCACCAACTTCGCCAGCTCGGACTTTCCCAGAGAACCGGTGGTTCGCAGCACATAGGTCTTGGTGATGCCAAAGCTCGGATGACTGATCCGATGGGTGAGATATCCGTCGTTCGTCAACAGCATCAAACCTTCCGAATCGAGGTCCAGGCGGCCGACCGGATGCACCCGAACGTCGGAAGGAACGAGATCGGTCACAATCGGTCGCTCATGCGTATCCGCGGCCGAGCTCACGACCCCGGGCGGCTTGTACAGCAGGTAGTAGACCTTCCCGGGCGCGGTAGGGATGGCATCGCCGTCCACGGCAACCAGTACCGAATCAGGGTCAACCTGCTGGCCGATGTGAGCAGGTACTCCGTCTACCGTGACCCGCCCGGCGCGAATCAAATCCTCGGCGGCCCGCAGCGAAGCGACTCCCGCCCTCGCAATCAGCTTGTGGATTCGCTCGATGATGCTTCCGGACGAAAAGGCCGCTCCAGAGCTTCGACCACTTCGGCGGGTGGGACGTGCTCTGCCAATGGCGGAAGATCCGACAGCCGCATGAGGCCCAGCTTTTCCAAGAACAGCTCCGTGGTTCCATACAGGATGGGTGATCCGGGACCAGGAGCTATACCGACTTCAGCGATGAGACCGTATCGCTCCAGAGTACGCATCGTGCGTTCGCAGTCGACACCACGAATCTCGGAAACCTGACCGCGTGATACCGGCTGGCGATATGCAACGACAGCGAGCGTCTCCAATGCAGCCTGACTCAACCTCGAGGCTGTGGGCGTTGCTGCGAAACGTTCGAGATACGCGGAGGCATCCGGATTGGAATAGAGTCGCCAGCCGCCTGCTACTTCACGCAACACAAATCCAGCGCCTCGATCTTCGAGGTCACGGGCCCACTCACCCAGATCTTCAACAATCTGGGATACGGGAACCTCCAACACCTGAGCCAACTCGGGAGCCGCTACCGGTTCTTCTGCAACGAACAGGATCGCTTCGAGCAGACCACGATTATTCATGTTCTTCCTTCATAGGTGAGCTGGATCGGAGAATCGCGATGATCCTGGTTGACACCGACTATGCCCCACCTGGCCAGCTCCAACACTGCCAGGAAGTATGCCGCGACCTCGAGTGTGGTGTCACAGTGCGCAACCATCCGATCGAACTCGGCCTTCATCAAGTCAGCCATACGCGACCGAAGGTCGTCGATGGCATCAGGGACCGACGGGAGGTCAAGTGCGAGATGACCGAGATCCGGATCGAGTTCGCGCGGTGCAAACGCCAGCTGAGCCAGCCTGGCCAATCCCGGGGCATCGACCCGCAGCTGAACTTCCGGTGTGGAATCTGGAAAATCCATCTCGAGGCCGAGTGTCCTCGGCAAGAATCTCTGGTTGGCGCCCAGGCGATGTGCGAGAACCGCCGCCACATCCTTGAACGTCGCACAGGCCAGCAACCTCGCAAGCAGCCGATCCCGCTCCTCCATGAGGGCTAATTCTTCATCGAGGTCTATGGGCTCGTCATCCGGCAAGAGAAACCGGGCCTTGAGCTGAATCAACGTGGCAGCAATCAGAAGGAATTCGCTCGTCACCTCCATGTCGAGATGAGCAATACGATCGAGATAATCGACGTACTCGGTCACGAGATCCGTGAGACTCAGATCCGTAACGGCCAGCTTGTGCTGAGTGATGAGCGTCAAGAGAAGATCCAGCGGACCTTCAAACACCTCGGTGCTTACCTCATAGCTCACAACATTCCCCGGTCCTCGGCGGCGCACATGCTATTGACAACCGCTGCATTGTCGGTTCTTTTGCCAAGAGTCGAGGGCCCGGCAATTCCAAAATTCTCGCTCACCACCTACGGTGCCTCCAGATCGCTCATACGCAATAGACGCCACGACGCTTCATCGATGGAGGCCGGACGCTCATCTTCCTGATGCCTGGCGAAATCCACGACGATGGGGTCGGCGTCGTGAGCGAGGAGTTCTTCTGCACCCAGTGCAGGATGGTTCAGATACAGCGACCACCTTTTTGGGGTTGGAACAGGCATCGCACCTGCAATCGTGGCCAGCGTTCTTCCGACGGCTCCGAGCCGGGCATGGCGTTTGCCGACATCGTGTAGCAGTGCAGCTCGAGCCAGATCGATTCGCTGTGGATCTTGCGCCACGACACGCTTGGCACATTCGTAGCCGTGCCGCTGGTCGGCTACCTGCTGGCTCTTGAACAGATCGAGCAGGTCCGGACGCAACCACGCAACCACCTCAGACATCTCGTGACTGGTGAGACGTTTGGCTCTCGCGACCTGGAAAAAGCGAGTAACGAGGTGCGGGATCGAACTCACTGTATCCCCGCCAGAGGAAGGAGCCATGTGACTGCGGTGAGCAACATGTCGGCGAACGGACTGTCGCCCAACAGCAAGACCGCGAGAAGGAAGAGAACACCGAACGGGCCGTATCTGTAAAACAACAGACGCCCTCGTTCGGTGAGAAAGAGCGGAATCAACTTGCTGCCGTCAAGCGGAGGAACCGGAATCATGTTGAACACGGCCAGTAGCAGGTTCAGGAAGACGACGCCGAACACGAGCACCTCTCCGATTCCTGACACCAGAGGGAGAACCAAACGTCCCGCTACAACAGCTATGGCGGTGTTCGAAAGCGGGCCCACCAGTGCAACGGCCGCCATTCCGTAAGTCGGCTGACGGAAATACTGCGGATTCACCGGAACCGGTCTCGCCCAGCCAAAGATCGGTGCACCCACGAAGGCGAGAGCCGCCGGCAGCAACACTGATCCGATCGGGTGGAGATGTTTTATGGGATTCAACGTCAGACGTCCGGCCCGTTCTGCGGTCGGGTCTCCCAGGTATCTAGCGAGAAATCCATGGGATACTTCATGAACGACGACTGACATCATCAAAATCCCGACGAATATGGCAACATCACTGGCGTTGCTACCGGTTATCGACTCCAAGTATCGATCCCAGGATCAAGCCGGCAACCTGGCTACCGGGAAGCCGATTTGCACTCGATACACATGTTGGACATGGGGCGAATCTCGAGCCTCGCTGCACCGATGTCTTTACCGCAATTGCTGCACGTGCCATACGACCCATCTTCAATACGTCCGAGGGCCTCGTCGATCGCAGACAGCTGGTCCTTGAGCACGTTTGCGAGCCCTATGAGCTCGGTCCGCTCTGCAGTGATTGCGGCAGCGTCGGCGAAGCCCTCTCCGAAATCGAGATCAGGACGCAGGTCGCCGTGCTCGTTGGCACCGAGTTCGTCCATCTGGTGGACGAGCTTTGCGCGCTCCTCCAGGAGCGTGATTTTGGCGGCCGCCATGTCTACGGTCATCTTGTCACCTTTTCGTTCGACTATTCGTCGTCTGCTCGTCGTTCTGCTCGTCGTTCTGCTCGTCGTCTCGTTGTATTGGGCCGACGCACGTCTCGAACTGTGCTCTGCACGCCCCGGTGCGGCTCGCCTCGTTCCTTTCAGTCTTCGCCCGTCTGAAAGCGAACCTCCGCTTCAAGTCGGTGTTTGGCGCCAGCGGCAGTGTTCAACCGCTCGGGTGTCAGCGGCCCCGCGGATGGGAGGTGACATACACCTCCCGGATGTGCTGCGGAGATACCTTCGTGTACACCTGGGTAGTACGAATTGTAGCGTGGCCCAGGATTTCCTGGATGGAACGCAGATCTGCTCCGCCTTCAACCATGTGCGTAGCTGCCGAATGGCGCAAAACATGAGGCGACAGTTTTTCTCCCAGATCAACGGCGTCGCCGTGCCGTTTCAGAATTGTCCAGACGCCCTGACGCGTGAGGCGACCTCCTCGTTGGTTCAAAAAGAGAGCTCCGGGGTCGCCTGCGGGTTTTCGCCAGATCAGCCGATCTGGAAGATAGGCAGCTATCGACTCACGGGCGTACGTACCGAGCGGCACCATGCGTTGCCTGGATCCTTTACCCGTCAAGACGACCGTCGCATGTTCGAGGTCGACGTCTTCAAGATCCAGGGCGACGAGTTCGCTGACCCGGCAGCCGGTGCCGTAGAGGAATTCGAAGATGGCCTGGTCACGGCGGCCGGACCCTGTGGTTACGTCGGGATGATCGAGCAGGCGGCTCACCTCGCGCATCGACAACGCTTTGGGAAGTGTCGAAGCGAGGCGAGGTGAACCCAGGAGCTGAGTCGGATCAGAATCGTCGAGACCTTCTGCAACAGCAAAACGATGAAGACCCCGAATGGCGGCGATGCGACGAGCAATCGTGCTGGGGGCAAGACCTGCAGCCGATAGCTCCGCAACGAACTCCGATACCAGCTCCGGTGACGGAGTCCTTGCATCCAGGTATTGCACATACTGAGCCAGGTCGCGCCGATATGCGCGAACCGTATTGATGGCCAGGCCCCGCTCCGAAGACAGGGAAGCGAGGTACTCCTCGACCCATGCTGATATGTCGTCTACGTTTTCGATATCCGGGGATCGTAGGTCAGCTCTATGCGATTTCCGCCTGGTTCGTACACCATTGCGTGCTTTTTCGGTCCTGATCCGGAGAGCTGCGGTGCAAACTCGACGACCACGCCTGGCCACTCTCGGACCGAGACAAACAGCTCATCGAGATCCAGCTCACTTGTGACCCTCAATGCAAGGTGGTGCAGACCGACGTTGCTACGCCGATTGAATCGCACGGCCGTTGCCGGATCTTCCACCTGCCATAGGGTCACCATCACGGTTCCGTCTGAGAGAAATGCAGCCGGATACTCGGGTCGCTCGCCAACCAGTTCCCATCCGAGGCACTGTTCAAAGAACAATCGACTGGTTGTGAGGTCGAGAACGCTGAGACCAACGTGATCCACGCCTTTGGTGACGTGAACAACCCGATCGTCTCCTTGCGGGTTCGATGACTGGCGTAGCCATCGCTCCAGCCCGTATAAGCCGATGATGGTTTTGGCGTCGACAATCTCACCGCTTGCAACCATGGAAAAGGCCTGACCGGTAGCCAGCCGGACGATCTCTGCATCCCTTTCCTCCGCCCCCTGTGGATCACTTGTGCGTTGTTGCAGGTTCTCGGCTACATAGAGAAGGGTGAACTCGTCGCAGAAACCCGGAGAGTTCCAGAACTCATGGATCTTTTCGACTCTTCCTGGTTCGAGCCCAACCTCTTCAACGCATTCTCGAATCGCGGTGACTTCCGGAGATTCCCCAGCCACATCGCGCTTTCCAGCCGGAAGTTCCAATAGATAACCGCCGGTCGCCGCTCGAAACTGGCGAATCAGGTAGATGTGACCGTCTTCGTACGGCACCACCACGACGGCGCCCATGTGCCGCACGATCTCTCGTGAGACGGCGTCACCGGTGGGGGTTCGAAGGCTGACCTCGTCCACGGAGATGACAGCTCCCCGATATTTGGTGGACCTGGACTTCTCTTGGAACGCCGTCACCTGGTCTGGTGGACCGGAGCGTCTCTCGTCTCCGTTGCCACCTCAGAACCGAGCTGATGGTTCCGGGCGGCGTCGATGAGACCGAGAAACAGAGGATGAGGCACATCGGGCCGCGACCGGAGTTCAGGGTGCGCCTGAGTCGCCACGAAAAACGGATGATCCGAAATCTCGACAAATTCAACGAGGCTTCCGTCCGGCGACAGTCCTGCCAGTGACATGCCCGCCGCCTCTAGATCTGCCCGATACCGGTTGTTGACCTCGTACCGATGGCGATGACGCTCGTACACGAGCTCCTCGCCGTAAAGCTCTCTCACTTTCGATCCCGGAGCCAATCGCGCCGCGTAGAGACCGAGACGCATCGTGCCCCCCTTGTCGTCGACGTCGCGCTGACTGTCCATCAAATCGATCACGGGATGGGGCGACGTCGGGTCGAATTCCGTCGAATTCGCACCGGCAAGACCGGCTTTCGATCGGGCCAACTCGATGACTGCACACTGCAAACCGAGACACAGACCGAGGAATGGAATGCCACGTTCACGAGCATGGCGAATCGCCTGAACCTTGCCTTCCACGCCCCGGTGCCCGAATCCACCTGGCACCACAATCGCATCGACGCCGTGCAGTTCGGTCTCAACGAGCAGCCCGCCGTCCATCTCATCAGACGAAACCCAGCGGATATCGACTTTGAATCCGTGTGCTGCACCCGCATGAGTCAGCGCTTCGGCGACTGACAGGTATGCATCGGGCAGGTCGACGTACTTGCCAACCAGAGCGACCGTCAGCTCGTCGGTCGGCGAAAACATGCGGTCGACCATGGCCTTCCACGATGAGAGATCCGGCTCCGGAGTCTCGAGACCCAACGACTCGCAGATGACTTTGTCCAGTCCTTCCTGGTGCAGATCCAGCGGAACCTGGTAAATGCTTGGTGCGTCCTCGGCGGTGACCACCGCTCGTGGGCTGACGTCACAAAACAAGCTGATTTTTCGTGAGAGCGCATCCTCGACGGGGCGGTCCGCTCGGAGGACGATCGCGTCCGGCTGTATACCCCGGCTGCGTAATTCGGCAACCGAGTGTTGCGTCGGCTTAGTTTTCAGCTCTTCAGATGGTCCTATGTAGGGGACGAGCGTCACGTGGACATAGGCCACGTTCTCGGATCCGACGTCCTTACGAATTTGTCGAATGGCCTCTAGAAACGGAAGGATCTCGATGTCTCCCACGGTCCCGCCAACCTCGGTGATGACAACATCCACGTCTGGAGATTCGCCCAGCTTGCGAACCCTGGCTTTGATCTCGTTCGTGATGTGGGGAATGACCTGCACGGTGGCCCCCAGGAACTCACCGCGTCGCTCTCGCTGAATGATCGAGTGGTAGACGGATCCGGTTGTGACGTTTGAGTCGCGTCTGAGGTTCTCACCTGTAAAGCGCTCATAATGGCCCAGGTCCAGATCCGTTTCTCCCCCGTCGTCGGTCACGAACACCTCACCGTGTTCGAGCGGATTCATGGTCCCGGGATCGACATTCAGGTAAGGGTCGAGCTTCTGGTTCACGACCCTGAGACCACGCGCCTTGAGCAGCCGACCGAGCGACGCTGCCGTGATGCCCTTCCCGAGGCTTGATACCACTCCCCCGGTAATGAACACGTATTTCGTCAAGCAGGCTCCTTGGTCGGCCGGATAGTAACCCGGCGCGACGTCGGGACGGAATCACCCACGTCGGGCTTTCGCGGTCTGCAGCAACTCGACTGCGTGTTCCCGGCCCTTTTTGCTGTCTCCCAATCCCGCCATCATTCTCGTCAATTCGGCGACCAGGTCCTCTGCGACCGCAGGACGAACCCGGGCGCTCACGCCGGTGCGATCCACGACAAAATGGCGATCGGCGAATGCGGCGACCTGAGGAAGATGTGTGATACAGAAGACCTGGCGACCTTCGGCGAGGTATGCAAGCTTTTCTCCCATGGCCAGAGCCGTGGCACCCCCAACGCCTGCGTCAACTTCATCGAAAACAACGATCGGGGTATCCGACACTCCCGCGGCGAGCCGGACCGCGAGAATCACACGGCTGAGCTCACCGCCGGATGCCGATGTGTGAGCGGGCGCGGGTGTGAGCGCCGCATCGGATGCAAACAGCAGCTGCATCCGATCGGCTCCATACGGACCGGGAGACGATTTGGCGACTTCGACCCGTAATACCGGGTCGCTGAGCCCAAGGTCACGGAGGTGACCCGTCGCCGCTTCCGCCAGCAGTTTGCCTGCTCGCATTCGGGCCGCCCGCAGTGCTTCTCCTCCCACCTCCACATCTTCGAGAGCAGCCGTCAACTCACCTTCCAATTCGCCTGCACGTGCCAAGAGTTGCTCAGACTGGACCACGCGTTCTGCAGCATCGAGACCGAACGCCAGAACCTCGTCCAGCGTGCTGCCGTATTTGCGCTTCAGGCTGGAGAGGTTCGCCAGCCTGTCTTCGACCTTTTCGAGCGCCTCGGGATTGTGCTCGATGGTCCCGGCCACGTCCCGAACCGCGGATGCTGCCTCTGCCCACTCTGCCTGCAGGCCGTCCAACTGGTCGGAGATGGGTTGTAGGCTCGAATCAAAGGATGCCGCCCTACGCATGGCCACGACGGCCATAGCGAGGTGATCCTGTTCGTCGAGGTGCTGTCTTGCTTCCTCGAGCGTGTCGGTCAGCTCGCGCGAGAATCGGAGCCGATCCGATCGTCGGGCCAGCTCCTCATCCTCTCCTGGAGCAAAGCCGGCAGCGGCAATCTCATCTGCTTGGAATCTCGCCACCTCGAGATCGCGCTCGATGGCTCGCGTGTCCCCTCCGGCCAGCTCTTGATCAGCCCTGATCCGCGTGAGGTTTCCCCACGCCTCCTGGTAACTCTGGAGGGCGTCGTGTCCTGCTCCGTCGAGACATCCGTCTACCAACTTCCGCAATGCGGCCGGGTCCGACAGTCGTCTGGCGTCACCCTGTTTGACTATCTCGATCTCGTCTTCGAGATGTTCACCGAGCGTCCGAGCCGCCACCATGTCACCGTCGACGTATGCGCGGCTGCGTCCAGCCGCAACGAGGCGCCGGGATACGACCGCCTCGCGATCGTCGAACACAAACCTTCCCTGCACGCGGGCTTCCTCGTCGTTCGGGCCGACCAGATCGGAGGAAGCGGGCCTGCCGAGCAACAACTCGACCGCGCCGAGCAGCATGGTTTTGCCAGCGCCGGTTTCGCCCGTGACAACGACCAGACCCGGTCCAGGCTCCAGGTGGGCTTCGCCTATGAGTCCCAGGTTGTGAACGATCAGCTCTTCAATCACGGTCAGTTCTCTCGCAATCCGAGCTTTTTGACGAGGTTGCCGGGGAACGTCGGACCATCAATCTGCACAAACAACGCCGGCACGTCTGAGCGACGGACGATGACTTCGCCTTCGACTCTGCCGATCGGCATTCCATCGACGTCGATGCCTATCGGACGGGAGGATCCTGCCGAACAGCCGAGGATCGTCGATCCCGCGAACACGACCGGTTGCCCGAAGAGCGCGTGAGGTGCAACCGGTGTCACGACCATCGCTTCCAGGTCGGGGTCGACCACAGGGCCTCCCGCTGACAGGCTGTAGGCGGTCGAGCCGGTGGGGGTGGCTATGACGAGCGCATCCGCCCGATAGGTGTGAAACGGTTCTCCGTTAACGGTCAACGAAACCGAAACCAGCCGCTGGCGTTCTTCCTTGGCAAAGACGACGTCATTCAATGCAGGGTGGGGCGGTTCACCGGGCAGAACCACTTCGAGCGTCATGTGTTCTTCTACCGTGTACGAACCCGCGGCCAGGAACTCGACGACTCCATCGAGCTGAGATGGCTCCGCTTCTGCTAGAAAGCCGACCGCCCCGAGATTGAATCCGAGTAGCGGTATCCGGGCGGGCAGGGCAACGTGGGCCGCTCGCATGATTGTCCCATCACCTCCGACCGTCACCATGACATCAGGCCGTCCCACCGTGGGTTTCAAGTCCAGAACCTCGATGGCATCACTGGTCCCGGCAGACACCTCGCATCCGAGAGCCCTGGCCACTTCGATGATGCGCATCGCAGCCTTCCGAGCGCTGTCACGCTCGGGGTGAACCACCAACGAAAGGTGCACGGTCATAGTTTGGCCGATCTCTTGTTGAACCACAGAAGATGCTCGACGTTACCGGATTTGGCGCCAGGAACCGGGCTATCAATCCCGCCGGCGCGATAAAGCCCCACCTGCGAGGCGTCGGCAATCACCTTACTGATTGCCTCGCTCCGGGCTTCCTCGTCTCGCACCAGCCCTCCCGATGCGATCCGATCAGCACCTACCTCGAATTGAGGCTTCACGAGCACGACCCAATCACTGTCCTCGTCACCCAGCCGGGACAGCACCTCGAGCACCTTGGAAAGCGAGATGAACGACAGATCCACGACGATCACTTCAAAAGGAGCGCCCAGACTCATTGGGTCAACATGCCGAACGTTGGTACGGTCCATCACGGAAACCCGGTCGTCTGTCCGCAAAGCCCAGTCGAGCTGACCATACCCGACATCGACAGCCAGCACAGATGAGGCTCCCCGCTTGAGAAGACAATCGGTGAACCCACCGGTCGACGCGCCGACGTCGATGGCGCTCCGTCCGACGATCGGGATGTCGAATGCATCGATCGCCGCGTCCAGCTTGGCCCCGGCCCGGCTTACAAATCGGGGACCATCGCCGACGAGCTCGATGGGATCTCCGGACTCGACAAGTGTCGCCGGCTTGGTGGCAGGTGTCCCATTGAGCCTGACTCGCCCCTCGGCAATAGCCGACTGAGCCGCCGACCGACTCTCGACGAGTCGACGTCGCACGAGCTCGATATCCAGACGTCGCCTAGTCAGGTGGTTCTCCGCCTGACCCCTGGCGTCCTGAAGTGGGAATACCCGTCCCGGATTCGTTGATGGGGCCGTCCAAATCCCGGGCCAGAAGATCGGAAAGAGTGTCGGCCACATCGGGGGCGTCTGCAGGATCAACCGCAGTCAGGTCTGCAAGAAGCTCGGCGCGCATGGCCTCGGGTGTGGGATTCGACGCTATGTCCATGGAAACATGGGGCAAGGGCTGATCCTCAGATTCAGGCTCCCGGCGCGGTTCATGCCCGGGTTCGCCCATTTCTTGCGCATCATTTGCCATTCGGTCCCTCCAGGTCGTGGATCTGGTTCCGCTTTGAGCAGGTTATTCGATCGGTAATCTTGTGCGTCTCACGAGGCGTCTCACTCGCGAACATCGTCCGTGAGTATGGCCGATCACACAGAGGTATGGAATGATCCCCATTAGAGATGTCAATCCCACGAGGGTTAAACCCTTCGTGACGCTCGTCCTGATCGCTATGAATCTGTTCGTGTTCCTGGTCGTACAACCGCGTGACACCTCCGGGCAGGATTTTGTGGTGGCGCAAGCGGCGATACCCTGCGAGGTCACGACCGGCAGCCCTTTGAGCCCTGCCGACATCAACGCTGGAACGTGCGTGAACGATGGTGATCAGCCCTTTTTCCCCCGCAAATCGATTTCGTTTTCGGTGCTCGCATCCATGTTCTTGCACGGGGACTTCTTGCACGTGGGATTCAATCTCTGGAGCTTGTGGATCTTCGGCAACAACATCGAGGAGGCGTTTGGTCGAGCGCGTTACCTCGCCATGTATCTGATCTCGGGTCTTGCCGCCACGCTGGGATATGTTGCCCTCAACCCCGAAAGCATTGTTCCCCTCGTTGGCGCATCCGGAGCGATCGCGGGCGTCATCGGCGCCTATCTCGTACTGTTCCCGCGTCATCAGATAACGGCGTATGTTCCGCCCATTTTCGTCATTCCATTGCCTGCCACGATCTTCATCTTGTTCTGGTTCGTGGGTCAGTTTTTCATAGGATCCGAATCGGCCGTTGCGTGGCAGGCGCACGTCGTCGGATTTCTCGTCGGCTTCGGGATCACCTTTCTGATGCGATCTCCCCTGCGGTCGAGGCTCAACACCATCCACGGTCCAGCCGCCGGGGTTCGATGACGACCCTTCTGTGTGACCTCGATGGAGTGGTCTATCTCGGAGAACAAGAGATTCCTGGTTCCGGCGAGGCGTTACACCGACTACAAGCAGCAGGGATTCATCTGCTCTTCATCACCAACAACGCCACGAGGACCCGCTCCGAAGCAGCCGGCAAGATAGAGCGTGTGACGGACTTTTCGCCGCGCGACGACGCTGTGATCACCTCAGCGATGGCGGCGGCCAGCGTCATCGGCCCGACCGGTGCTCCCACACTTCTCGTCGGCGCAGCGGGCGCTGTACCAGAATTGGAGCGATACGGATGCCCTCTGGTGACGACCGCATCGCAGGCAGAGGCGATAATCGTCGGCCTGGCCACCGACATTTCCTATGAGAACCTCACCGAAGCCACACGAGCGCTGAGCAACGGGGCACGCTTCGTCGCCACCAACCGCGACCCCACCTATCCACTTCCGGACGGTCCCGCGCCGGGAGCTGGTGCCCTTGTGGCGCTTCTCGAAACCGCGAGCGGCAGGAGTGCCGAATCGGCCGGAAAACCGGACGAGCCGATGAGAACACTGATCAAGAAATCAATTGGCGAAGGTCCCGTGTACGTGGTCGGAGATCGGGTCTCCACGGATGTCGCCATGGGAAAAGCCGAAGGGTGGCGCACGGTGCTTGTCCAGACTGGCGTTGACCGTGACGGCACGGCTGACATCATTGCACCGTCCCTGGCAACCTTTGCCGACCAACTGCTCGCAGATCACGTCTGACCCCCGCCCCGAGCGATGGTCCGCCATCGGGAGATCCGAGGGATTGAAGATGGGGGAAGGTACCGCTCGCAGGCCGAAGGCCGAAGAGGGGATGGGGAAAGAAAACGAACAACCTCTAACCCGAATGGTCCCCCATCGGGAGATCCGAAGGATCGAAGATGGGGGAAGGTACCGCTCGCAGGCCGAAGGCC
>JBFGAX010000069.1:0-15255 GCA_041567895.1 Acidimicrobiia bacterium
ACTGAGCACCAGAACCGCCCGCCCGATGTCGCCCGAAACCATCAGCCACTTCCGATCGACCCGGTCGGCAAGTACTCCCCCAAAACCTGAGAACAGGAACGCCGGAACCACGCGAGCAACGAGTGCCAGCACGATGCCCACTTCGTTGCCCACCCGATCGGCCAGGGAGAGAATGGCAAAGAATGCCACCCAATCTCCAAGGCTCGAAAGCAATCCAGACCACCACAGACGGGCGAACGGGCCTCGAGAAATGAGCTTCAATGCCCCTACGGGCTGGTCGGTTGTGGTCACGCACGCGAGGTTAGATGCGTTCGCGGGACGAGGGACAGTACGAGGGCCGCTCGCCCGCTACGTATTGGCGAGCTTTGCCCGCCGCTCGGCCAGCAGCTCCTGGGCCCGTTCGGGAGTGACGTTTTCGATCGTGTCGCCCTTGCGAAGCGATGCATTCGTCTCGCCATCTGTGACATACGGTCCGAACCGTCCCTCTTTGAGCACGATGGGCTTTTTGGTGTCGGGGTCCGCACCCAGTTCTTTCAAGGGACCCCTGGCCGACTGGCCGCGGCGACGCTTGGGCTGAGCAAACACCTCGAGCGCCTCGGGAATCGCGATGGTGAACAGCTCCTCCTCTGTTTCGAGGCTTCGGGAATCCGAGCCCATCTTGAGGTAAGGGCCGTAGCGACCGTTCAAAGCGTGGATTTCTTCCCCGGTTTCCGGATGCACGCCGACAACCCGGGGAAGGGTCAGAAGCTGCAGAGCCTGGTCGAGGCTCAACGAGTCGACCTCCATCGTCTTGAAGAGAGACGCTGTTTTGGGTTTGTTCTTCTTGTCCGCCGGATCCGCATCACCGAGCTGCACATACGGTCCGAACCGGCCGTTCTTGGCGATCACGGTGAGACCCGACTCCGGATCGGTGCCGAGTATTTTGTCGCCGGACGGGCGGCTGAGGAGCTCGAGCGCCACATCGAGGGTGAGTTCGTCCGGCGCGATGTCGTCGGGGATAGGAGCGGTGTCGTCGCCGCGCGACAGGAACGGCCCGTACCGACCGGCCCGCGCTTCGACCAATTGCCCATCGCCGTCCTCACCGATGGGAAAACTGTTCACCTGGCGGGCATCTATCTCGCCCAGACGGTCGATCACCATCCTGGCCAAACCGGGCGATCCGTTCCCGAGATAGAACTTTCGCAGCCAGGGGCGCGATTCGGTCTCGCCGGCCGCGATGTCGTCGAGATCAGCCTCCATCCGAGCGGTGAATTCGTAATCGACGAGATCAGAGAAGTGCTCCTCGAGCAAGCCGACAGTCGCAAAGGCAGTGAACGACGGAATGAGTGCCGCGCCGCGTTTCCAGACATAGCCACGATCCTGAATCGTCGAAATGATCGAGGCATACGTGGAAGGACGGCCGATGCCGAGCTCTTCGAGACGCTCGATCAACGACGCCTCGTTGTAGCGAGCGGGAGGTTTCGTGTCATGACCGACCGCATCGATCTTGACAGCGGTCAAGTCGTCGTCTTCGGCCATCGCCGGTAGATGCTTTTCTTTATCGTCTAGCTCGGCTTCGGGGTTGTCGGAACCCTCAACGTAGGCCCGCATGAATCCGGGAAACGTGATGGTGAGACCTGACGCTCCGAATACGGTGGCGCGACCGTCCGTCGAATCTCCTGCGATCCGTACAGCTAGTCGCTCGCCTTTGGCATCGGCCATTTGAGAGGCGATGGTGCGCTTCCAGATGAGCTCGTACAACTTCGCCTCATCGCTGTTCACCTGCTTGGCAACGTCAGTCGGCATCTGAAATGCATCGCCTGCCGGACGGATGGCCTCGTGGGCCTCCTGAGCCCCCTTGGCAGTTCCATACGTGCGAGGCGCATCGGGCAGGTACTCCTTGCCGTAGAGACCTGCGACCTGATTGCGAGCTGCGGTCAACGCCGATTCGGAAAGGGTCGTCGAGTCGGTCCTCATGTACGTGATGAAGCCGTTTTCATAGAGTCGTTGAGCCGCTGACATGGTTCTGGAGGACGAAAACCGCAGGCTGCGCAGCGCATCCTGTTGGAGTGTGGATGTGCGAAACGGAGCCTTCGGCTTTCTCGTATAGGGCTTACGATCGACGTCGGTCACCGTGAAGGCCTGGCCGGTCAACTTTTGTTGCAGATCCCGGGCAGCTTCCTCATCGAGGAGCGCCACCTTCTTCGACGCAAGCTCGCCTTCCGAATTGAAATCCTTGCCGGTGGCGATCTTCTTCTCGTCAATGGTCAGAAGCCTGGCGTCAAACATCTCCTTGTCTTCTGTCTCGAACACCGCATCGATGCTGAAATAAGACGCTGAAACGAAAGCGATGCGCTCGCGTTCGCGTTGCACGACAATCCTGACTGCGGGACTCTGCACCCGGCCGGCCGACAACTTCGGGCGCACCATCTTCCAGAGGACCGGAGAAACTTCATACCCGACGAGGCGATCGAGGATGCGCCGCGTCTCCTGGGCTTCGACGAGGTTCTGATCGAGTTGCCCCGAATTCTGCAACGCATTGAGGATTGCGTCCTCTGTGATCTCGTTGAAGACCATGCGCTTGACCTCGACCTTCGGCTTGAGAACTTCGAGAAGGTGCCACGCGATTGCCTCGCCTTCCCGGTCTTTGTCGGTGGCGAGATAGAGCTGGTCTGAGTCCTTCAGCAGCTTCTTGAGTTTCGTGACCTGGGCTTTCTTGTCCTTGGGAACGACGTATATCGGTTCGAAACCGTTTTCGACGTT
Source organism: Acidimicrobiia bacterium (assembly GCA_041567895.1). Lineage (GTDB taxonomy): Bacteria > Actinomycetota > Acidimicrobiia > Spongiisociales > SHLN01 > JABDOU01. Next base: position 2,743 of record JBFGAX010000069.1, read on the forward strand.
TACACCCATCCGCGCCCACTTCTCGCCCTTGTACTTCGCCGGAATTTCGGCCGCATTGCGCGGGAGATCGCGGATATGTCCAATACTGGAATCCACGACGAAGTCTGATCCCAGTATGTTGCCGATCTTCTTGGCCTTGGCCGGAGATTCGACGATGACTAAGGATTTTGCCACCGGCTACCTCCTCGGTAGGTGACAGTGCCGACCCGAATGTGGCCGGCGGGACAAGTGTTTACCGGTGTCCCCGTGACCTTGTCAAGGTCTTCCGTCAATCGGACCGACCTCGACTCGCCACTAATAACGCCCCAACCGTACGTCGCCTTGAGGTATTCCGGGGACCTTTCATCCGTCTTGATAGAGTGACTCCAGATCCCTGAGTTCTCCCTGAACCACCGGATCAGGAGGCCTGATGCATGAAAACCCGGTCATCGAGATGCTTGGCCGACGGCTCCGATTGGCCGTGATCGGGGGAGGACCGGGGAGCTTCATCGGCGCGATGCATCGCACGGCGGCCCGCATCGACGACCGGTTCGAATTGGTGGCGAGTGCACTGTCCTCGGATCCAAAACGTTCCCTCGACTATGGCCGCACCCTCGGGATTGATCGACCATACGAACGAGCCAGTGACCTGCTCGACGGGGAGGCAGAGCATCCGACGGGCGCAGATGCTGTCGCGATCATGACACCAAACGACAGCCACCACGAGTACTCCATGGCAGCTCTCGACCGCGGTTTCGACGTCATCAGCGACAAACCCATCGCCAACACGCTGCAAGAAGCGCGCGAGATTTTCGCCAACGTACAACGGACGGGCCTCGTCTTCTGCCTCACTCACAACTACACGGGCTATCCGATGGTCCGTCAGGCGCGTGCCATGGTCGCCGAAAACGCCATAGGTGAGATTCGGCTGGTTCAGGTCGAATACGTGCAGGGAGGGAAGGCGAAGCCCGACCCGGCAGGTGACGACCCGGGATGGCGTTATGACCCCGAGCGCGGCGGTCCGTCGCTCGTACTCGGGGACATCGGGACCCATGCACACAATCTGGCCAGATTCGTCACCGGGCTCGAAATCACGGAAGTCGCCGGAGAGGTGGGACATATCGTTCCCGGCCGACGGGTCGATGATTATGCCGGAGCATTGCTCCGGTTCTCCAATGGCGCCAGGGGAAGCTTCTGGGTCACGCAGGCGGCCGCAGGCATGGAGAACTGTCTCCGGATACGGGTTTCGGGGGCAGACGCCACCATCGAGTGGTCTCAGGAGACGCCTACCAGTCTCATCGTGAGACCGATCGGAAAGCCTGCTGAATTGCGAACGCCGAACGGTCCCGGAACGCTCCCGTTGGCCCGGCGTGCCAGCCGGATCGTTGCCGGACATCCCGAAGGTTTTCATGAAGGTTTTGCCACGATCTATTCGGACGCTGCCGAGGCCATGGCCGCCCGCCGGGCCGGGCTCGATCCCGACCCTCTCGCGATGCACTTCCCTACTGCCTGGGATGGAACACTCGGCCTGAAATTCGTAGAAGCAGTCATCCAGTCGAGCCAGAATGCGAGCACCTGGACCTACGCGATGCTCGATCCATGATCGTCGATCGACGAACCCTCCCGATCTGAAAGGACTGAGATGATCCGCTGGGGAATCTTGAGTACCGCCAACATCGGAATGGCGAAAGTGACACCTGCCATTCATGCCGCCCCTAATTGCGAGGTGGTCGGGATAGCTTCCCGCGACCAGGATCGGGCGAGGGCTGCCGCAGCTGAACTCGGTATTGCTCGATCCTTCGGCTCATACGAAGCACTCCTCGAAGACGAGAACATCGATGCCGTATACATTCCCTTGCCCAATGACATGCACGCCGAGTGGACGATGAAAGCGGCTTCGGCCGGCAAACACATCCTCTGCGAAAAACCGCTCGCCATGTCACAACGTCAGGCCACGGAGATGGTTTCGGCGTGCGAAGACGCCGGGGTTCTTCTGGTCGAGGCATTCATGTACCGACACCATCCTTCGTGGGTGAAGGCGCTGTCGCTCGTGGGAGATGGCTCGATCGGGGAACTGGTAGCTGTCCAGAGTTGGTTCAGCTACTTCAACGACGATCCGGCCAATATCCGCAATCGCGTCGAGAATGGAGGCGGTGCGATCATGGACATCGGTTGTTACAACATCAACTTGTCGCGGCTCCTGTTCGGATCCGAGCCGACTGCCGTCCGTTCATCGGTGTATCGCGATCCGGCCATGGGGATCGACACGCTGTCGTCAGCTGTACTCGAATTCGGACAAGGCCAACACTCGACGTTCACGTGCTCAACCAGATCCGAGAGTTACCAGCGGGTACACATCGTCGGCACCGATGGGCGCATAGAGATCGAGATCCCGTTCAACATACCCCCCCACCTTCCGACCCGCATCTTTCTCACCCGTGGCGGCGATCCGCCCGTGGCGCCCGCCACCGAAACGCTCACGTTCGAGCCGGCCGATCAGTACTCGATCCAGGCCGAACTCTTTGCTCGAGCCCTCACCGATGACACACCACCCCCCGTCAGCAGTCACGACGCGATCGGCAACATGGGCGTGATCGACGCGATTTTGGGCACCTGACATATGCCTATCGTTCAGCAAACGACCAGAAGAACAAGAAGAACACCATGCGCGACCTGACCGATCTCACGTTTGCCATCACCGGTGCCAGCGCCGGCATCGGAGCGGCCACTGCGAAAGCACTGGTTGCTGCGGGCGCCAATGTCGCCATGGGGGCACGACGGGTCGAACGTCTGCAGGATCTCGCGTCCGGGTTGGGCGACCGGGCTCTCGTTGTCGAGATGGATGTGCGAGTGCCCGAAGACGCACGTAATTTCGTCGAACACACGGTCTCACGGTTCGGCAAACTCGACGGCATCATCGCCAATGCCGGCATCGGTGCCTACGGCGGGATCATGGATCTCACTGACGATCAATTGTCCGACATGATGGACACGAATGTTGCAGGAACGGTCTGGCCCATCCGGGCGGCTGTTCCACGGTTTCTCGAACAAGGTGGGGGCGACATCGTGATCGTTGCATCGGTGGCCGGATTGCGGGGAGCGGGAGACGAGGCCGTATACGCAGCCACCAAGTTCGCTCAGGTGGGTCTGGCCGGCGGCCTCGATCGAGAGCTGCGCGAGCAGAACATCCGGGTCAGCACCCTCTGCCCGGGCGGAACCGCGACCGAATTCGCAATGGGATCGGGGCGCACCCCGGATATGCCCGGACTGGACGACATGTTGCGTCCGGAAGACGTAGCAGAGGCGGTTCTCACGGTTCTGCGGCAGCCCCTCTCCATGCGCACGCTGGTGTGGTCGATGAGGAGCATCAAAGAACAGGACTGATCACCTGCCGGGCACCGCCCCTACTCGTGGAGCGCCTCCAGCTCGGTAGAACTCACTTCGCCAGGCAACTTGCCGATGATGATCATGCCAAGCACGTCGTCTTTGGTGACATCTTCCTTGTTGACGGTGCCGACCAGCTTGCCCTGCAGCATGACGCTGATGCGGTCGGCCAGATCGAAGACGTCATGGATGTCGTGACTGATCAGAAAGATTCCTATACCTTCTGCTTTGAGCTGCTTGATGAGCTCGGTGACCTGGGCTGTCTCGGCAGGACCGAGCGCAGCCGTGGGTTCGTCCATGATCAAAATCCTGGCATTGAAATGCACTGCCCTGGCGATAGCGACCGACTGGCGTTGGCCACCGGAGAGTGAGTTGACGGGAACCTTGAAGTTCTGGAACTTGGGATTCAGACGGCCCATGACTTCCCGAGCCGCTGACTCCATCGCCGAATCATCGAGCGTTCGAAAGCGGGTCTTCAATTCGCGCCCGAGAAACATGTTTGCCGTCGCATCGATGTTCTCCGCCAGGGCCAGCGTTTGATATATCGTCTCGATCGCGTATTCCTTGGCATCGCGCGGGGTATCGATGTGCACGGGCTCTCCGTTGATGTAGATCTGGCCGGAGTCGCATTTGTGCGCTCCCGACAGCGTTTTGATCAACGTCGTCTTGCCGGCACCGTTTCCACCTACGAGCGCCACCACCTCTCCGGGATAGAGGTCGATGGTGACGCCGTCGACCGCGTGCACACCACCGAACGCCACCCGAATGTCGCGCATTTCTACGAGCGGCGTTCCACTCGTATCGGCAGCCATCAGGTCGACCTCCTTCGGTAGAACGTATCGATGGCCACGGCGACGACCAGCACCACGCCAACTGCGATGTCTTGCAACGGAGCATCGACGCCGACGAGGACCATACCCGACTGCAGTGACTGCATCACGAGGGCTCCGAGCACGGCACCCGGGATGGTGCCGATACCGCCGGCAAGAGAAGTGCCGCCGATGACGGCAGCGGCGATCACGTAGAGCTCGGTCAATTGGCCGAGCCCGCTCACTGCTGCATTGAGTCGGGCTATCTGAACTGCGGCCGCTATGCCGACGAGGCCCCCCATCAGAGCGAATGTCTTGACGGTTGTCAGTCTGGTTTTGATTCCACCGAGCTCTGCCGCCTCCGGGTTACCGCCAATTGCGAACACGTAGCGACCAAAGCTGATACGGGTTGAGATGAACGTCATGAGTAGCGCCACGACGATGGCGATCAGCACCGGGTTTGCCAGTCCCAGCGGTATATCCAAGCCTCCCTCTGGCCACACCAGCCCTTGCTCTTCTGCCCGTCGTTGGGCCAGCAGTGGGGGAAGAAAGTATCGGTTGAGGTAGCCAACCGCACTGAGAACGACCCCCACGCCGATGACGCCTATGGTCGCATCGGCCCACAACGGTCGCAGTGCGAACCCGTAGCGCTGCCGGGTCCGCCGGGAGTTGATCAGCAATACGACGATGCCAATGCTTGCGATGATCCCAACAACCCAGCTGAGAAAGCCGCCGATGGTTCCCCGGGAACCGCCGCCGAGCAGTTGAAAGGTCGAGTCCATCGGTGCGATGGTGCGCCCACTTGCCATCCACCACGCAACTCCTCGCCAAACAAGGAGTCCCCCGAGGGTCACGATGAAGGATGGCACGCCGACGTAGGCGATGATTGCTCCTTGAAACGCCCCGAGGGCGGCACCAAAGGCGATACCGATGATCAGCGCGATGATCCACGTGAGGGGATGATCGAATCCGAGCAAGTCGGGCAAGATTTCCGCTTGAAGCAATGCCATCAACATGCCAACCACGGCAAGCATCGATCCGACCGACAGGTCGATATGGCGAGAGACGATGATCAGCACCATGCCGGTGGCCATGATCGCGACAGCCGCGGTTTGCACCGAGAGATTCCAGAGGTTGCGAGGCGTCAGGAATGTTCCGCCCGACCAGATGTGAAAGCTGACCCAGATGACGGCGAGCGCACCCAGCATGCCGATGAGCCGGGTATCGACCTCCATGGACCGGAAGGCCGCCACGAGGCCGGGCGTTTTCTCTGGTTTACCCGTGCTGGTCTCGATGGTGTCGGGGCCGGTTGCTACGTCTGTCATTTCAACACCTTAGAGCATGCAAAAACGCCGCGTTCCGGAAAATCGGAACGCGGCGTTTGTTGCATCCAATCAGAGAATCAGGTTCTCAACAGCCGTCTACGCTCCCTGCCTCAACACCCTGGCACAGCGTCGCGGCGTCGATCCAGCCTGCATCGAGCACCACGCTCAGGTTGTCCTGTGTGATGGGAATAGGCGCAAGCAGAATCGCCGTCATGGTGTTGCCACCCGGTGACTCGAAACTGGTTGTTCCAGGAATGCTGGACAACGGAGTTCCCTTGGCGAGTTCTGCCGCTGCCTCGCCCGCGGCCTTTCCGAGCTCGCGCGCGTCCTTCCATACAGACACAGCCTGGGTTCCCAAAGCAACCCGGTTCAGAGCAGCTGCATCGCCATCCTGGCCGGATACCGGCACGATGCCTGCCAATCCCTGGGCTTCGAGAGCAGCTACAACACCACCGGCCATGCCGTCGTTCGAGGCAACAACCGCGTCGACCTCGTTGTTGTTCTGTGTGAGGAACTGTTCCATGTTCGTCTGGGCCACAGCTGGATCCCAGTTGTCGGTATAGGACTCGCCAACGTTCACGATGTCACCCGCGTCGATCGCAGCCTGGAGAACCTCTTGCTGACCACCGCGAAGGAAGTCGGCGTTGGCGTCGGCCGCGTTGCCCTTGATGAATACGTAGTTGCCCTGCGGAACCAGCTCGAGGATCTCGCGAGCCTGCATGCGGCCCACCTCGACGTTGTCGAAGGTGATGTAGAGAGCGCCAGGATTCTCAATCAGGCGGTCATACGCGACGACCGGGATTCCCTGGTCGAGAGCGCTCTGCACAGCAGGCAGAATGGCCGTGCCATCTTGAGCGAGAATGATGAGCGCATCCGCACCCTGGGAAATCAGCTGCTCGACATCGGCGAGCTGCTGTTCCGCAGACGACCCGGCATCGGTGCTGATATAGCTGGCACCGGCCGCCTCGAGAGCCGCCTTGATGGCCGGCTCATCAGACTTGGCCCACCGTTCTTCGTTGTAGTTGTTCCACGAGACGCCGACGACGACATCTCCTTCCGCGGTCGGCTCGCCTTCGCCCTCTGTTGACGGAGTGTCGTCGCCGCAGGCAGCGGCCACCAACCCCAACAGCAGAATGACGAATAAAAGTCGTAAGTGTTTCACGTGTTCCTCCCTAAAGGACACCAATCGGGTGCGCCGGTAGTCGACGCCCCTTTTCCGGATCGGAACACTACACAAGCTGAACATTGGATACCTGAAAGACACGTGACAGTCACCCGGCGGAAGCAGCTACCGTGGCGATCGGCCGGCTGGCAGAAGTCGAAACAACGAGCAGGATTCGTCTCATATATGCGCCTTTCCATCCTCCTAGCGGTCATAGCTCTCCTCGGGGTAGCGGCCCTCGGGTTCACCAGAACATCGACCACTCCACCGCCTGCTCCCTTCGGGACTCCTGTGTTCGATGATGTCACCGCTACATCCGGCGTCGACCACCGCTATGAGGGTGGCTTCACGTTTTTTGTGGGCGGCGGTGTCGCCGTGTTCGACTGCAACTCTGACAGACTGCCCGATCTCTTCCTCGCCGGTGGAAGCAGCCCATCTGCGCTCTACCGAAACACAACAGACGGAAACGGAGCGATCCGCTTCGTCCCCGTGCCTTCCCTCGAGCTGACCGGCGTCACCGGCGCCTATCCGCTCGACGTGGATGGCGACGGCCTGACCGACCTATCGATTCTCCGAGTTGGAGAAAACGTCATGATGCGTGGACTCGGTGATTGTGAATTCGAACCTGCCAACACCCGCTGGGAGATCGAAGGCGGCGAGGATTGGACCGTCGCGTTCAGTGCAACCTGGGAGGGGGGAAACGACCTACCGACACTCGCATTCGGCAATTACCTGGCGCTCGACGAAAACGGCCAGCAGTTCGGTGGGTGTGGCGACCACCGCATGTATCGGCCAGACCCCGCGACGGGAGCGTACGCAGAGCCGATTGTCATCTCGCCGGGATATTGCACACTTTCGATGCTTTTCAGCGATTGGGGCCGCAACAATGCTCGCGATCTTCGGGTCAGCAACGATCGGCACTACTACCGCCAGGGCGAAGAGCAGCTTCTGAAGGTGACCCCGGGTCAGACGCCTCGACCGTACACGAGGGAGGAAGGGTGGCAGTTCGTGCAGATTGAAGGCATGGGGATCGCCAGCCACGACGTCACCGGAGATGGTACGCCCGAGGTTTTTTTGACCAGCATGGCCGACAACAAGCTGCAGCGCCTGACGCCAGGAGCCGAAGGCCCCAGCTACGGCGACATTGCCTTCGAGTCAGGAGTGACCGCCCACCGGCCTCACGCGGGGCCAGAAATCCTCCCTTCAACCGCCTGGCACCCGGAGTTTCAGGACGTCAACAACGATGGCCTGATCGATCTGTTCATCACCAAGGGCAACGTTGACGCCACCGAAGGTTTCGCTATGGAGGATCCAAACAACCTGTTGCTGGGACAGCCAGACGGTAGCTTCGTCGAACGGGCGGATGCGGCAGGCATCCTCGACTTCGAGCGCAGCCGTGGTGCGGCGCTTGTAGACCTGAACCTCGACGGGAACCTCGACCTCGTGTACGTCAATCGCGAAGCACCCGCCCGGGTCTGGCAGAACAATGGCGATGATGTGGGCAACTGGCTGGCGATCGACCTCATGCAAGAGGGACCAAATCGGGCCGCCATCGGATCGTGGGTTGAGGTCCGCGTCGGGGAACGGATTCAATCGCGCGAGCTGACAGTCGGCGGCGGCCACGCCGGTGGACAACTGGGGTGGATGCACTTCGGTCTCGGATCCAACGGCCATGCCGACGTTCGCGTACAGTGGCCTGACGGAGAGTTCGGTGACTGGATCGAGCTCGAAGCCAACCAGTATGCAACGATTGAGCGCGAAAGCAATGAGGTGCTCGTATGGAATTCGTAGGCAGCAAGATGTTGAGCAAAGGGTGAAATGGGTGCCCGACTAGCCGAAATCGCGCTACCGGACTTCGGCACCCCTCAACAACGGCCCGAGATCACCACAGAGGTGTACCTTGACCGGCTGGAGCGGTTGCGGACCGCCGCCGCTCGTTCCGGTTTCCGTTCGCTGCTGGTTTGGGCCGATCGGGAACACAGTGCCAATCTGTCGTATCTGACCGGATTCGACCCGCGTTTCGAAGAAGCATTGCTCATCATGAGCACCGAACGTGACGACCCTGCAATTCTGGTGGGCAACGAATGCTGGGGCACAGCCGGCGCCGCTCCTGTTCCCCTTCGTCGACACATGTTCCAGCACATGAGCCTTCCCGGCCAACCACGCGACCGGTCACGGTCACTCAGCGCCATCCTCGCCGATGAGGGCATCGTCCAAGGAGCCAGAGTCGGTGCTATCGGCTGGAAGGATTACGACCGCCCCGATCAGATGGATCTGCCTTCGTATCTCGTTGATGAAGTTCGCGCCGCCGTTGGACACACAGGGAGCGTTGAGAATGCGGTCGATCTCCTCATCAATCCTGCCGACGGGTTGCGGGTGATCAATGAGGTTGAGCAACTTGCGGCCTTCGAGTACGCCGCCTGTCACACCTCAACCGGGGTCCGGAATCTCCTTTTCGGTCTGAAGCCTGGAACTCCCGAGGATGAGGCGGTTCAACTCCTCGAGTGGAATGGCATGCCGATGTCGTGTCATCTGATGCTGACCGCCGGAGAACGCGCAGCATTCGGGTTGTTGAGTCCCGGCCCGCGGCCGATCCGCCGTGGTGATCCGTTCACCGTGGCATTCGGGGTGTGGGGCGCCTTGAATTGCCGCGCGGGATTCGTCGTCGAAGATGCCGGCGAACTCCCCATAGAGATCGCCGATTACGTCGACCGACTGGTGAAGCCATACTTCGAGGCAATCGTTGCCTGGTACGAGGCCCTCCACATCGGTCAGACCGGATCGGTGCTGCACGAGATCATCGGACAGAGGCTCGGCGACCCTTTCTTCGGGATTTTTCTCAATCCGGGTCACCAGATCAGCCTTGACGAGTGGGTCAATTCTCCCATCGCCCCTGGCTCGGATGTTCCGTTGAGGTCCGGGATGGCATTACAGGTAGACGTCATACCGGCAACGGGAACCCCGTACTTCACGACCAACATCGAGGATGGAATAGCCCTCGCCGACCAGCATCTGCGCTCGGAGTTCGCCACCACGTATCCCGATGCCTGGGAGCGGATCGAGGCACGACGCGCATTCATGCGGGATGAGCTCGGGATCAACCTGCATCCAGACGTTTTACCGTTCTCGAATATTCCTGCGTACCTGCCCCCGTTTCTCCTGCGCCCGGACCGCGCCATGACCATGGTGGAGTAGGGAACAGGCCGGCATCCGGAGCCGTTACCTCTTAAGGAACATCTGTGCGGCTGTGGACGGGAAGATGCCGATGAACATGCCGGGCCACGAAGGCTCCGAACGATCGAACCAGAAAACCGTCACGAACCTGTGGCTGGGAAGGCTCGCCCTCCTGATGGTGGCGCTGGTTGGCACATACATTCTCGTATGGTCCGACTTCGTGGGTGACACGCGTCCCGCCCGTCTCGCCGCCCCGATCAGCGACTATGACCCGGTGTCAGCCGGTGAGACCCTCCCTGCGGGCTACCGCCCATTTCTCGACCGCGACCAGATCTTGCCCATATACGAACCGGCGTTCACGGACGCCGGGGAAGTCGATTGGCCTGCCGACATGCTGGTCGTCGGTGTGGCGAATAGCGGTTCATCAAAGGCCTACCCGGTGACCCACCTCAACCGGCGGGAAATGGTGATCGATTGGCTCGGCGACGATCCGATTCTCGTCAGCTGGTGACCGCTTTGCGCAACGGCGATGGTCCATCGCCGGGAACTGAACGGAACCGAGCTGGTGTTCGGCAATCAGGGAGACCTGTACGGCAACGCGATGACCTGGTTCGACCATGAAACGGGCTCGATCTGGAGCCAACCGCTCGGAAAAGCGATCCTGGGTCCCCTGGCAGGCGAGCGACTGGAAATGCTGCCCTCGACGCTCACGACGTGGGAGGCATGGAGAACTGCCAACCCGCAAACGCTGGCCCTCGATGTCGAGGGTTGGCCCACGGGCTTCCATCTCGAAGACATGGCTGTCGTGGTGAACATCGGGGATGCGGCTGCCGCCTACCTGTTCGAGGAACTGCAGCGCGCGGGAGTCGTCAACGACAAGATCGGGGGCATTCCGTTGGCGGTCGTCATCGACCCGAAGGATCCGGACCGATGGGCGGTCTTCAGCCGACAACTCGATGACGACATAGTCGAGCTCTCACTAGAAGAGGGGAACCTCATTGATGTCACGACGGGAACGTCCTTTCATCCCTTTTCCGGCATCGGGGTCGCGGGACCGCTGCGAGATCGGTCACTGGATCGGCTACCGGCATTCACCGCGTTTCCGGAGGATTATGCGAGGTTCTTTCCGACCGGAACGCTGTGGCCCGGGTAGTCAACAGTTCGGACTCGCTACAGGAGGTGACGCCCCGAGTTGTATTCAGCAAGACGAACCCCGTCGACGTTTCGAACGAATGTGCTGATTGAAGTGTTGTCAACGAATCCCATTTTGTCTCGATCGGGGTGTCCGAGACCCAGCACACCAAGGGCAAGCGCCTTGATGGCACCTGCGTGGGATACGACGCTGACGTAATCGTCCGGGTGAGTGTCCATCAGCTCGTGCATCGCCCGATCCATACGGGCGCGAGTTTCTTCCAACGTCTCGCCGCTACCACCTCTGGCAACGTCCTTGTGCTCGCCAAACATCTCCTGAACGAGCGGCGCCCACCTGGTGAGTATCTCCGCAGTTGTGAGGCCTTCCCAGTCTCCGAGATGCATCTCGATGACGTCGGGGCGTTCCACGTTCTCGACCCGCAGGCGTTCGGCGAGTTTTCGGGCCGTGTCCCGGGCCCGTTCGAGATTGGAGTGGTACACGACGTCAGGCGCCTCGTACCACTCCGACAACGCAATCGCCTGCTCGTGTCCTTTGTCGGTGAGCGGACCGTCGGTGTGGCCATGCCACAACTCAGCGACATTGGCGTGGGTCTCTCCGTGGCGGATGAAGCTCACCACCTGCGCCCCCAGGAGTCGCTGATCGGCCGTCCAGGGGCCGGGAGCGCCGAGGTGGGTCGCATCATTGAACCTGAGCAGTGACATTGCGCCGTTGTACAGACCGAACTCTGTGATAGATGTGTTCTCGATACGGCCGAGCGGGCGAACTTTGCGATCCATCACCCCCAGCACCGAACGCGTCATCGACGAGACGACGCCGCCATGTGCCACGACAACGGCATGGTCACCCACATCTAGACGACCCACCAGGCTGTCAAAAGCCTCCCGAACCCGTTCATCGAGATCATGAAGTGATTCACCGCCACCGAGCTTCACCGGCTCGCCCCGGCGGAACGCCTCGAGTTGAGGGCCGAACAGTTCTGCCGCCTCCTCGCGATGTAGGCCTTCCCAGTCCCCAAGATGGATCTCGCGCCAGGCGGCATCCTGTTCGACCGGATGTCCGAGAGCGGCAGCGGTTTCGGACGCACGAATCAGATCGGAAGAGATCACCAGATCCGGCTCCAGCCGTTCGAGACGTTCACCGAGGACCCGTGCCTGGCCGTAGCCATGTTCGCTGAGAGGAGAGTCACTTTGGCCTTGCCAGTGCCCGGACGCATTGGACACAGACTGGCCATGTCTGATGAACGTGATCCGCATCGGCCGCAGTGTACGGCCAACCTCATGCAACGACCCGTCCTTCGCCACTCGATAGCCTGGGCACACATGAACGAGCAATCCCGCCCCGGCGTTATCGGCATATTCGATTCTGGGATCGGCGGGATTTCCATTCTGGGTCGCATTCGCGAACACCTCCCGAATCAGCCGGTTGTCTATTTGGCCGACCAGGGGAATGCGCCCTACGGTCCCCAGACGCTCGATCAGGTCCGCTTACATGCCCGCAATGCAGCCCGGACGTTGCTAGGTCGAGGTG
>JBFGAX010000070.1:0-14849 GCA_041567895.1 Acidimicrobiia bacterium
GCCCAATCATCATTCAGTGTTGGTGGACCCTGAGCAAACGTTCAACGCCATCCACGACTGTTAAAAGTGCTGGGGTGTCATCGACTTTCCGGTAATCAGGCGCAGCACTCTCACCGACGTATCGGTGATGGTGTACTCAACAGGTATGTGCGGTTTTCTATCGACGCCCAATTGAATCGCCTGCTCAACGGAGCGGACAACGCTCTCAGGTTGTAACCCGGAAATGGTCAAGGTGCCGGCATCGAGTGCCTCCGGCCGCTCCATGGAATTGCGCGGCGTGACTGCAGGAAAACCGAGAATGGCCGACTCTTCGCCGATGGTTCCACTATCTGATATCACGCAGCGAGCGTGCATCTGCAGTTTGTTGTAGTCCAGGAACCCAAAGGGTTTGTGCCACCGAATCGAATCCGAAGCGAACTCATGGCCGAGCTCCTGCAATCTCATTCTGGTTCGCGGGTGCGTCGACACGAGCACCGGAATGCCATGTTGCTTTCCCAGGGCACCGAGGCTTTCAAGTACACGCTCGAGATGCTCGGGACGGTCGACGTTTTCCTCCCGGTGCATCGATGCCAGGAAATACTCGCCTGAAGCAAGATCCTGATCTCCAAGGACCCGGGAGGCGTCAATCCGGGGTCGGTAGTGATCGAGCACCTCGCGCATGGGAGATCCGGTGAGATAGATCCTCTCCGGGTGGATGCCTTCGGCCAGCAGGTTGCGGCGGGCATGCTCGGTGTAGACGAGGTTGTAATTGGAGATATGGTCCGCGATTCGTCGATTGGTTTCCTCGGGAACCTCCCAATCGAAACTTCGATTGCCGGCCTCCATGTGAAAAACCGGGATCTTGAGCCGGCGCGCAATGATGCATGCGACGCTGGAGTTGGTATCTCCCAAGATCAACAGTGCGTCAGGGGCTTCCGAGCGAAGGACCTCTTCGGACCTGGCCAGAACCCCACCGTATACAGACCCGACCGTGCTGGTGTCGATATCAAGGACAACGTCGGGAGCACGAAGTTCGAGGTCTTCGAACAACATCTGGTTCAGCTCATAGTCGTAGTTCTGGCCCGTGTGAACCATCACATGTTCCGTGTGCTCGTCGAGAAGAGCCATGACCCTCGACAAGCGAATCACTTCGGGCCGGGTTCCCATGATGGTCATGACCTTCAGACTCATACCTGCTCCGGGATCGTGTCAGGTTTGGCGGGATCAAACAGTTCATTGGCCCAGAACATGGTTATCAGATCGCGGTCTCCGGTGTTGGAAATATTGTGAGGATGGAGTGTCGGCATGTCGATCGCAACCGGATCATCCCCTGAGACGAAGTACTCATGAACATGATCGTCAAGAAATCGTCGAATCCTTACCGTTGCTTCGCCAGAGATCACCACAAACCGCTCTATCTTGTTGAAGTGAAAATGCTCTCCCCGGGTTTCGCCCGCTGCGGTGGTTGAAACGGCAGTCTGACCCTTGCCTTCGCTCCTCACCGTTTCAAAGAAGGAGCCCCTCTGATCCCGATGTTGACTCAGCTTGATCGGAACGTGACTGGGAAAGAGGTGAGACCTGAACATGTTGAACATTCGTACTTCAAAATCGTCCATCATTTCCGGAATGACGCCGTTTGTCAGGTACGGAACTGACAATCGGCGAAGGAGTGCCAGAGCTTCGGAAACAAAGATCCGTCGTCCCTTCGGCCGGGGAGGATCGGATCCGATATCGGCCGATCGGCTGAGCAAAGCTGCTGCATCCTGTGCATGGAACAACTCGAGTTCGGAATCGACCTCGATCTGAGGTTCCTGCCCGTTCGCCAATTGGTACGCAAACGTCGTCACTCCCGAGTTGTAGAAAGGCTTGCCGTGTTCGCCAAAGAGATGAGGGAGGCGCACGTCGACGAATCGACCTCCTGCTGCGAGCTGGGCATCGGCGAGAATCTGAGCCGCGTGTTCCTTCGAACGGCCATAGGCCGTATCGTCGCCGGCTTTGGTCGAGTTTGCGAAAATGACCACCCTGGGATCGTCGGTGGCTGCGACCGCCGCCGCAACTTTGCGCGCCAGATCGACGTTTCCCTCATAGACGTCGGCGTCTGAACCACGGTTGACTCCCGCAATGTGGATGATGACATCGACATCGCCTACGAAGCGTTGCAGAGCTTCAGCGTCGCCAATCGTCTCTCGATTTGCCAGAATCGGTTCCATCCCGGAGGCTCGTAGATGTGCTCGGGTATGCCAGCCCAGGAATCCCGCTGCGCCCGTCAGTCCGAACGTTGTCATGCCGCATCGACGATGCGTTGAATCTCGGGCAGTGACAAGAGCATGTCCGTAATCTCGGGAACCGTCATGCGATCTGCGTTATGACTGTGAAAGTCCTCAGTGGATCGACTCTCGCCCTCATCGAAGTATGCGCTGTAGTTCAGCGTTCGTGTGTCCATCCGAAGTCGAAAATAGTCGCCGAGATCCTCCGAGTGAGCGAGCTCCTCGGAAGTTGCCAGGGTTTCAAACACCTTTTCGCCGTGGCGGACTCCGATTGTTTCCATAGCGACGTTCCGGCCCAGAGCTGCGCCCGTTGCAATGGCGAGATCCCCGATAGTGGCAGCGCCGGCTTTACGAATGAAGATGTCGCCTGGCTCCGCCTCGAGGAGTGCAAACATCACGAGGTCCACCGCCTGTCGCAGCGGAAGCAGGAAGCGGGTCATCTCTGGATCTGTGACCGTCACGCTGCGATCCGCGAGAATCTGCTCGACAAATAGCGGAACCACGGAGCCTCTCGAGTAGAGAACATTTCCATATCGCACGATGGATACGGTCGTGTCGTGATCCGAAGCCCTCGCTGAAGCCACCGCGACCTTCTCCATCATCGCTTTGGACATCCCCATCGCGTTGATTGGCATAACTGCCTTATCGGTCGAGAGACACACCACCGATTTGGCACCGGCGGCCTGAGCCGCCTCGATCACATTGGCACTCCCAACGACATTGGTCCACATGGCCTGCATGGGAAAAAACTCGCAGCTGGGGACCTGTTTGAGTGCCGCCGCGTGAAATACGAGGTCAACGCCGGCTGACGCTCGCGCCACCGACCGAGTATCTCGAACGTCTCCGACGTGAAACTCGAGACGGGGATCGGCGTACGCAACCCGCATATCGTGTTGCTTCGCCTCGTCACGGCTCAGAATCCGTATCAAGTCGACATCGGTGGTCAGCAGGTGATCGACCATGGTGCGCCCGAATGAACCCGTTCCTCCGGTTATCAGAACGGTCGCGTTTGTCACATCGGCAGTTGTCATGAGCTTTCCCTTCGGCCCAAATGAGGATAACGGCCCCTTTGTGCCGCAATCGTCGAAGCAGGACGCATCTTGCGTAGACGAAAAACCCGCGAAATCGACGTTCTAGGGGGAATCGAAGAACACGCGACAGCTAAATTGATGCGTACCGCAACCCGAGAACCGCTTGAGCCCATTTCTGATTGCTTTCTTCTCGTGCGTGCCGTTCGCCATCACCGGAGCGATCAGGGCGCGTCGCAGGTACGCGTTCTCATCGGGCTGGGCATTCGCCACCGTGAGCGCTGCCATGCTTCCCACGGTGCCGTTCGTGCTTCGAGGGGATGCCAGCTGGTGGTCTCAACGGATTATCGGCGTCATGGTCGTCATCGGTTTCATGATGATCGTCGTCGAGCGGGGACGATCGGCCTATTGGTCAGGAGTTCACTTTGGTCGAAGGGAGGCTTCGACCCGGTTCATCATCGCAGCGCCATTCGCGATCGGGACGTTCGCCATGGCCGTCGGGCTGTACCGGGGCAATGATCTCCTTGTGATTGCCGGAGACGGGCTGAGGTGGTTCGTCACCGCAACAGCAATCGTTGTTGGAATAGGTATGACTCGCGAGCGAGCAGAGATCACGATCACAACGATGGCGTGGGTAGCAGTTTTTTGGGATTTTGTCGCTGTTGGGTTCTTTGCTCTGATTGCCCTGTCAGGCCAATTCTCAATTCTCCGAGTGGCCGGAGGCTTTGCGGCGGCCTTGGCTTTTGGCTTTGTCATGCTTCTTGGCCCACGAGGGCGGAGGCCTCGTCCATTTGCATTCGGTCAGCGAACAGGCATCGTCATTCTGACGGCATCACTCGTCGCCGGGGCATTGTCACTCACGCGCGCGACCTGGGCGGGTTCCGCCTTCATGCTCATGGTCGGCACTATCACTGTTGCAACGGTATGGAACAGGCGTGACATTGCCCGAACTATGGCATCGGTAGCGTTTGCGGCCATCCTCGTGTTCGGTGGGTACGCGCTGACGCCTCAGGGTCAACAAACCGTCCTTTGGATGCAGCAGCGCGTTCAGAGCGTGTCAATCACCGACCATGCCGACGTATCGCTGGCAATCCGCGACGAAGAGGCCAAATACGCACGGATCGCGCAGCAGCAAATTCCCCTTGGCGAATTGATCGGAGCCGGGGCCGGCGCGACATACGCATATCCTCCGTTCGACGAGCCGGACCGTCATCAGGTTCACTACATGCTTCCCAACATCGATTTCAGGACGGGCCTGATAGGCCTGGGCATATTTGTTCCGTTCATTGCGCTACTGACGTGGCGGACGTTCCGGGCCCTGAAAAACTCAGACGACGACATCGTCCTTCTGTGGGCGTCACTGGTCGTCGTCATGACGCTCATTGTGAGTACCACCGAGTACAAAATCATCGGTGATCCCATAGCGGGAATCGCCATCGGATTTGTTCTTCGCCAGCGTTTACAGCGACGCGTTCGAGGATCGGGAGAGTTGGCTGGATCCCGTCGCAGGGCCTAGCGAATGAACATTCTCTTTGTGCAATGGCGGTATCTGCCAGACGTCCCCACGTATTGCGAACTCACACATGAGATAGCAAGGGCACTGGCACGCGATGGCCACGCAGTGACGGTCGTGACCGGTTTTCCCGGCTATCAAAACGCATACGATGGCCCAGCTCCTCCGAGCCATGAGGTAAAGGACGGGGTCAAGGTGTACCGTCTCAAGCCATGGTTTCCAGGAGCACTGGGATTTGCTCTAGCCGCAACCTGGCAAACGATGCGGCACCGCTCAACGACGGATCTCGTAATTACTACGAGCGACCCTCCGGTCCTTGGACCTTGGTTCGTAACGAACACCGCGGGTCAAGGCATACCAGTCATTCAGATCCTCCAGGATGTGCACCCGGAGGCGGCCATCACAGTGGGAGCACTCAAGAGGGGAGCATCTGTGGCCCTGCTTCGCTTCATGGATCGAATGACAGCACGTCGGGCTGCGGCGACCATTGTTCTATCCGATGACATGGCGGCCACATACCGTTCCAGTCGTGAGCCAAAGGACCTTCGGGTCATTAACAACTTTCGTTTGAGTACTCCAAGCACGCCTCCGCCGGACGAACTCATCGACCTTTCGAAGCGCAACGTCACGTTTGCGGGCAACATCGGTCGATTCCAGAACATCGATGCTCTTCTCGATACCGCAGCCCTTCTGCTTCCTGACAACGACATAGCAATCAATCTGGTGGGCCGCGGGTCGGAATATGATCGTGTTCAGCGGCGAATTGAAGCTGAGGGTCTCCACAATGTCCGGCTCATACCGGCTGTAAGCCGCAACGAAGCTCAGTGGCTCATCGAACGGTCCGACGTAGCCCTCGTCAGTCTGGCGCCCGATGTCTACCGATCTTCATATCCTTCCAAAACGATGGCATACATCGACGCTCAACGACCGATCCTGGCGATAGTTGAAATGGAATCGTGCCTGGCACACGACATCGTCTCGCATCAACTCGGAACGGTGAGCAGGCCAATCCCAGCAGAAATCGCTGAATCAATACGAGCGCTGCTGGTTCGGGGAGTCCCTCTGACGCAATCTTCGGCGTTTCAGAAATCGGAGACGCTCAAAATATGGATCGACCTCATCGACGAGTTCGATACGTGATTGCCGTCAAGGAAGCTCATGAACGTGACGTGCCGAGTATCGTTTCGCTGCACGCGGAAGCGTTCCCCGACTCGTTCCTCACGTCTCTTGGAGGCTTGTTTCTCGATTGGTACTACCGATCCATAGTTTCCAGTCCCACGGGAATTTGTCTCGTCGCTATAGACGGTGACGTTCCTGTTGGATTCGTTGCAGGTCGTATCGGAATGGACGGAGTCATTGGTTTCGAAATCACCAAGCTCGCGCGCCTAGCTGCACACCTTGCCATTTCCCACCCGATTCGATTGGCACAGTTGGGCAGGCGGTTCGTATGGCAACGCCGGGAAGTTGACACGCTCGTCAAGGCTGATTCAGAGCTCACGTCTCTTGGCTCCGCACCCCAACGGAGAGGTCAGGGTGTCGGTCGCAAACTGGTCAAGGCGTTCGCGTCATCGGTCGAACATGCAGGCAAGAAGACCATCTCATTGACGACCGACTTCGAGAGAAACGACGATGTTCGCTCGTTTTACGAATCGCTCGGGTTTGTAGTAGCCACCCGTTTTGAACGAGATCGCACAATGGTGCAGTACATCGCAGCCACCGACCAGATACTCTGATTTGCATGCCTGTTCCCTATCACCGTCCCTCGATTACAAACGCCGAGACAGAGGCTGTCGAGAAAGTCCTCGAATCCGGCTGGCTGACGACGGGCAAAATCACCTCGGAGTTTGAGATACAGCTAGCCGCCCGGGTCGGATCAAAATACGCAGTTGCCGTCAACTCCGCCACAGCTGCTCTGCACATTGCTCTGGCCGCCCTTGATATCGGCCCCGGGGATGAAGTCATTGTCCCAACCCATACCTTTGCTGCGACGGCCGAGGTCGTTATCTACACCGGCGCCACGCCTGTGCTCGTCGACGTCGAAGAAGACAACTTGAACCTGGATCCCAATGCGCTCGAGGCTGCATTGACGCCCCGAACCAAGGTGATCATCCCGGTCCATTTCACCGGACAGGCCGCCGACATGGATGCCATCCTCGAGATCGCACGGGATATTCCGATCGTGGAGGATGCTGCGCACGCCTTGCCGACAACGTACAAAGAGAAGATGGTCGGCTCCATCGGACTTGCAAGTGCCTTCTCTTTCTACGCCAACAAGACCATCACAACGGGAGAGGGTGGGATGCTGACAACCAATGATCCCACCGTCGAAGATAGAGCCAGACGTCTGAGCCTCCACGGCCTCTCGCGAGCAGCCTGGTCGCGATTCGAGAGCGGCTCGTCATGGGAATACGATATCGTCGAACCCGGCTTCAAGTACAACCTGACGGATATCGCCGCGGCGATGGGATTGGCTCAGCTCCAACGGCTCGACGAGCTAGCGACCAAGCGACGCAATATCGCCACGGCGTACAACCAGGCGTTTGCAGACATTCACCAGATTGATCCCCTCGTAGTGGCTGACCACGATTCCAGCGCATGGCATCTCTACATCATCCGGCTACGGCTCGAAGAACTGACGATCGATCGCAATGCTTTCATGAACCGCTTGGCAGAACGGGGAATCGGCACGAGCGTGCACTATAAGCCACTGCACCTGCATCCCTACTACACATCGAGGTTTGGCTTCGATCGCTCCGATTTCCCGGTGTCGTCCGATCAATTTGATCGGATCATCAGCCTCCCGATATTCCCGGGGATGACTCGAGGTGACATGACAGAAGTGATAGAAGGCGTGGCGGATATCGTCCAGAGCTCTCGCCGTTGATCCGAGCCTTCGACCTAATCGTTTCGGCCGCCGTCTTGATACTCGCGGCGCCCGTCATTGGAGTGGCGGCACTCGCAATCTATCTCGAAACCGGTGGACCGGTGCTCTATCGGGCCTTGCGAGTCGGAAAAGACGGAGTCGACTTCGAGATGCTGAAGCTACGCACAATGAGAACAGGCTCAAACGGGCTATCGATAACAGCTTCAGGTGATCCACGCGTCACGCGGATCGGTTCCATATTGCGGCGCACGAAGATCGATGAACTCCCTCAGTTGATCAATGTTCTGAGAGGAGAGATGAGTCTCGTCGGGCCGAGGCCGGAAGTGAGGCGATACGTAGACATGTTCCCGACCGAGTTCTCGAGAATCCATACTGTCTTGCCAGGGATTACGGGCGTCGGATCGCTCGCCTACCGAAACGAGTCAGAGCTTCTGGGACGATTTGAAGAGCCAGAACAGGCGTACGTGACCGAAATACTTCCAGACAAACTCGCCCTCGAGAGGGGATACGTCGAAAAACAGTCTCTCGTCGTCAATCTCCAGCTGATCGCAAAAACCCTCAAGTCCGTGATCTCCGGGTCTTGACGGCGATGCAATGGTGATTCCGGGCCTTCGCAAGCAAGCCAGTTGGGCAATGGCGGACCAGGGGATGTCGAGCCTCACCAATTTCGCTCTCACGATCGTCGTCCTGCGCACGATGCCCCTTCCAGAATTTGGAGTGTTCTCTCTCGTATATGCGCTCTATCAGCTAACGCTTTCAGCAGGCAGAGCATTGGTCGGCCAGCCTCTCGCCATCCGCTTTTCCGCCTCGCCGGCCGCAACTCGGGATCCGGAAACCAAAGATGCGCTGGGAGCAGCACTCGTCGTCGGATTCGCTGCTGCTATCCCGATCGCCATCGCTGCTCTCGTAACGTCTGGACCGCTGTCGAGAGGACTCTTCGCTGTGGCCATCTCGCTTCCGTTGTTGTTGGTGCAGGATGCATGGCGGTTCGGGCTTTTTGCCGCCGGCCACCCCCAGCGAGCATTTGTTCTCGATCTCATCTGGGGCATCGGTCAGGTGTTGAGCGTCGTCATCATCCTCCTGGGCCCAGGTCCCTCCTTGTTTCTGTATCTGCTCGGTTGGGGATTGAGTGGCGCGATCTCTGTCGCGATCGCTGCGATGGCCACGCGAACGGCCCTCAAGCCGATTCGGGGTATCGCGTGGCTGAGATCGAACCAGGATCTTGGAATCCGATATGTAGCCGAGAGCGCGTTGCTCAACGGCGCAGAGCAGGCCGTCCGAGTACTCATCGGAATCGTGGCCGGTCTCGAGATCCTCGGTGCGCTCAATGGCACGCGCACAATTTTTGGGTTGATCACGGTACTGATTCTCGGAGCTGAGGTCTTTGGGATTACCGAGGGAACCCGCATTCTCGAACGAAATCCTGCCCGACATCAGAGGTTTACCTCGGGTTTGGCAATCGTCCTGACTATCGCTCCATTATTAGTCGCAGGCGTGCTTGCCCTCGTTCCACAAAGTCTCGGGGTTTCGGCAGTCGGAGACAGTTGGACAGAAATCCGACAACTGGTTTGGCCAGTCGGGTTTCTCGTCGCCGCCCAGGGTTTCACATCCGCCTACCGAATCGGACTGCGGTCACTCGCCGATGCCCGATCAAGCCTGAAGGCACAGACATTTTCAGCGCCGCTTGTACTCGGCCTGGGCCTGGTGGGTGCCTACATCGGAACAGCACAGGCGGCTGCGATAGGTCTGGCGGCTGGCAACATAGCGAGTGCCGCGCTATTCCGTCAGTACTTTGTGATGGCGCGCAGCGACGGTCGACAATGACTAGGGCAGATCTACGAGACCGTACTCCGTCATGGCTAATCCGATATCGTCCGGATCGAGCAAGTCGACAGCAAACCGATCGATGAGATCGTGCGGCTTGTCCTTGAGTAGTTCCGCAGGTCCACTCAGCACCTCGGTGAGTTTCTCACCCGGCCGAAGGCCGGTGTACCGTATTTGAGGCTCGGTGCCAGGTCGCAGCTGAACCCACAGTCGTCGTGCCAGGTCAACCACTTTCACCGGCTCACCCATGTCAAGCACGAGAACGTCGCCTTCGCCGCCAATGGCGCCTGCCTGAACAACCAGTTGGCAAGACTCCTCGATCGTCATGAAGTAGCGCATCACTCCGGCATCGGTCACCGTAACCGGGCCTCCCGCTTCAATTTGTCGCCGGAACGTCGGAACAACCGAGCCCTTTGAGCCGAGTACGTTTCCGAATCTCACAGAGATGTACATTCCCGGCTCACTGCCGGCGAAGTACGCAGTCAATCGCTCTCCGATCCGCTTTGTGATTCCGAGGACATTTACCGGGTCTGCGGCTTTGTCAGTTGATACGTTTACAAATTGCGAGACGCCCACTGCGGCAGCTGCGCGTAAGACGTTCAGCGTTCCATACACGTTGTTTTGAACGGCCTCGTCCGGGTAAGCCTCCAGAAAGCTGACATGCTTGTGTGCGGCCGTGTGAAACACGACCTCGGGTCGGGTCTCTGCGAAGATCTGCTGCATTCGGCTCTCATCGCGTATATCACCGAGAACAAAGCTCGGATCTTGAAGAAGACCGATACCGTCGAGGGTCAGTTGCAACGCTTGAAGCGCGTTCTCGTCGTGATCCAACTTGATGAGTTCAGCAGGCTTGAATCGCGAGAGAACCTCACAGAGAACGGACCCGATGGAACCGCCGGCGCCGGTGACGAGGACCCTCTTTCCTGTGATGTAGCCAGAGATTGCTTCCAGATCGAGGTTGATCTCATCCCGGGCGAGAAAATCCGACAAACTGATCTGGCGAAGTTCGGGGCTCGCGCCGTCGATCATTTCTGCGGCGTCCGGGAGGATACGAACGTCGAGTCCGATGGCTTGAGCCGCATCCGCGACCTTGCTTCTGGTGCCGGAGTCCAATCCGGGCACCGAGATCAACAAGGCCTCTGCTGCGTACCGGCGCGTCGCTGCCTCGAGTCCAGCGAGACCGCCAACGACGGGAAGTCCCATCCTCCGCTGTCGATGCAAAATCTCATCTTCGTCGAGAAAGGCGACAGGCAGCCATTCGTTTGACTGCCCACGCCTCAGTGCGCGGACGGTTTCGAAGCTGAGCTCGTTTGCACCAAAGATGAGCAGGCGTTTTGACCCGGTCTGGCCGCGTTGGAAATCGATGTCGGCTCTTGTGAAGAATCTCATTCCGTAGCCGGCAACCAGCTGATATGCACCC
This sequence comes from Acidimicrobiia bacterium, assembly GCA_041567895.1. Lineage (GTDB taxonomy): Bacteria > Actinomycetota > Acidimicrobiia > Spongiisociales > SHLN01 > JABDOU01. The sequence continues at coordinate 10,916 of JBFGAX010000070.1, forward strand.
GCTGCGAGAAGCGCGCTCCGGGGGATGCCACGGACCAAAGGAAACAAGGTGAACAGCAGCAAGAGCGTGGCTGTGGTTGCACCGGAGGTAAATGCGAGCCTCCCGGCGTCTTCACGAGATCCGGGCCGATGCAGTCCGCTATAAACCCCTGTGAAGTAGCTCCAGCCGATGTGGAGCAACCCGGCACCGATGGATGTCGCGATTGCACCGATGAGCGAGATCTGCGGCCAAACAAACGTGGGCCGGGCGTACACCGCGAACATGATGGCCGCGGCCCACGCGATCACATCAAACGGGATCATTCTTCGCAGGGTCTTGTGCGTCAGCTCCCGCTCTCCGTCGTCGCCTTCGTGATATCGCATCACAGCGAAAATCGACGCAAGAAGGATTTTGACATCTCCCCAGAAGGAGATTTGGTCGAGGTACTGCACGTCGATATGCGTGTTGTATTCGAGAACACGCCCATCGCCCCTCGACTCAACCTGCCAGATTCCCGTCACTCCCGGTTTCACCGTATGTCGCTGTTGCTGCCACTCCTCCAGATTCGCCGCAGCCTCAGGGCTCATCGGCCTGGGGCCGACGAGGCTCATCGAGCCAAAGACCACGTTCCAAAACTGAGGAAACTCATCGAGACTCCACTCACGTAGCAGATTGCCAAGCCGTCGGCGCCGCCCGCGTTCGGCAAGATCGCTGTCAACCGTGCGGAGCTTGTACAACATGAAGTGCTCGTTGTTCTTGCCTACCGACTCGATGCGCTCGATCGGCCACGAACGAAAGGCGATGAAGCTGACACCCATCAGGCCGACGAGAACAGGCGCCGTTACGATCGCCAGAGCAATACCAACCACGCGATCGAAGATGAGCTTGCCGAAGCGTTCATAGAACGTCACAAATCCCACCGTTCGTGATCGAATCGCTCTGTACGTACCCCGCCAACCATGAACGGTCCTTCTCTGTCACTCTGTGCGTGATTGTTTGTGCTCGACACAGGTATATCTATCGGCACGATTCGGCTCGAGCCAAAGAAGCTCCAGCCGGCTACCTCCGCCAACGTCAATCATGATTGTAACGAGACCAGCCAGGGCGAATCCCGGTCGATCGGGCCTTTCTATTCGTAGATAAAGCCCATGAATTCGGCTCTGGTGCGAGCGTCTGTGCGGAATGAACCCCTGACGGCTGAGGTGACCATCGATGACGTTTGTTTTTCGACACCGCGCATCAGCATGCAGAGATGGACGCCCTCCATGGCCACTGCCACGCCCTTGGGCTCCAGACTCTCCATCAGGGAGTCTGCGATCTGGTTGGTGAGGCGCTCCTGGATCTGCAGGCGTCGAGAGAAGACGTCGGTTATTCGAGCCAATTTGGACAATCCGATCACATGCCCATCGGGAATGTACGCAACGTGAGCTTTGCCGTAGAAAGGAAGGAGGTGATGCTCGCACATAGAGTAGAACTCGATGTTGCGTAGCAGCACCATGTCCTCGGCATCGGACTCGAACATGGCCGAGTTGATGACTTCCTTGACATCCTGGTGGTAGCCACGGGTCAGATACCGCATCGCCTTCGCGACGCGAAGTGGTGTCTTCACCAGTCCCTCACGATCAGGGTCCTCGCCGAGATGGGCGAGCATCTTGCGCACAAGTTCCTCGTATTCGGGATCAAAGATCTCATCCTCGTTCAATTCGAGGTCCTCGGTCGTGAGTCCGCCGTAGTCGTGATCCATCGAAATCTCCTTGATTGTGCGCCCGTCTCCGGGAATCGTCCAGTCCGGCGCGAGTTCGGCACAGGGGGCCGAGACGAACGCATAGGTGACCAGATCCGTCCCATGCGGTTGATGACCTTCGATCATGACCAGGTCCAGGTCGATCGTCCTCGCAGCGTTTTTGTCTTCGGTTCTAACCCGCCCGAGCCTCGCTTCTATTCCGGACAGGGCCAACGCGATATCAGCCGCAGGTACCTCATGCTCATATTCCACGAGAGCAGCGGCGTTGAGGAATTCGGGACCGCGGGTGCCGACCGGAGAGCTGCGAAGCACCCTGCTGAATCGTACCGACTTTACTCCATCCAGCAACCTCAACTGAAAGGCACTTCGTTCAAGGAAGTACCTCGGGTTTATGTTGCTTCCGAGGGAAACCAGCGCTCTCGTCATCCTCCCAGCACTTCCTCCCTGGAACGCCTGATCGTCACGTCGACGGCCCGCACCGCAGTCACGGCTTCGGTCTTGGCGACAGACAGTTCGACTTCACGAATCCGCGGATCCACATCGAACACAAGCGCGACCAACTCCGCCGCCATGCGCTCGATGAGTAGCGGAGCTTCGTCGGCCTTCGGCTCACTCACATGGGCCCGGATCGCCTGGGAAATAGAGGCATAGTTGATCGCGTCGTAAATATCGTCCGACTTGGCGGCCGCTTGTGTGTCAGCCCACATCGTGACGTTGACGACAATCTCCTGAGGATTGATGCGCTCGTCGGGATTTATCCCAACGATGCCGCGCACCACGAGATCCCGGATATGGATTCGGTCGATCATTGGGTGAGGCTACCGACTGCGCGGACCTTACGTGAGCGGGAACCTCAGGCCAGGTGGGCGCCGCCGTCGATCCGTATCACTTCTCCTGTCACAAAATCGTTGCGTGCCAGCATCAGCACCGCCTCGGTGACCGGCTCCGTCCCACCTACGCGTTTGAGCGGCAAGCGCGAACCCAGCTTCTCGGCATACTCCGGCCCTTCATCAGGTGGCGGCAAGATGACCCCGAGGGCAACGGCGTTGACCCTGATCGCAGGCGCCAGCTCAATTGCGGCGACCCTGGTCGCGGTGATCAGCGCTCCCTTGGAAACGGTGTACGCGAACCGGGGCGGTGACGTATACGGTCGTTCGACTTTCCAGTCGGTGATATTGATGATGGCGCCCTGTTCGTTGTCCGGAAGTGACCGGGCGAACCCTCGCATCAACAACACGGGAGCCATCAGATTGAGTGCCATGGACCTCTCAAACCCGTCGACATCGAGATCGCGCAGACCACCCTCCCCGAAACCGGCAGCGCTATTGACGAGGACGTGCACCGGTCCCGCCGCCGAAGCGTCACGCACGACCTGTTCGGCGGTCTCGGGCCTGGAGAGATCTCCCTTGACAAGCACGACCTCGGCACCGAGTTCTCGCGCTTCGGTGGCAGTCGTTTCGGCTTCTTGGCTCGAGCTGTGGTAGTGAAGGGCGATGTTCATCCCGGCTTCCGCCAATGCCAAAACGATCGCTTTGCCGACCCGGTGTCCGCCACCCGTTACCAGCGCTGTCGATGAGTTGAGTTCCACATCCGGAGCCTAAACGCTCAACGTTCTAGAAGGGTCTGTCCACTACCCTCTCCCGTCATGGCTAGCCGAAGCACAGACCCCAAGCACGGTCGATGGATCTTGCCCATCGTCGTCGTCGGCATGGTTCTTTTCACGTGGATATTCGTGAACGGCCTCGGACCTGCAGAGACCGGGGTCATTGGCGCTGAACCGGGCGATTCGACCACGACCACCACCAGCGCCCCCGGATCCACTACCACCACGGCGGTTCCGGTCGATCCCGCCGTCATCGCCTATCTCGAAGCGATTGCCGCGAAAAACACCCAGGTTCGTGGAATGCTCGACGGTGCAAATACGATCAACGCCAACTGGGACGACCGGGAAAACACCGGCGTCGGATTCAGCGACACACGAACAGCCCTCACGGATCTCGCTGCTGAAGCTGGCTTGTTGGCTAATGAGCTAGCTGAGCTGCCGGTACCAGTCGAGCAGATTCCTGGCATTGCGGAGGCCCACGCCAACTTGTTGAGCGGCGCCGACTCGATTCTGTCGGCGGCCAACGGTATGGTCGCGGGAATCAACTCATCCGACACCGGCGAGACCCGCAGAGCCGCCCTCGAGAACTTTCGAGTCGCCACACAGGC